>CALUOT010000121.1 GCA_944322355.1 uncultured Bacteroides sp. | reverse complement strand
AATTACGGACGTGCAAACATACATTATTTTACAAAACTGTGCAAATAATACCCTTTTTTTTTGAAAAAAAGTTCGTAAACAGGCGTTTTAGCGGCTTCTGACGTATTCTTTTACGTCGGGAGCCTCTTCAACGCCTGCTTATTCTTTTAATATATTTATGATAATTATCATAATTGTGTTACGCAGATGGCCACACGGTTCTGCTCGTTCACCGAATAGGGTTGTTCAGTATCTCCCTTGTATTCCACTTTTATCCGGTCGGCTGCAATACCTTTGGCCTTCAAAGCCTCGGCTGTAGCATCGGCACGCTTCTGAGAAAGGCGCATGTTGATATTCTCGTTACCTGTCTTCACGTCGGCATACCCGCAAATCTCTACCTTAGCATTCGGATTCTCGTTTAAGAATTTAACCAACTCGTCGATTTTGCCCATTTCGGAAGCACGAATGACAGATGAGTTCAGTTCAAAGAATACATCGCGCTTGATTGGCTCTACTACGACTGGTTCGGGTTTCTTTTCAACCACCGGTTCGGGTTTCTTTTCAACTACTGGTTCAGGAGTAACCACCGGCTCGGGTTCGTAGTACACCGGTTCGGTCTTCTTATACCCCTTGCCGAACTTGATGGTGAAACCTGCCATCAGGTTGAACTGCCAGTCAGCATTGCCGGCTTTCTTGGAGTTGAACTTGTCAGACATCACATTGCCGTTGGCTTCAATGTTGAAGTTAACCCGGTCGGCCAGACGGAAGTCGATACCCAAGCCCATGCGGCCTGCCACGAATACTTTGCTGTCGGTCCACAAGTTGGCCAGGGGGTAGCCTGCGTTATGCAATGCCACGGCTTCGTCGTTGTTGAACGCACCGTTCACGCCGATACCGGCAAAGAGATAAGGATTGACCACTCTTTTGGCCTTGAACTTACCAAAGAGGTTGCATAAGTCGAACATGGCATCGACATTACCCTGCAAATAGTTAAACTTATACTCTTGGTAAGGAGAGGCCCATACCCCTTTGCCTTGCCAACCACTGAGACCGGCACGCAATCCAAACCACGGATTGAACTTATAACCTACATACAAGGCCGCTGCCGGCGAAATCAAGTCTCCGAAATCGCCTTCACCGATTGTATGTCCTACACCTCCCTGAATTTGCATAAAGAAATAGGGATCGAAGAGCGTCTTGCCCTCTTCCTTGATACGACGCTGTGAAGTCCCTTCACCCGTCGTTTGCTGGGCAGAAATGCCCGTTGCGCAAAGCAACATGACAACCAGCATGAAATTTCTCATCGTTTTCATTTTAACTCAATTTAAAATTGATTTTATTCTCATGCAAAGATGGCGAAAAATATTATAATTCCCAAAAAGTTTAGTTAATATTATCGAGAAATGATGAAAGAACTTATTTTACGGGATCTATTTACGTCCCTGATTGAAGATTTTCGAGACAATGAGCAGTGGGGAAGCGCCCACATTTATCAGTCAACCCAAAATGCCTTCTTGACATTTTGCGGCAATCCTGATTTTCGGATGGAGGACTTGAGTCCGTCTGTGCTGAAACATTTTGAGCAACATTTGCATCGACGAGGTCGTAGTTGGAATACCATAGCAACATACATGCGTTCTTTGCGTTCGGCTTACAATCGAGGTGTGGATACGTATCGTGTGCCTTACGTGCCACGTCTGTTTGAGCATGTACATACGGGAGCTCGTTCCCATGTGAAACGGGCTTTGGCCTGTTCGGACATCAAACGGTTGTTGTTGTGGTTGGAAAAAGAAGAGAATTGGAAAAAAGTATCCTACGATTTGTGTGAAACAGGCGCTTTGTTTGCCCTGATGTTCCTTTTGCGCGGACTTCCCTTTGTCGACTTGGCATTTCTGCGTAAAACAGACCTTTGCGGGGATATCCTGAGCTATAAGCGGCGCAAGACCGGTAAGCTGCTCACCATCCATCTGCTTCCGGAAGCTCTGACGATCCTACATAAGACTCAAAACCGGGACTCCGATTCTCCTTATTTATTCTCTATCCTTCGTGAACACAAGGACACAGAGAAAGCTTATCGCGAGTATCAGTCGGCCTTACGTCAGTTTAACTATAAGTTGGTGGAGTTAGGGGATTACTTGAAGATTCATACCCGCCTGAGTACTTATACGGCGCGCCACACTTGGGCCACGTTGGCCTATCATTGCGAAATTCATCCGGGCATCATCTCTGAAGCGATGGGCCATTCGTCCATATCGGTGACGGAAATGTATCTGAAGCCTTTTCAAAACGAAAAGATTGACCAGGCCAACCGGAAAATCATCGCTTTCGTCAAACGATAAGCCTATAGTTTGGATGAGAAACTAACTTTGTTTCCCATCCGAACAAAGTATGTTTTGAGGCAAAAATAGTACGGGAAGGAGTATAGCTCATGCTTTCCAATTCTTTTACAAATTATACTATAGGAAACTGTCTGGCTAAAACAAGGTTACTACCCTGGACGCCGAATGTTAGTAACATAGAGGGGGAATGTTAGTAACATTCGGCCCTTATGTTAGTAACCTTCCGGGAACCGCCTCAGGAGACCTTCTGGAAGGGGGTGGAATGAATCGGAAATTCATAGTTAGAAATAACAACAATTCATTGCAGAATCTCAAAATCTTCAACCATGCCGTACTGTCTGGCTAAATCAAGTAAACCAATAATCGTCCTTATATATAAAAGTATAGCCTTTGGCATCTTCGGTCAGGATGTTCGCCACTCGACCATATGAAGATTTAAGTAAATTACACCACATCGAGGATAAAATAATTATTCAAAGAAGAATTTATACCCGTTGACAGCTAATTTTCTCTCAATAGCTAATTTTTCCAATATCAACATTCTTCTCTAAGACATGCATATCCTTTGTGAATTATAGTATACTGATAAACAGGTAAATAAGGCGAATTTAAAGTTCTCC
>CALUOT010000120.1 GCA_944322355.1 uncultured Bacteroides sp. | reverse complement strand
TAAATTTAATGCTTTTATCGCTATGTTCCTAATTTTCAAACGAATATTTTTACTCCTTATATCGAACTCACGTTAATATACACATCCGTTTCAGCCCGGTTGGCTTGATACTTATTCTGGCAGGCTATGTCAACAATCTGTGTGAGGATTTGCGACAAACCTGTCAGCTTCTCTTCCGGCTGTAGTCCTTCCTGTACATCCACCCCGATAACAATATCCGCCCCCATCCGTCGAGCAATGTCTACGGGAAAATTGTTCACCAATCCGCCATCTACCAATACCATACCGTCTTTGCGTACAGGAGCGAACACGGCCGGTATAGCCATACTGGCTCTCATGGCCTCGGCCAGCACCCCACGGTCTATCACCACCTCACTGCCATCCACCACATCTGTTGCCACACAGGCAAAAGGAATGGGCAAACGGTCGAACGACAGCGAGTCGTGATAGCCAATGGTCAAATTGTTGAACATGTTATTGATATTGATACCCGTCACCAGGGCATCGGGCAGTTGCTGTTTGCGCCGGGGATCTCCTTTCAAAGAAAAAGAAAGAAGGTAGCGTTCCTCGACTTCCTGCCGGGTGACGGTTTGACTGGTCCGTTTCTGCTTGTCGGACAAGAGCCATTCCCAGTCCTGCGCCATCACCAGGCTGTCCATCTGGTCGGGCGTGTAGCCGATGGCATATAGCCCGCCGATGATAGAGCCCATACTGGTGCCCACCACATAGTCGACAGGAATCCCCTCCTCTTCTATCACCCGCAAAGCGCCGATATGAGCCGTACCTTTGGCTCCACCGCCACTCAACACTACCGCCACTTTCGGACGTTCGCCTGCAAGAGCCAAACTACAAGTAACAATAAATAAAAAACAAAGAAAAGAAATATGAATCTTACCTCTCATATACATTCTGTTAATGGGATAGTGAAGAAACCTTTTGAGTCTCGGAACCATCTTGTGCCACTAAAAGCAGAATGTCGCCCACTTTCAGCTGCAAATCTCCGTTAGGTACCAAGAAACGCTCGTCCCGTTTCACTAACATTACCAAGACGCCTTTGGGGAAAGGTATATCCCGGATGCGGTCGCCCTGCCTCAACAGCTTGGGCGTACAAGGAAGCTCGTGCAAGCTGCTGTCCATCGTGTCGGGAAACTCAATACCGAAGAAATCTTCTTTCTTAGAAACCGGATCGCATAAATCCAGCTTATGAGCCACCTTCGATAGAGACATGCCCTGGAAAAGCAACGACAATAGGGTGACAAAGAATACGATGTTGAAGATCTGATTCGCTCCTTCGACCTCTGCCACTACTGGATAAGTAGCGAAAATAATAGGAGCAGCTCCACGTAATCCAACCCAGGATATGAACAACTTCGACTTATTGTTGATGCGTTCGCCGAAGGGAAGAAGACTGACCCACACACTAAGCGGTCGGGCTACCAGTACCATGAATAGACTGACCAGAATAGCTGTTACCGTCACATCCAACATCTCGTGCGGAACAACCAACAGCCCCAAAATGAGGAACATCATCACTTGCAGCAACCACGTCATACCACTGAGAAACGTACTGATCTCCTTTTTGTGATACAAACGGCTGTTACCTATCACCAGCCCGGCAATATACACGGCTAAATATCCATTTCCTTTCAACAAGAACACCGAACAGTAGATGATAAACACAAAGCTGACCATCAGCACGGGATAAAGTTCGGTATTCTTCAAGCCAATGCGGTTCACCAACCATACGACTGCCTTACCGAACAGGAAACCGCCCAAACCACCTACAACAAACTGCAATGCGAACGAACCGACTATTGAACCGACTGAAAAATCGCCCAACTGGATGCACTGTATCAACACAATGGTCAGCAAATAAGCCATAGGGTCATTACTACCGCTCTCCAACTCCAACATGGGACGAAGGTTGTTCCTCAGATTGATTCGTTGCGTACGTAGGATATTGAACACCGAAGCCGAATCTGTAGAAGACATCGTAGCAGCCAACAATAACGAACTCAGCAACGTAAAACTTATTTCCGCATGAGAAAACCCCGAAAGCAAATAAATAAAAAAGCCCGTCAACAATGTCGTTAGTAACACACCAATAGTAGACAAAGCAATACCCGGATACATCACCGGACGTATATCGCCGAATTTGGTATCCATACCGCCGCTGAAGAGGATGATACTCAAAGCTATGGTACCAATGTTCTGTGCCTGTTTGGCATCGTCGAACTGAAGGCCGCAACCGTCGCATCCGAAGATCATACCGGCCAGAAGAAACATTAACAAAGTCGGGATACCGAACCGATATCCCGTCTTACTGATAAGAATACTGCCGAAGATAAGCAGTGAACCGACCAACAAGGCTAATTCCAAAGATACTGTCATAAGCCTAAAATCAATAATAGATACTTACCATCAACGTAACCGTCTCATCGCCATTTTCTCCGTCATGGCCAAAGTCAACCTTCCCTTCACGAGCCAACCAACCCAAGGCAGCGAAGAACTCGGGGGTGTCCAGACCAGATGCTTTCTGCAATTCGTGCATCTCCCACAATTTGTTGTTTGCAAGCAGGTTCCATAGCACACCTGCATTGAGTCCAATTACATTCTTGTCCATATTTGCTTTTCTATTATCAGTTATAGTAATACATTGTTGTAATCTATGCGAAGAAAGCAAAAATATGTCACATTCAAGGCATCTATCCCGTTACAATTTTGTCCTATTTTACCTTTTTTCACACCCAGCTGGCAGCCGGGCGGGTTTATCGCCCGGTAGCCTGAAGATATTCCCGTTTCCTGACTTCATATTGCGCATAGCTCTCCACATACTTGTCGCGGCTTTGCTGATAGAGGGTCTGCGCTTCGAGCAGGTCGCTCATGGTGCAAGTGCCAGCATGGTAGTAGTCGGTCTGTAGACGCAGGTTCTCCGTGGCCTGACCGATGGACTCGATGGCTATCTGCACTTGCTTGTAGGCATCGGTCACGGCATTCCACGTGTTCTGCATGTTAATGAGCAAC
>CALUOT010000119.1 GCA_944322355.1 uncultured Bacteroides sp. | reverse complement strand
CTTATACTAAAAAAAGAATTATCCGAGTCGGAGATAGTGCATATAACGATTTACGCCAAGATAAGTCTAAAGCCACAAAAAAATGGTCTAGAGGTGAAGAAAATGTATACATTGAGTTTAAGCGAACAATGGGTTCTTCCACCCAATATATGAGTTCGTATATGGGGCGCGGTTTTTCTTCGGAGGCGCTTTCGGCCGAGGTGCTTAAAACGTTGCGCTCTTTCATCACAGAAGAAAGTATAACATCGGCCGTCATAACTATCCCTGCGAAATTCAAAACAGACCAGATTGCAGCAACAAAACGAGCTGCAACATTGGCGGGTATTACACATTGCGAACTCCTGCAGGAGCCTATTGCTGCCTCTATGGCATACGGGCTTAGTACAACCAAAAAAGACGGCTATTGGATGGTATTCGACTTTGGTGGCGGAACTTTTGACGCTGCCCTATTAAAGGTTGAGGAGGGCATCATGCAAGTCGTTGACACTGAAGGTGACAATTATCTGGGCGGAAAGAATCTAGACTATGCGATTGTTGATGGAATTATTATTCCATACTTGAAAGAACATTTTTCGATTGACTGCATTCTTGCAGACGATTCCAAACGAGAGATTCTGCGAGATGCCATGAAATTCTACGCTGAACAGGCAAAAAATCAACTATCATTTAAGCCTAAATGTGACATCACATCACAATTAGATGAATTCGGCGATGACGATGAAGGGAATGAATTGGAACTGGATATGATCATCACGGAGGAACAACTTAAGCCGGTAGTTGCTCCTATTTTCCAGAAAGCCATAGACATATGCAAACAACTTATCAGCAGAAATAATCTTGCTGGTAAATTGGATACCCTTATTCTTGTTGGTGGTCCTACATACTCACCCGTACTCAGACAGATGCTTCGTGAGCAGATAACTCCGAATGTGGATACAAGCATTGATCCGATGACTGCGGTCGCTCGAGGTGCTGCATTATATGCTTCTGGTATTGACTGCGAGGCCACGACTGAATCTAAATCAGGGTTCATTGCTCTTGAGGTGCAATACGAATCAAATACGGTGGAGACACTCGAATTTGTAACGGTCAAGGCCTCGTCAAAAGATTCGTCAATGCCTCTACCTTCTCAATTATATATTGAATTGATCCGAGGGGATAAAGCATGGTCAAGCGGCAAAGTCGAAATTAATGAAATTGGAGATGTCATAGAATGCCAACTCATAGAAGGGAAAGCTAACACATTTGCTATTGTTGCGTATGATAATAGCGGCAATATTATTCCGTGTTTCCCCAATGAGATCACAATCGTACAGGGAACGAAAATAGGCAATGCAGTTCTTCCATATAATATTGGCATTGAAGTACATGACGAAATAATTGACAAAGACGTGTTCATGCCATTAACTGGACTGGAGAAAAATCAACAGATACCTGCCGTTGGGGTTAAAAATGGGCTCAAAACGCCTAAACAAATTCGTCCGGGTATGGCAGCCGACAGATTAATCATTCCTATCTATTTGGGTGAATTTAATGCGGAAGGGACAAGCGCCATACATAATGATCATGTCTGCAACGTGGAGATCAACGGAGATGATGTTCCTGCGCTTATACCAATGAATAGCGATATTGATATCATTATCAAAGTCGACAGATCGCAAATGATGCGATTGGAGGCAACATTCCCTGTCATTGGTGAAACTATTGAAAAAGAGATTGAAATTGGTCAGCGCGATGGCGTTCATATTCAAGAATTAACCCAACGCTTAAATGAGGCCATGGCTCAACTGAACCGATTTAAAGAACAATCAGGTATTAGTGATGCGGAAATTAACGATGCAGATGCTATTATTACGGATGTTTACAAGCGTTTTGACAATGAAAAAAACAGCGAGGACGGGAAGATGCACTTGCTCGCAGATTTGAGACGTGCATTTATTGCACTGGAACGTGTCGAGAAAAATCACGAATGGGATACTTTGGAAACGGAAATACGAGAAGAATTTGATAGGCTTGAAAAGGCGAACAATGATTTAGGCAACAAACACGATGAGGCCATCGAGAGCTTACGCAAACAAGCCGATGAGGCCATAACCAGAAAGGACGTACAATACGGTAGAATTGTTCTGAAGCGGATTCACGAGCAGTTTTTTGCAGTGACATATATCTATCAAATTATCGGATTTATCCATCATCACTCTCAATCGTTTGGAACATTGAAATGGAAGGATCCCATGCAGGCGAGGTCGCTTTTAAACAAAGGTCTGCAAATTATACAAAACAACCCAACCGCAGAAGAACTGTTACCCATTGTCCGGGCGGTAATAGATCTTCTCGATATACCGGAAAACGAAAAGCCAACCATAGGTTCATTATAATATGCCTACATTTAGCAAGAAACAACGCATAGGCAACTACATAGTAACCTTTCATGTAAAGGACAGTAAATACGCCGAAACATACAGGGTAAAAGATGAGACAGGGAAAAACTTTTTCCTAAAATTATTTGATTACTCGAAACTCCATCGCACACAATTCGATGAAGGAGGGGAGATTTTGGAGTTGTCTATAGTCAAAAATGTACATCATCCCAACATATTAACTCTTCATGATGATGGAGAGTTAATATGTAATGGGTGCAAGAAAGCATATGCAGTATATGACTATATTGTAGGTGAAACTCTTGCTGAAAAGGTGAATCGTGAGAGACAATGCTCGTTGTATGACGCCAGGCAAATTACATTAGGCATATTGGAAGGAGTTCGGTATCTTCACACGAAGCCTCAACCTATTATGCACAATGAATTAACCATTCAGAATATAATGCTGGACCTATCAAAGAGTATACCCACACCCAAAATTATTGATTTTGGGTATGCAAGATATCTCCAGCAAAGTCAACGTGATTTTTTAACGGAAGGACTTAATCCATTTTACATGGCTCCAGAAACATTTAATGGTGTTTTTACAGCACAAAGCGATTTGTACTCAGTTGGGGTGCTATTATACCATATATTGTTTGGATTGCCACCGCATTTTATAGATTTATCTCCGTTTCAGCAAGATCGTAACAACCTAATTGATGCCATCCTAAACGAGCGGCGCAAACCGCTTAAAGTACCAGAATTTAGTGATACCAATTTGTGGAGCCCGATAGTTGAGGTCATAAATAAGGCTCTTGCTGAAAATATCGATGACCGATTCAAGAATGCAGAAGAATTCATTAAGGCTTTAACAGGCGAAATAAAAATTTGTCGTAACTCTAGCCATAGTTCACCGACACAAAGTAGGCAATTGTCAAAATCATCGACTCGCTCCGGAAATGGTTTTGCGGATGTTGCTGGCATGGAGATGCTCAAGGAACAATTACGTTCAGAAGTGATTGATTTGCTGAAAAATCCCGAGCAAGCGAAGGAATTGGGGCTGGCTTTGCCAAATGGATTACTTTTCTACGGTCCTCCCGGATGTGGAAAAACATATTTTGCCGAAAAATTTGCAGAAGAGGTCGGTTGTAATTATATGTACATACGATGCTCAGATATAGCCTCTCCATATATCCATGGAGGTCAAGACAAGATTGCGGC
>CALUOT010000118.1 GCA_944322355.1 uncultured Bacteroides sp. | reverse complement strand
ATGACCAGTGAGTTTCACAGGTTCTTCAATCGTCTTTCCCGGAATCTGCAAGTCTTCGTACTCATCATCCGAACAGGACACAAGCAGCAGCGGCACTACGAAAAGCAATAGTAATTTTACAATTTTTTTCATAAGATAATCGTTTTAAAAGTTAATATTGGGTTTGTTCTTAAACTTATTCAATCTCATAAATATCTGCTACATAATAATAAATCATCGCAAGGGGACCGTCATGTTCGATATTATAGAGAGTAAACTTTACAGTGAACGTTTTTTCAACCCCCGCTATACTTGCAAGATCTATATCGGAGGGATGACTATTAACCCTTATTACAGCACCTTCTTCATCGCCAAAATTTACATAGGTATATATTATCTTTCTTAGGTCAGTATCTAAATACCAAGTTCCATCTTCGTTATAAACGCATCCTCTAACTTTAACAGTTGCTTCAATTGACTTTCCCGGAATCTGCAAGTCCTTGTACTCATCATCCGAACAGGCCGCAAACAGTAGCGGCACTACAATAAGTAATAAAAGTTTTAGATTCTTCTTCATAAGGCTATTATTTTTTATGGTTAAACATGTATAATCATTGTGACATGACCTTTTACTCAATTTGACTAATATTGAATACATAATAGTAAGTGGCTCCTAATGCACTACTTTCATAATCATAAAGAATCAGTCGGCCAACAAAAGTCTTTTCAACGCCTTCTATTTCTTTGAGAGGAACATGGGGGGAATAGTCATTGATTTGGATGGAAGCGCCTTCTTCGAAATAGAAATGGAAGTATTTACTCCAATCCTCATCATTCGGATTGAAATACCAAGCAGCATCGGCTTCGTGATAATAAACGTATCCGGAAATTTGTACTTCTCCCGCATACGATTTATCTGGAATTTGCAAGTCCTTATACTCATCATCCGAACAGGCCGCAAAGACATACGACAACACGAAAAGCAATAAAAATTGAATTACTTTCTTCATACTTCATACATTATTAGGTTGATACTTCCGCAAATATAGTGAAAATGTCGATAAAAATGAACTGTTAGTAGATGTTATAAAGCATTCTACTTTCGTAAACTCGTCAACTTAAAAGACGCTATTAAAAAACAAAGGGTGAACATTTGTCGAATAAAACGTTTTTCCTACCTTTGTCCCAACGAAAAACAAGTGACAAAATGATAAACGAAATAGAAAGAAAACAAATCATTGCCCTGGTGAAGCGCGAGGTGGTGCCTGCCATCGGATGTACAGAACCCATTGCGGTGGCTCTGTGTGTGGCCAAGGCTACAGAGACATTGGGTATGAAGCCCGAAAGAATCCGTGTGCAGCTCAGTGCCAATATCTTGAAGAATGCCATGGGGGTGGGGATTCCCGGTACGGGGATGATAGGGCTACCCATTGCCATTGCTTTAGGAGCCTTGATTGGTAAGTCGGCCTATCAGCTGGAAGTGCTGAAAGACTGTACGCCGGAAGCGGTAGAGGCGGGCAAGGCTTTTATCAGCGAGAAGCGAATCACGATTTCGCTGAAACCAGACATCGAAGAGAAGTTGTACATCGAAGTGAGTTGCGAAGCAGGACAGGACCGGGCAACGGCCATCATTGCAGGCGGGCATACGCATTTCGTCTACGTGGCACGGGGCGAAGAAGTCCGGCTGAATGAGCAGGCCGCCGCAAGCCGGGAGGAAGAAACCGACACGGTGGACTTAACCCTGCACAAGGTATATGACTTTGCTACTACGGCTCCTTTGGAAGAAATCCGTTTCATCCTGGAGACAGCCCGTCTGAATAAAGCCGCCGCCGAACGTTCTTTCCAGGGAGACTATGGGCATGGATTGGGAAAGATGTTGCGTGGCAATTATGAGCAGAAGGTGATGGGCGACAGTGTCTTTTCGCATATCCTTTCGTACACGTCCGGTGCTTGCGATGCCCGTATGGCCGGTGCCATGATTCCGGTGATGAGCAATTCGGGCAGTGGCAATCAGGGTATATCGGCCACGATACCGGTAGTGGTGTATGCCGAAGAAAACGGAAAGTCGGAAGAGGAACTGATACGTGCCTTGATGCTGAGTCATCTGACGGTCATCTATATCAAGGAGAGTTTGGGGCGTCTGTCGGCTTTATGCGGTTGTGTGGTAGCTGCTACGGGTTCCAGTTGCGGCATCACGTGGTTGATGGGGGGAGGCTACCGGCAAGTGACGTATGCCGTGCAGAACATGATAGCCAATCTGACCGGTATGATATGTGACGGTGCCAAGCCCAGTTGTGCCTTGAAGGTAACTACCGGTGTGTCTACTGCCGTCCTTTCGGCCATTATGGCGATGGAGGGTCGTTGTGTCACTTCGGTGGAGGGGATTATTGATAAGGATGTGGATCAAAGCATCCGCAACTTGACATGGATAGGCTCCAAAGGCATGAATGAGACGGACAAACTGGTGCTGGACATCATGACGGGGAAGAATTGAGGGTTGACGAGTTGACAAGTGGACAAGGATTCCTTGTAGTCTCGTTAACTTGTCAACTCGTCCACTAATCAATGGCAGCAACCGTCGCCACAGTCTCCGTCACCGCAGCATCCGCTTCCGCATCCGCCGCCACAACCACCGCATCCGCCACTCATCATGCGAGCCATTTCGGCCAGTTCTTCATTGATGGCGGGACGATTGGTAATCACTTCCCCCACAAAGTTCAGGTCGCATCCTGCCAAGGGATGATTCATGTCCATGACTACTACGTCCTCTTTCACTTCTACGACACTACCGTTGATTTGCTGTCCGTCGTTGGTGAGCATGGGTAGTATGGCACCCGCCACAATACGTTCGTGGTCGAACTTGCCGTCGATGAAGAATACATCTTTCGGCAGGTCGATGATGTGGTCGTCATCATATTCGCCGTAAGCGTCCTTGCTGGCAATGGTAAAGTCGAACCGATCGCCCGGTTTCAAGTCTTTCAGTTGGTTTTCAAAAGCTTCCAGTGTCAGTCCCAGTCCTGAGATGAATTGGAAAGGATGAGCCGCAGTAGCTTCTTCGGTGAATTCGCGTTCTCCGTCCTCGACGGTGTATAGCTTGTAGGCTACAGTGATGTACTTGTTTGTTTCCATTTTTACGTTATTTCGATGATTAGGGTGGCAAAGATACGATAAAAAAGTGAAATACGGAGTATTGCCCCACAGAATTGAGTGGCAAAACCGGTATCCGTTTTAAAACGACCCGTTATGTTTTTCTGTTGATATTTATAACCATCTGCTGCCGGATTTCCTATACCCCTCTCAGAACAGCTTCTGAAGGGGGTACGGGAAGGTTACTAACATTCGGGCCGAAGGTTACTAACATTCCCCCCTTAGGTTACTAACATTCGCCCCCTATGGTAGTAACCTTGTTTTAGCCGGTTCTTTCTTTGGGGATGTTTTTGTAAGAATAAAATACTTTTGTGATGAGCTCTCGATTACCACCCGGCTAAATGAATCTTGTGCGTGGGAGCCGGAAACGCCCGGTCGATGTCGCGCAGGTCTTCCTCCGTCAGAGATATGTCAAGGCTGCAGGCATTCTCCTCCACATGGGCGATGCTGCTTGCTTTGGGGATAGCGATGACATTCTGTGTACGCATTACCCACGCCAGC
>CALUOT010000117.1 GCA_944322355.1 uncultured Bacteroides sp. | reverse complement strand
TTCATCGACAAGATAGGCTACACCACGTATGACGCCCTCAACGAGTTCGCCCTGCTGGAAAGCGCCGTGCGCGAAGATTTGAACGAACGTGCCACCCGCATTTCGGCCGTACTGAACCCCGTGAAGCTGGTCATCACCAACTATCCCGAAGGACAAGTGGAGGAACTGGAAGCCATCAATAATCCCGAACGCCCCGAAGAAGGAAGCCATATCATCGAGTTCAGCCGCGAGCTTTGGATGGAGCGCGAAGACTTTATGGAGGACGCCCCGAAGAAGTATTTCCGCATGACCCCCGGCCAGGAAGTACGACTGAAGAACGCCTACATCGTGAAGTGCACGGGCTGCAAGAAGAACGAACAGGGCGAAGTGACAGAAGTATATGCTGAATACGACCCTGAAAGCAAGAGCGGAATGCCCGGTGCCAACCGCAAAGTAAAAGGTACGCTGCACTGGGTGAGCTGCGGACATTGCCTGGAAGCCGAAGTACGCCTATACGACCGCTTGTGGAAAGTGGAGAATCCGCGCGACGAACTGGCTGCCATCCGCGAAGCCAAGAATTGCGATGCGCTGACCGCCATGAAGGAAATCATCAACCCGGATTCCTTGAAAATTCTTCCCTGCTGCTACATCGAGAAGTTTGCCGCAGGCATGAAGCCACTGACCTATTTACAATTTCAACGTATCGGTTACTTCAATGTCGACCGCGATTCTACGCCGGAAAAGATGGTATTCAACCGCACCGTAGGATTAAAAGACACATGGGGTAAAATCAACAAATAAGAACACATGATCAACAAGAACTTTCAATCAAGCCAAGATAAGAAGTTAATAGAAATGGCCGACCGTTACGAAATGGCCAAAGCCAACGGTCAGCCTATCTATTTTGACGCAGAAGATTTTGCAGACTTAGCAGAATGGTATACACGACATAACAAATATAAATCTGCCAGAATCCTTCTGGAATATGCATTGACACTGCATCCCGGTAACACCTCATTGCTGATAGAATTGGCATACGAGCATCTGGACAAGCGAAGGGTAGTCGAAGCCCGAAAGATAGCCCAAGAAATAGAAGAAGTGAGGGATGACGCCATCATCCTGCAAGCCCGACTCCTACTGGAAGAGGGGAAACCGGAAGAAGCAGAACTCGAACTGGACAAGCTAGAAGACAAATTCAGCTCGGTCAACGTTATCGACATTGCTTACATGTATTTGGACGCGGGAGACACGGACAAGACCCGCGAATGGCTGACCCACTGGCGATGGGATCCGGACAACATTGACTATTGTGCCATCACAGCTGATTTGCTTTCTGCTACCGGAGAATACGAGAAGGCTATTGTCTACTTTAACAAGCTGATTGACTCCAATCCGTATTCAGCCTCCTATTGGTATGGACTGGCTCGTTGTCATTTTGAACTCCAAGACTTCGAGAAAACGATTGAGGCATGCGATTATGCTTTAGTATCCGACGATGAATTAGGCGACGCCTACATGCTGAAAGGCTATGCTTATTCCTCCCTGCACAATGCCGATAAAGCGATGGAATGTTATACGATGGCCCTTAAGCATCATGCCATCACTCCCACCCTGATGCACACGTTGATGGGAGTTACCAGAATCGACGCAGGCGAATGGGAAGAAGGATACGAACATCTGAAAATTGTCATTGAATCCAGCCAAAACACCAAAGACCCCCTGATGACGTCGACCGTATTCTCCAACGCAGCACTCTGCCTGAAAAACCTGGATATGGAGAAAAACAAGGAACTCATCATCCAATACTGTGAGAAAGCAATTGAATTGGATCCATTCAACACAGAAGGCTATTGGATCAGAGGTTTGATGTACGTCTACGAAGGCGACCCACAAAAGGCCATTCAAACTTGGAACAAATCAGCTGAATTAAATCCGGAAGCCGCCACATGGATGGAAATCGCCAATTATAGTTTTGAGGGAGCTATGTTCGAATACTCCATCTCAGCCTTGAAGCAAGTGGAGAAGATAGATCCAGATTTTCCTCAACTGAACGAACGCTTCACACTCACTTACATCTTACTGCAAAATGCCGAACAGGCCAATTGGTATAATCAACGAAGCGAACTTCCGATTCCTCAGTCAATGCTCGACGAAATTAACGAACAGATGAAGCATTGTACGAAGACTGAACGCATCCATTTACTGGACAAATACTTTAAAGAACTGTTCAACCTGAAAGGTTAAATATGGAAAGGAAACTGAAAGATTATGCACTCATCACCTTAAAAGGCATCAGCATGGGTGCAGCCGATGTAGTTCCTGGTGTATCAGGAGGAACCATTGCTTTCATTGTAGGTATTTATGATGAGCTGATAGAAACCATCAAAAGCATCAATTGGGAGAGTATCAAGTTGTTCTTCACCGGTAAGTGGGCACAATTCTGGAAAAGAATCAACGGAAACTTTCTGTTTTCTTTATTATTAGGTATTGGCATCAGCGTCTTTTCTTTGGCTAAAGTCATCACTTGGTTACTTACCGACTATCCTGTTCTGGTCTGGGCCTTTTTCTTCGGCCTGGTACTGGCTTCTACTTGGTTTGTCGGTAAGGATATCAAGGAATGGAACTGGAAAACCATCACAGGCTTTATAATAGGAGCAGTTGTGGCTTACTACATAACCATTGCCACACCGGCCGAAACCCCGATTCACCCCTTGTTCATTTTCCTTTGCGGGGCCATTGCCATCTGCGCCATGATTCTGCCAGGCATATCGGGTAGCTTTATCCTGGTCTTATTAGGCAAATACTTCTATATCATGGAGGCCGTAAAAACATTGGATATAGTTACCCTGCTCATCTTTGCGACGGGTGCCTTCATTGGCATTACCAGTTTTTCGCACCTGCTTTCATACGCTTTACGCAAGGTACGCAACCTTACTTTAGCCGTACTGACAGGTTTCATGTTGGGATCTCTCAACAAAGTATGGCCATGGAAGGAAGTGATAGACAATACTCATGGTATGGCTGTCGAATCGAACATCTTACCTAATTCTCACCTTGTCGAAGCCATTGTACTGATGCTGGTTGGATACTTACTGGTATACATCCTCGAGAAACTTTCGGCCAAAACCACTAAATAATCATCTTTTGCCTTATGAAAGGACTTTATACTATTCTACTATTGCTTGTCTCCAACATCTTCATGACATTTGCTTGGTACGGACATCTGAAATTAAAGCAAGAATTCAGCTGGTTTGCGTCTTTACCTCTCATTGGAGTCGTGGCTTTCAGTTGGTCAATCGCTTTCTTCGAATACCTTTTCCAAATTCCGGCCAATCGGATAGGCTTCATAGAAAATGGAGGTCCCTTCTCCCTCATGCAACTGAAAGTCATACAAGAAGTGATTACCCTTATCATATTCACCGTATTTACCACGCTCCTTTTTAAAGGGGAGAGCTTGCATTGGAATCACGTGGCGGCTTTCATTTGCTTGATTCTGGCTGTCTATTTCGTATTTATGAAATAAAAGATAGAAGTTATATAAACAAAAAAGAGAATGTATCGCTGGATACATTCTCTTTTTTATGGAGCGGAAAACGAGACTCGAACTCGCGACCCCAACCTTGGCAAGGTTGTGCTCTACCAACTGAGCTATTTCCG
>CALUOT010000116.1 GCA_944322355.1 uncultured Bacteroides sp. | reverse complement strand
AAAGGCATTTACCCATTGACTTTATTAATAGACAATTCGATGCGCAATGGAATAATACGACTTGCCACGCCGACATCAGACGATGAAAGTGAAGAAGAGCATGTAGTGATCGATTCACCTAAATTTGAATATGCGTGATGGAACAGCAGAAGGAGCAAAAGTGGCATTTGGTGCGTAATAATAACGGAGAATGGATTTGTATGAGCAGGTAGTATATCTTGATGATTCCCAAGTTATTGTATACAATTTGGAGGCTAAAAAATATGGCTTGTCTTTATCGCCTCAAATCGATTATGAAGGTGAAACATGGTATTATAAGCATGAAGTTGAAGCCATAGAAGCCGCGATGAAAGCGAATCGGCAAGAGGTAAAGCCGCGAAAATTGAAAATAACTCCGGTAAACGGAGATTCAGCGAAAAAGAAATAAATGATATAATCATGAACATGTTCAATCCTAACACAAACGGCAGCTTTGATGCCTTGAACGAAGAATCTCGTCTATGGAGAGAATTGGAGAATAACCCTCCCCAATGGTGGAAGAACATATTGGCAGATGAAGAGCTTTATGTGGAAATCCGTAAAGATAACTATGCCAACATCTATTATTATGGAGGCAATGTTGCTTTGGTGCGGTGGACAGGCGGAAAATTGAAGGTGGAAACGCATCAGAAATATTTGGGGGATAAGACGCCTGTTAAAGTCGTAATAAAGAAAGTGAAGGAAGAGGGGATAGAAATAGAGAAAGAGAAGAAGGTTTATGAATATCGCGATTGTATGGAAAAACTTCAAACCAAAGAAGGCTTGGAAGAAATGAAACGCTGTATTCGCGATATTTACCATGATATACATGGGGAAAACAAACATGGAGAAATCCGCGAAGAGAGAGACTGGAACAAGCATCTATATACATCCAGCGAGAAGACCATTCAAGGTGCGTTGAAACTTCGCTTCCCGGACAAATACATCGATTCGGAGTTCGCTTACCAATGGCCATACATAGACAAACAGGGAAAGACGCATACAACCATACGCATTGATTTGGTGGAACTAAAGGAAAAGATTTTGGTTTTCACCGAACTGAAACTGATAACTGATCCCCGGTTGACAAGTGGCAAAGGCGAACCGGAAATCATCAACCAAATGGAAGCCTATGCTGAATTCATACAAAAATATGCCGAAGAATTGAAGGACTATTATGCTAAACTGCTGCGGATTAAGAGACGGATTGGCTTATGGGACGGTGAGACCCAAATCGAACATCTTTCCTTAAAGCCTGTATTGTTGATTGTCAATACTTACAAAGGCGAGCTCTCCGGAGGCAGGGAAATACGCAAAAAAGCCATAGAGGGGCTGAAAAGCGCAAAGTTTGAAACCATTATCGTAGATTATCCGGATTTATGCAAATAACCATTCATCGTGCCACACAGATAGGCGGACAGATTACCAGCATATCGACAAACCGGGTAAGCATCATCATTGACTTGGGACATAATTTACCCAATCATACAGAAAATGAAGATGCTTATGACAACGATAGTGCGATAGCTGGAATCACAGAAGGTTGTTCTGCTATACTCTACACGCATTATCATGGTGATCATATCGGACTGTTCCACCACGTGCCGGATAGCATACCGCAATATATTGGCGAGGTTGCCAAACAAGTGGTTTGCAGGAAATACAAGCAATTATGTTTTCTGCGAGAACCGTCCCTACAACAAAAATATCGTCGTGCCTTGACTGTGGCTTCCGGGATGCACATGTTTCACGAGAAACAAACATTACGTTTCGGAGACATTTCGGTTACTCCTTATTTTGTCAGCCATTCTGCCTACGATGCCTATATGTTCCTGATAGAAGCGGAAGGGAAACGCATTCTGCATACGGGCGACTTTCGTGGACATGGTTATCTGAGCAAGGGACTGCTGCCCACGGTTCAAAAATATATCGGTCAGGTGGATGTGCTAATCATAGAAGGAACCATGCTTGCCAGAAAGGATGAAACTATTCTAACCGAAAGGGCATTGTCACAAAAAGCCGCTGAACTGATGAAGGAGCATAAGTATGTGTTTGTTCATTGTTCGTCAACGGATATGGAACGGCTGGCAAGTTTCAAGAATGCTACTCGAAGTATGTTCCCCAAACGTCCTTTGCTGGCCGATGAATACCAAAAGGACATCCTTGCTTTATTTTCTGAAACAGCGGGAAAGAAATCGGCTTGTTTTGATTTTGGCAAAGTATATACTTATTCGGGAAAGAATCCCAAGTTAAAAGAGTGGATGCTGAAAGAAGGGTTTACTATGTTTGTTCGGGCAAGTGCTTCATTCAACAATCTGCTGGATTTAATTTTGCCTACGCTGCCCTTGGAAGAAAAGCCTCTTTTCATTTACTCTATGTGGGAGGGTTACATTAACAGGGATGACACAAGAAATGAGGACTATATAAACTTGCAAAACCGTTTTACGGAAGTGACGCAACTTCATACCAGCGGACATGCCACAACAGATACGTTGCGTCGTATCTGTGAATTAGCCAATCCTAGGCTTGCGATTCTTCCTATCCACAGGGATAGAGGAACTGATTTCTCTTCTATTGGCATTTCTTCTCGGCTACAAGAGAAAATCATAACCACAAGTTGTAAGTTATGCAATGATATGTACATCGAATTTCTTTGAGCATGGAACTAATTAACGAGAGTTCGATATAACTCAAAATATCGATTGAAATCATCAGCATACACGAATTTATGGAAATTCTTTCAAATGGCAAAACAAACTTACGTGCGTTAGCGAAGACACATACGTGTGTTGTCATTTTAACATACGTGCGTTGGCCATTTCACGTAGGTGCGTAATCGATATATGGAAAGGATATCGTCTTTCGCTCTGTGGCCCTCGAAACTTGTATCTCGTAACTCGTCGTTCAACATCGCACCATCCGAGAATTTTCCGTAACTTTGTGGCCTCGAACAGCTAAAGAGTTTTAAACGATAAAAAGTATATGGAATACAATTTCAGGGAAATTGAGAAGAAGTGGCACGCATACTGGGTTGCCAACAAGGTGTACAAGGTAGGCGAGGACCAGAGCAAGCCGAAATATTATGTGTTGGACATGTTCCCCTATCCCTCCGGGGCGGGGTTGCATGTGGGCCATCCGTTGGGCTACATCGCCTCGGATATTTATGCCCGCTACAAGCGTCTGCGGGGCTTCAACGTGTTGCACCCAATGGGTTACGACGCCTACGGCCTACCTGCCGAGCAATACGCCATCCAGACCGGCCAGCATCCGGCCATCACCACCGTGAACAATATAAACCGCTACCGCGAGCAATTGGATAAGATTGGCTTCTCGTTCGATTGGGATCGTGAGGTGCGTACGTGCGACCCTGGTTATTACCATTGGACGCAATGGGCTTTCCAACGGATGTTCGAGAGTTATTATGATAATCATGCACGGAAGGCGCGCCCCATCGGGGAGCTGGTACAAGCTTTTGAGCGTGGTGGCACGGAAGGCGTGGATGCGGCTTGCGGCGAGGAGTTGAGCTTTAGCGCCGAGGAATGGAACGCCAAGAGCGAGCGTGAGCGGCAAGAGACGCTGATGAACTACCGCATCGCCTACCTGGGCGAAACGATGGTGAACTGGTGCCCGGAGTTGGGCACGGTACTGGCGAACGACGAGGTGATAGAGGGCGTTTCCGCCCGCGGCGGCTATCCCGTGGTGCAGAAACG
>CALUOT010000115.1 GCA_944322355.1 uncultured Bacteroides sp. | reverse complement strand
GAGGGCGTCATACGTGGTGTAGCCTATTTTGTCGATGAACTTATGAATGGACTCGGGCGAATAGCCACGGCGACGGAAACCGCAGATGGTCGGCATGCGGGGATCGTCCCAGCCATTCACCAGACCTTCTTTTACCAGCGTCAGCAGATTGCGTTTGCTCATCAGCGTGTAGCTCAGGTTCAGTTTGTTGAACTCGTACTGGCGGGGACGGTTGTCGTCCAGGTCTTTGCCTTCTTTCAGCCAGTCGACGAACAGGTCGTAGAGCGGACGGTGCACTACGAACTCCAGCGTGCAGAGTGAATGGGTCACTCCTTCAAAGAAATCGCTTTGACCGTGTGCGAAGTCATACATCGGATAGGCTTTCCACTTCGTCCCTGTGCGGTGATGCGGATGCTTCACTACGCGGTAGATGATGGGGTCGCGGAAGTGCATGTTCGGGTTGGCCATGTCTATCTTGGCGCGGAGCACCATGGCACCTTCTTCTATCTCGCCCGTATTCATTTTCCGGAAGAGTGCCAAGTTCTCTTCAATCGGACGGTTGCGGTAGGGGCTTTCCACGCCCGGCTGGGTGGGGGTGCCCTTCTGGGCGGCTATTTCTTCCGACGTCTGTTCGTCGATGTAAGCTTTTCCTTCTTCGATGAGGCGGATGGCAAAGTCCCACAACTGCTGGAAGTAGTCGGACGCATAGTATTCGTTTCCCCACTGGTAGCCCAGCCACTGGATGTCTTCTTTGATGGCCTCCACATATTCCACGTCTTCCTTCGTGGGGTTGGTATCGTCAAAGCGCAGGTTGCAGACACCCTCGTGGGCGGCAGCGATGCCGAAATCCAGACAAATGGCCTTGGCATGGCCGATGTGGAGGTATCCGTTAGGCTCGGGCGGGAAGCGGGTTTGCACTCTGCCCCCGTTTTTACCTTCGCGCAAGTCGTTTTCTACTATTTGTTCAATGAAGTTCAGGCTTCTTTTTTCGCCTGTTTCTTCGTTCTTCAGTTCTGCCATATGCTATGTTGATTGATTATATGGCCACAAAAGTACGATTATTTTCCGATAACTGGAGCACATGGAGCATAGAATATAGAAAAAGTTTTGCTAATTTTGTCGCGCCTTGCCGTTCCCTTCTTTTAGAGGAGCGGAGGCCTTGGGGGTGATTTGCACCGGTCGTGTCCGTATCCTGTCGTCCGGTGCAAGGCTTGGAGATATTCACTCTAAGCCTTGGAGACATTCACTCTAAGCCTTAGAGACATTCACTCTAAGCCTTGGAGACATCCGCTCTAAGCCTTAGAGTCGATTTCGGGATAGAGGGAAGGCAGCCTCGTGATAGGGACACGGGGAGGCCGACGGAGTAAGAACCGGGCCGCAAGGCTCATTATATAAAGGAGGAAGATTATGTTTTGGATTCGAAGAAAAGCAATCATCGGGAAGCTGACCAAGTGGTTTCCCTTTGCCGTGACGGTGGGCAAGCCGGCCGACACGCAGGAAGTGGGCGAGATCATCGCCCGTCGTTGCACCGCCAGTCCGAGCGACGTTCATGCCGTGCTTCGTGCCTTGCCCGAGGTGATGGTGGACATCATGCAGTCGGGGCGCAGTGTACACATCGACGGGTTGGGCTCGTTCTACTACAAACTGAGTTGCGCCGGGCGGGGCGTGGACACACCTGAGGAGGTGAGCGAGGAGCAGGTGAAGTCCATCCGCGTACAATTTCTGCCCGAACGGCAGCGGCAGATGAAGAACTACAAACGTCCGTTGGTGCAGAATGTCGAACTGATAGAGTGGCAGGGAAAGGTATGATAGAAGGACACGGAGACGACCTTTACAGGTACGGAGGACGGATAACGGCCAATTTCAGTTCGAACCTTTCCAACTGGATAGACGCTGCTCCGCTGAAAGCTTATCTGCGCGATCAAGTCAGCGAAGCGGCGTCGGTCTATCCGGAGCCCAGACCTTACACGCTCGAAGCCCGTTTGGCCTCCGTCCTGAGGATAGATGCGGAAAACGTTTGTGCCACCGCCGGGGCCACGGAAGCCATTTACTTGATAGCCCAAGCATTTGCCGGCGAGAAGAGTGCGGTGTTGCAACCCACATTCAGCGAGTATGCCGATGCCTGCCGCATCCATGGACACCGGGTGGTGTCGCTTTATCGCCTGCCGGAGCGCGGGAACCTGCCGGATGACATACGGATGATGTGGCTCTGCAATCCGAACAATCCGACAGGCACGGTGATGGAGAAGCAGCGGTTGATACACTTCATCGAAGAAAATCCGCAGGTTGTCTTTGTCGTTGACCAATCGTATGAAGATTTCACCCTTCGTCCTTTGCTTACCCCTGCCGAGGCACTGGCGTGGCCTAACGTCCTGTTGCTCCATTCCATGACCAAACGTTATGCCATCCCCGGCATCCGTTTGGGCTATGTGACCGGTGCCACTCCTTTGTTGCGCCACCTGCATACCCGCCGTATGCCTTGGTCGGTGAATGGGTTGGCCATTGCCGCAGGTCTGTTTCTGACGGAGCATCCCGATGCTGTGCCTTTCGACCTGTCCGGATGCCTGGCCGAGACTGCCCGTCTGCAAGCCGGATTGCGTTCGTTGGGCGGTATGGATGTGTGGGATACAGACACTCACTTCATGCTTGTCCGCTTGCGGATGGGGCGGGCTTCTGCCTTGAAAGACTACCTGGTCCGTGAGCATGGATTGCTGATTCGTGATGCCTCTAACTTTGAGGGACTGGACGATACTTATTTCCGCATCTCCACCCAGCGTCCTGCGGATAACGAACATTTGCTACAAGCCATCGGACAATGGTTCATGGGTTAGTTCTTTTGCCGCTATTGGCAGGTTGGCTACTTGACCGCCTGCTGGGCGACCCTCCGCGCTTGCCTCACCCCGTTGTGCTTTTCGGACGGATTATTGCCTGCTGTGAACGTGCCTTCAATCGGGGTAGATACCGCCGGGCGAAGGGAGCTTTGATTGCCCTATGTCTTGTGCTGTCTGCCGGGCTGGTGACTTATGGATTATTACAAGGCGCAGCCTCTATCTCGCCTGGGCTGAAATTGCTGTTGGAAGCCATTCTCATCTTCTATTGTCTGGCGGGGACAACACTTGTCGGCGAGGTGAAGGAAGTGTTTCGTGCCGTCGATATTTCGTTGGACGCCGGGCGTAAGCAGGTGGCTCGTATCGTGGGACGCGACACGCAGTCACTCTCCGCGCAAGAGGTGCGTACTGCAGCCCTTGAGACGTTGGCCGAGAATTTGAGCGATGGGGTGATAGCTCCCCTTTTCTGGTATTTGTTGCTGGGTGTTCCCGGCATGGTAGCCTATAAGATGGTGAATACACTCGACTCGATGATAGGCTATCGCAATGTCCGTTACAAGCAATTCGGATGCTTTGCTGCCCGGCTGGACGATGTGGCCAATTACCTGCCCGCCCGGTTGACAGCTCTGCTAATGGTGCTTGTTGCGGGACGTCCCGGTTTGCTGAAATTTGTCTTTCGCTATGGGCGTCAGCATGCCAGTCCCAACTCCGGTTATCCCGAAGCAGCCTTGGCGGGTATTTTGGATTGCCGTTTTGGCGGACCACACGACTACTTTGGTGAAGAGGTCTGGAAGCCTTACATAGGTTCCCATCTCCGTCCGCTTACTACGGAAGACATGTGTCGTGCCGTTGCAATTAACCGCCGGGCAGAGCAGTGGATGGTAATTATAGTAGGGCTACTCTTGGTTGCATTCTAAAATTCTGCCATGTTTTTTCTTTTCTTTTGAATTTTCTCTATACCTTTGCCGCGGAATTGGTTCTATGTGGATGTTCATCTTCATGGATTAAAAGGGA
>CALUOT010000114.1 GCA_944322355.1 uncultured Bacteroides sp. | reverse complement strand
AGGAAGTGCGCTACATCGCCGCTCCCACCGAGAATGCCCAAGCCCGCTACCTCCCCCAACTCCTTAGTGAAGAGCAACTGAAAGGCACGGAGGAGAAGGAGAATGCGGTGGTATTGTGCAACGAAGCCCTGCTCCTGCCCGTCCTGCACACCCTTCCGCCCGGCGTCCGCAATGTGAACATCACCATGGGCTTCCCCTTGGCGCAAACTCCGATATGCAGCCTTGTCAATGCCCTGCTGGAGCTACAGACCACCGGCTATAAGGAAGACAGCGGAAGATTCGTCTACGAACAGGTGGTGTCCGTGCTGAGGCATCCCTACGTCAGACGCCTGTCTGCCCAGGCAGAGCCTTTGGAAGCCCGTCTGACCCGTAACAACCGCTTCTATCCCTATCCTTCAGAGTTGGAGGCTGATGACTGGTTGGGCACCCTCTTCACCCCGCAAGCAGGCATAGAAGCCTTATGTCACTACCTGACGGAGTGCATCAAGCAGGTTTCCACCCTCTATCGGGAGGACTCGGAAGCGAACGAACAGAACATCTTCGACCAACTCTACCGGGAGTCCCTCTTCAAGAGCTACACGCTCATCAATCGCTTAGCAGGACTGATGGAAAGCAACGAACTGAAAGGCATCCGCACAGATACGCTCAAGCGACTACTCACCAAGCTGATGAACACCGCCAGCATCCCCTTCCACGGAGAACCGGCCATCGGTATGCAAGTGATGGGAGTGCTGGAGACGCGCAACCTCGACTTCAAGAACCTCATCATGCTGTCCTTGAACGAAGGCCAGTTGCCCAAGGCAGGAGGCGAATCCTCGTTCATCCCTTACAACCTGCGCAAGGCATTCGGCATGACCACCATCGAGCATAAGAACGCCGTATATGCCTACTACTTCTACCGACTCATCCAGCGGGCAGAGCGGGTCACCCTCCTATACAACACCTCATCCGACGGGCTCAACCGGGGGGAAATGTCGCGTTTCATGCTTCAATACTTAGTCGAATCGCCCCAGCCCATTATCCGCGAATCCCTGGAGGCCGGTCAATCACCCCAGACACCTCCCAAGATTGTCATCGCCAAGTCCTCGCGGATCCTTCGTCAAGTCCAAGAGATGTTCGACGCTACCCGACATCCGGAGAGATACCTGTCACCCTCAGCCCTCAACACGTATCTGGATTGTCGGCTCCGATTCTACTTCCGCTACATCGCCGGAGTGAATCCGCCCGATGAAGTGACGACAGACATTGACTCGGCTCTCTTCGGAAGCATCTTCCACCGATCGGCCGAACTCGCCTACCAAGACCTGACCAGCCATGGGAAAGAAGTGCGCAAGGAAGACTTGGAACATCTGCTGAAAGACGATGTCAAAGTACAGAACTACGTAGACAGAGCCTTCAAGGAAATCTTCTTCCACATAGCTCCCGACGAACGGGCCGAATACAACGGCACACAACTGATTCATGCCAAAGTCATCGGTTCGTACTTAAAGCAATTACTCAGAAACGACTTGACGTATGCCCCTTTCCGCATGGAGCACATGGAGTATCCGGTAAGGGAAACCCTATCCATAAAAACCACTCAGGGAGTGTTACCCCTGCAAATAGGCGGCACCATCGACCGCATTGACAGCAAGGACGACACCCTGCGCATAGTTGACTACAAAACGGGAGGTATGCCCAAGACACCGGAAAACATCCAACAACTGTTCACCCCGGCCGAAGGGAGACCAAACTACGTCTTCCAAACCTTCTTGTATGCTTCCATCCTCTGCGGGCAGCAAACGAAGAAGGTAGCTCCTGCCCTACTCTATATCCACCAGGCAGCATCGGGCGAGTATGAACCCATCATTGAAATGGGAGCTCCCTACAAGCCGAAAGTACCTGTGACGAATTTCGGCCTACTGGAAGAAGAGTTCAGAAGCGAACTTCTGGCCTTGCTGAACGAGATATTCAATTCCGAAGTCCCTTTCAGCCAAACCGAACAGACAAAGCAATGCGAATATTGTGACTTCAAACGACTTTGCCGCAGGTGATTCGATTACAGTATTTACTACCCAAATTACTTTTTATGAAAGATTTCAATCGGCAAAAGTCTCGTATATGAATATTTTCATCTACATTTGCAATCACAACAAATAGGTATATAATATGGAAAAAGCAAAAGTATACTTCACCGACCTGCGGACTTCTCCCACTTCCAACCTGCTGGACAAGATGGAGCGTCTGGTGAAAAAGGCAGGAATCGCCCAATTACCCCTGAAAGACAGTTTTGTGGCCATCAAGATACACTTCGGCGAACCGGGCAACTTGGCTTATATCCGCCCCAACTATGCCGCTCGCATGGCCAAACTTCTGCGCAGCTACGGTGCTAAACCTTTCCTGACTGATTGCAACACGCTTTATTCCGGACGACGTTCGAATGCTGTCGACCACTTGGAAAGCGCCATGGAAAATGGCTTCAATCCCATCTCCGCGGGATGCCAAGTCATCATTGCCGACGGATTGAAGGGTACGGACTACCGGGAAATCCCCATCGGTGGTAAGTATTGTCCGGCACCCAAGATAGGTACCGCCATTGCCGATGCCGACATCATCATCAGCATGAATCACTTCAAAGGACACGAACAAGCCGGCTTCGGAGGTGCGCTGAAGAACTTGGGTATGGGTGCAGCTGCCGTACCGGGTAAGTTGGAGTTACACGCTTCGGCACAACCGAAAATCGAGACGGAACACTGCATCGGATGTAACATCTGCGTGAAACATTGCGCCCACAATGCCATCCACCTGAATGCAGAACGCAAGGCTGAAATCGACTATGCAAAATGCGTCGGATGCGGCCAATGCGTAGCCTTGTGCCAACACGAGGCCGCCGTAGTAGGCAGCTGGGATACTTCGGAGAACATGAACTATAAGATAGCCGAATACACCCAAGCCGTACTGAAGGACAAACCCCACTTCCACGTCAGCTTTGTGATGAACGTATCACCCGAATGCGATTGTTGGAATCATAATGATGCCGCCATCATCCCCGACTTGGGCATATTGGCCTCTACCGACCCAGTTGCATTGGATCAGGCCTGCGCTGACTTGGTCAACCAAACTCCGGTGCTGCACAGCAATAACGTGCTGGGCAATAAGCACGAACACGAAGACCTGTGCGGATGTGACAAATTCCATCTGATTCATCCCAACACCAACTGGCAAGCCGGACTTGAACATGCCGAAGCCATTGGCATCGGTACCCGGAATTATGAACTGATAGTCTGAAATAAGAACCAATTTTAAAACATATCACAACATGAACACATTCGTAAAAACCTATTCATGGTCTTTCGGAAACGTAAAGACTTACTTGTTTGCCCTGCTGTTTGTAGCCGGCAACATCATCCTGCCGCAACTCTGCCATCTCATTCCCCTGGGAGGCCCCACTCTGTTGCCCATCTACTTCTTCACACTGATAGCCGCTTATAAATTCGGCTTCCGGGTAGGCTTGTTGACGGCTATCTTCTCGCCGGTAGTCAACCACTTGCTGTTTGCCATGCCTGCGGCAGCCGTGCTTCCCGCCATCCTCATCAAGTCGGGCTTGTTGGCACTGGCAGCTTCAGTGGCCGCACACTATGCCAAAAACATGACCCTGCTCGTACTGCTGGGCATAGTCCTGTCCTATCAAGTGGTAGGAACCCTCTGCGAATGGGCTTTGTCTGGCGATTTCTACCTGGCTATCCAAGACTTCCGTATGGGTCTGCCGGGCATGATGTTACAGTGGATTGGTGGGTATGCCCTGCTGAAAGCCATCGCCCGAAAATAAACACAGTTAAGTACAAGAAAAAATCCAGTTGGATTTGG
>CALUOT010000113.1 GCA_944322355.1 uncultured Bacteroides sp. | reverse complement strand
AGCTTCTAAGCGCGGACATCCCCCTGTCTTGTCGGCCTCATCCTTGGGACTTGTGCCCAACGAGGCAGGGGAATATCTCGACTAAAAAGCCTTTTTCATCGTACGAAGAAGCCTTTTTCGTCCTACCAATAAGGCTTTTTCGTCTTACTAAAAAGCCTTTTTCGTTAAGACAAACCTCGGGCTCGTCTGCCATGAGATAGGGACTTGACAGGCACAAAGCCAAGGGAAAGGGCGATGAAGCCCGAATTATTCCCAAATCGTTCCCAAATCGGGCTATAGATTTGGGCGCGAAAACAAGAAGTTTAATCTTATAAATAACTGAAAATGAATATGAAGAAATTATTCCTTCTACTGACCGTCGCCCTGATGGGCACGTGGGCCATGGCCCAGCAAGCGATAGACTACAGTGTCTACGATGATAAGTTCAACATCTACATGGCCAACGACCTGGGCCGCAACGGTTACTATGACCAGAAGCCCATCGCCGAACTGATGGGTGTGATGGCCGAGGAGGTAGGTCCCGAATTCGTCATTGCCGCCGGCGACGTGCATCACTTCGAGGGCGTGCAGTCGGTGGACGACCCGCTGTGGATGACCAACTACGAGCTTATCTACGCCCATCCGGAGCTGATGATTGACTGGTTCCCCATCTGCGGCAACCATGAATATCGCGGCAACACGCAGGCCGTCATCGACTACAGCCGGGTGAGCCGCCGTTGGGAGATGCCCGCCCGCTACTACACGAAGTCATTCGAGGAAGAAGGCACCACGGTGCGCATCGTGTGGATAGACACCACGCCGCTCATCGACAAGTACCGCCAGGAGAACGACCAGTATCCCGACGCCTGCCTGCAGGACATGAAGACGCAGCTGGAGTGGCTGGACGCTACGCTGGCCGCCGCCAAGGAGGACTGGGTGATTGTCGTAGGCCACCATCCCATCTATGCCGAGACATCAAAGGACGACATCGAGCGCCTGAACTTGCAGCAGCGTGTGGACACCATCCTGCGCAAGCATCGTGTGGACATGTACCTGAACGGCCACATCCACAACTTCCAGCACATCCGCGTGCCGGGCAGCGACATCGACTACATCACCAACTCGGCCGGTTCGCTCAGCCGCCAGGTGAAGCCCGTCGAGGGTACGGTGTTCTGCAGTAGTGAGCCGGGCTTCTCCATCATCTCCGCCACGCCCAAGACGCTGGAGCTCCGCATGATTGACAAGCACGGACAAGTGCTCCACACGGTGACGCGCACGAAGTAATCAGCGCGAGGCCCATACAAAAAAATCCCCTTCCGCATAGGCTTGTTGCCGGCGGAAGGGGATTGTTCTTTTGCTACACGTAACGTGAATTACTTACGCAAGCCGAGTTCCTTAACGATATTACGGTAGCGTTCGATGTCGCGGCTCTTCAGATAGTCGAGCAAAGCGCGACGTTTACCTACCAACATGGTCAAGGCTCTTTCCGTACTATAATCCTTTCTGTTGAGCTTCATGTGCTCAGTCAGACGAGCAATACGGTAGGAAAACAATGCCACCTGCGACTCAACCGATCCGGTGTCAGTGTTAGACTTTCCGTACTTGCCGAAGATTTCTTGCTTTTTAGCAGCGTCTAAATACATAATTGATGTTTTTAATTTAAAAGGTTGATAAAATTGCTCATTTTGAGGCTGCAAAGGTAAGCATAATCTTTGATATAGCAATGATTTACAGCTTTTTTTCTTCTCCATGGCCTATATATGCGGCAAATATCGTAACTTTGCGCCTCGAAATATATAGGTATTAGATATGCAGAACATTAGAAACATTGCCATCATTGCCCACGTAGACCATGGCAAGACGACGCTTGTAGACAAGATGCTACTGGCCGGGAACCTTTTCCGGAGCAACCAGAGCACAGGTGAATTGATGCTGGATAACAACGACTTGGAACGTGAGCGAGGCATCACGATTCTTTCAAAAAATGTTTCAATCAATTACAAAGGAACTAAAATCAATATTATAGATACGCCGGGACACAGTGACTTTGGCGGTGAAGTAGAGCGTGTGCTCAACATGGCCGATGGTTGTCTGCTATTGGTCGATGCGTTCGAAGGTCCCATGCCGCAGACGCGCTTTGTGCTTCAGAAGGCGTTGCAGATAGGTCTGAAACCGATTGTGGTGGTGAACAAGGTGGATAAGCCGAATTGTCGGCCGGAGGAAGTCTATGAAATGGTGTTCGACTTGATGTTCAGCCTGAATGCTACGGAAGAACAGTTGGATTTCCCCGTTATCTACGGTTCGGCCAAGAACAACTGGATGAGTACCGATTGGCAAAAGCCGACGGATAACATTACCCCGCTGTTGGATTGCATCCTGGAGCACATTCCTGCTCCCGAACAACTGGAAGGCACGCCACAGATGTTGGTCACTTCGCTCGACTATTCGTCTTATACGGGACGTATTGCCGTGGGCCGCGTACATCGGGGTACGTTACGCGAAGGCATGAACGTGTCGTTGGCCAAGCGAGACGGTTCCATCATCAAGACCAAGATTAAGGAATTGCATACGTTCGAGGGTATGGGTCGTGTCAAGGTGAGTGAAGTGTCTTCGGGTGACATCTGTGCCTTGGTTGGTATTGAAGGCTTTGAAATCGGGGATACGGTTTGCGACTATGAGAATCCCGAACCGCTGCCGCCTATTGCTATTGACGAACCGACGATGAGTATGTTGTTTACCATCAACGATTCGCCTTTCTTCGGCAAGGAGGGTAAATATGTCACTTCGCGTCATATTCACGACCGTCTGATGCGCGAGTTGGACAAGAACCTGGCTTTGCGTGTGGCTAAAAGTGAGGAGGATGGTAAATGGATTGTTTCCGGACGCGGAGTGTTGCATCTTTCGGTGCTGATTGAGACAATGCGTCGCGAGGGATACGAGTTGCAGGTAGGTCAGCCTCAAGTGATTTACAAAGAAATAGATGGGGTGCGTTGCGAGCCGGTGGAAGAACTGACGGTTAATGTGCCCGAAGAGTATGCCAGCAAGATTATTGATATGGTGACTCGCCGTAAGGGTGAGATGGTGAAAATGGAAACTGCCGGTGGCGACCGAGTGAATCTGGAGTTTGATATGCCTTCACGTGGTATCATCGGTTTGCGTACCAATGTGCTGACAGCCAGTGCCGGGGAAGCCATTATGGCGCATCGTTTCAAGGAGTATCAACCTTATAAGGGAGAGATAGAACGCCGTACTAACGGTTCGATGATTGCTATGGAGAGCGGAACGGCTTTTGCTTATGCCATTGACAAGTTGCAAGACCGTGGCCGGTTCTTTATCTTCCCGCAGGAAGAAGTCTACGCCGGACAGGTTGTGGGAGAGCATTCGCACGACAATGATTTAGTGGTGAATGTCACAAAGAGTAAGAAGTTAACCAACATGCGTGCCAGTGGTTCGGACGAGAAGGCAAGACTGATTCCTCCCGTACAGTTCTCGTTGGAAGAAGCGCTTGAATATATCAAGGGAGATGAATATGTGGAAGTGACCCCCAAGTCGATGCGTATGCGCAAGATTATTTTGGATGAAACAGAGCGCAAACGGGCTAATAAAAAAGATTAATCAGTGGAATACCGATAAAAAAGAAGAGGATGCGTCTGAAAGATGCATCCTCTTTTTCTTTGTTACGGGATATGGATTATGCTCCCGGATGAATTGCTTCAGAAGGGCAAACATCTGCGCAAGTACCACACTCTGTGCAAGCTTCTGGGTCAATAGAATACTTGTCACCTTCTGAAATAGCGCCTACCGGACACTCGTCGATGCAAGTTCCGCAAGCAATACAATCGTCACTAATTACGTAAGCCATTTTCTTT
>CALUOT010000112.1 GCA_944322355.1 uncultured Bacteroides sp. | reverse complement strand
GGGGTTGCAGACAAGAAGTTTTTCTTATTCCGCATTGCGAACTTATATGCATATCCCCACTAAAAAGCTACTGACCCAATGTGATAATTGACCAACCGGATTTCTATGAAATATGCAAAAGCGTGTATTCTCCATTTAAATTGTTTTCACGCTTTTACTTGCTTGTAATCTATTGATAATTAGTGTGTGGTGGAGGATAGAGATACAAAAAGAGAATGTGTCTCAATGATAATGGTTCATCTTCATTGGGACACATTCTCGAATTAGTCAACTTGACTCTTCATTTATAAATCCACTTCCTGCCCATTGATTTTTACGTTCTTCAACTGAACGCCTTCGATGGCTTTCAGTAAGTCCGTTTTTCCTTCTTTCGCTTTTAGCTGTAAGTTTTCAAAGGTGAAGTCGGATAATTTGTACTGGTCATCTGCTTTGTCAATGTTGAATGCTATGTCACAGTCGATGTCAATGTTGCGCATGCAGATGTGGCTGGAGTAAGAATAAGGAATGTCTTTCCGGCCTTTCAAGTCGAAGAATTGGGTCCAAGGCTTGACATAAAGCAGGTTGGTTACATTACCGGTGATATTTTCTACCGTGATGTATTCGTAGTTCTGCGGAGTGTCCGGGCGCATTTTCAGCCAAAGCAGGCGTTGTGCCTGGTCCACCTGGATGCGGCGTAGCACGATATTGTGGTTGTGTATTGATTCGCTGCCACATGTCAACGCGCTATGGCAGAATCCATAAGTACAGTCTTCGATGATGACGTTACGGTTGGCGCCGTTGTTTTGCGTGTCTTGGTCAGCCCAGGGGCCTTTTCCGCCTTTCAGGGCGATGGCATCATCATTGACAGATATGTAACAGTTCTTCACCAGCACGTTAGTACATACATCGATGTCGATAGCGTCACTACTGGGAGCTTTGACCGGTGCTTTGGGTGCAAAGATATGAAGATTCAGCAGTTTGACATTTTCGCACCGATAGAGGTGAGTAGTCCAGAATGGCGAATTAATGAGATGAACCCCTTCGATTTGTACATCTTTGGAGTCGGAGATGAACACCAATCGGGGGCGGAGTTCCTCCAGATTGGTACATTGGGGATTGACTTGGCGGCGTAGCCAGAAAGACTTCCAGTAGCGTAGGCCGTTTCCATTGATGGTTCCCTTGCCCGTTATGGTAAATCCGTCTACGTCGATGGCATTGACCAATGCGGCAAAGTATTTCAGGTTTTGTCCTTCCATACGGGTGTCGATTACGGCGAAGTTACTGATGTCATCGCTTCCTTTCAGGGTTCCTTCCACGTATAAATGCGTATGAGGCTTAAAGAAGAGCGAGCCGCTCTGATAGACGCCCTGGGGAATATAAATGACACCGCCTCCCTGTTCGGCAGCCAGGTCTATGACGGCTTGTATCTTGTCGGTTTGCACCAGGGTGCTATCGTTGACTACACCGTGTTGCGTGATGTCATAAAGTTTTCCCAGCTTCTTGATGTCTCTGGCTGAAGTCTCTTGAAACCAAGAGGGGATAGGGCTCCCGTCAGGAAAGGTTTCCTGGGCATGAGTCCACAGGGGGATCATACACAAACCTAAGATGGCCCACAAGGCTTTTGATAGTCTTTTCATTTGAATGTCGGATTTTAATGGTTATTATTAGTTTCTTACTTTTCATCGTTTTGGCGTATTTCTACACGCCGTATTTTTCCGCTGATGGTTTTGGGCAGTTCGTCCACAAACTCAATCACACGCGGATATTTATAAGGAGCGGTAACCCGCTTCACGTGGTTCTGCAATTCCTTGATGAGGGCATCACCGGCCTTGTCCTTATATGCCTTGGAAAGGACGATGGTGGCCTTGACCACTTGCCCGCGTATCTCATCAGGTACTCCGGTGATGGCACACTCCACAACGGCTGGATGGGTCATCAATGCACTCTCTACTTCGAAAGGCCCGATGCGGTAGCCCGAACTCTTGATGACATCATCGGCACGGCCTACAAACCACAGGTAACCGTCCTCGTCTTTCCAAGCTACGTCGCCCGTGTAGTAAACTCCGTCATGCCAAGCCTCGCGGGTGCGTTCGGCGTCGCGGTAGTATTCTTTGAAGAGCCCCAACGGCTTGCCCTTGTCGGTGCGGATAACGATTTGTCCTTGTTCACCGGCTTCCACAGAACGGCCTTCATGGTCTACCAGGTCTACATCGTATTGCGGGTTGGGCAATCCCATGCTTCCGGGCTTCGGCTCCATCCAAGGCATGGTGGCTACGGTCAGGGTGGTTTCCGTCTGCCCGAAGCCTTCCATCAGTTTGATGCCTGTCAGTTTCTTGAAGGTGTCGAACACGGCGGGGTTGAGCGCTTCGCCGGCAATGGTGCAATACTTCAAGGCGCTGAGGTCGTACTTGGTCAGGTCTTCGTGGATGAGGAAGCGGAAGATGGTCGGAGGTGCGCAAAGCGAAGTGACGTGATAGTCCTGTATCTTCTGTAAGATGTCGGCCGGCGTAAACTTCTCGTGGTCATAAACGAAGATGTTGGCTCCGGCTATCCACTGGCCATAGAGCTTGCCCCATACGGCTTTGCCCCAGCCCGTATCGGCAATGGTGAGGTGCAGGCTCTGTTCCGTCAGGTTGTGCCAGAAGCAACCCGTGACGATGTGACCCAAGGGATAGGTAAAATCGTGTGCCACCATCTTGGGCTCACCCGTAGTGCCGCTGGTGAAGTACATCAGAGAGATGTCATCGTTCGTATTGGGATGTTCGGGACGGACAAAGGCGGGAGCCGACTCAATGCCTTTATGAAAATCCAGATAACCGTCGGGTACTTCCGGACCTACGCTAATGAGGGTGTGCACGCTGGGCGACTCCGGCATGGCGGCGGTGATGTGGTCGGTGATGACCGTCTCACCCGCACAGACTATCATCTTAATGTCCGCGGCGTTGCAGCGGTAGACGATGTCTTTTTTCGTCAACAAGTGGGTGGCAGGAATGACCACGGCTCCCAGTTTGTGCAAAGCAATGATGCTGAACCAAAACTCCACACGGCGTTTCAGGATGAGCATCACCATGTCGCCATGTCCGATGCCGAGCGATTGGAAGTAAGAAGCCGTCTGGTCCGTATAATGCTTCATGTCGGCAAAGGTGTATTGACGATGTTCGCCCTTGTCGTTCGTCCAGAGCAAGGCAGGCTTGTCGGGCTGCTCGGCGGCCCAGGCGTCTACTACGTCATAGCCGAAGTTGAAGTTCTCCGGCACTTGTATATCCAAATGGTCTATAAAGTCTTGTTGCGATGTAAATGTAGTTTGTTTCAGAAATCTTTCTATCATAACCTTAGTTTTAATGAAGAATTAAGAATGAAGAGTGAAGAATTATAGGTGAATGAACCGTTGTCTGTCATTCTTAATTCTTCGTTCTTCATTCTTCATTTATAAAATGATTGCCAGGAACTTCACGGTCTTATCGTCCAACGCCTTCATGCCGTGGGGCAAGTTGGAGTTGAAGTAGATGCTGTCTCCCGGATTCAGAATAAGTTCTTTTCCACCGATGCTCAACAGCAAGCGTCCTTCGATGACTAGGTTGAACTCTTGTCCGGCATGGGTGTTGTAGTGCATGGGGCGTTCGCCCGGCTCTACAGTCACGATGAAAGGGTCGGCCTTACGGTCCTTGAAGCCTGCGGCCAGGGATTGATACTTGTACACTTTCGTACGCTCCACACTGATGCCCTTACCGGCACGGGTCAGGAAATAAGTGCTCATCTTGGGCTCTTCGCCAAACATCAAGGCATCCAATGCAATGCCGTAATGCCGGGCTATCTGCTGCAACATGCTGACACTGATGTCATTCTCGCCGCTTTCGGCGCGTTCGTATTCTGCCTGGTCGATGCCGCAATCGATGGCTATGTCGGCAGGGGTCAGTTCCATGGCGTCGCGCAGTCCGCGCAGGCGCTCGGCTATTTGTCTGATTTGTTCGTCCACGTTGGTA
>CALUOT010000111.1 GCA_944322355.1 uncultured Bacteroides sp. | reverse complement strand
GCCACGTCTATCAGCCAAAACAGGTTTTCTGTCTTGACATCATGAATGAGCAGCGAAGAGTCCATATACAGCATTTGGACAGGACCACCCAAAATCAGTTCTTCATCCATGCAAGGAACAGACTTTAATTTTTGCGATACAGTGAAGGACTGTTCCCAATCTTCCCAGTTACCACTCCTGCTTTGATTACAGGAAGTCAACAACATAGAAAGAAATAATAAAAAGATAAATGTTTTCTTATTCGCCGTCTTCATATTTTTAAAGTTATCAGTTGATGCCTCAAAGTTCTAATAAAAACCTGAAAATAGCAAACGAAACCGCTCACCATCGCTCACCAACAGCTATTTTAATGAAAAAATCCATATTGGTACCCCCTCCATACATCCATTAAGCCTCAAATTAAAGGATTCATACCACCTATAGTTCAAAAAAATCAAGACAAGAAAAGAAAGTCTCCAATATATAGCAGGAAGGTTGCAAACCTAAGCCCCGAATGTTTGCAACCTAAGGGGTTAATGTTTGCAACCTTCGGCCTTTAGGTTTGCAACCTTCTAAAATGGCCTCAGGAGCTATTCTGAAGAGGTATAAAGACGGTCTGTCACAACAGTCATGAATCTTAACAATAAATATCAGCCAAAGAAACACCCTCCCTCATTCCCCTTGCTTTCTGAACACAGCGGGCGACAGGCCACAATGGCGTTTGAAGAACTTGCCGAAAGCTGACTGGTCAGCAAAACCGAGCATATCGGACACTTCTTGCACGGATAAGGAAGTATCGCGCAGGCAGACTTTGGCTTCCTCGATCAGTAGTTCTGACAGGACGATGCTGGCAGACTTACCGCAGAAACGTTTCACGGCGGCGGACAATACATCGGACGAGACACCCACCTGACGGGCATACCAACCCACCTCGTGCTGCTCACGGCAATGCGTGTGGGCCAGGTAGAAGAATTGCGCGACGGTGTCTCCCCAATGCGGCTTGGTCTCTGTACGCGAGGTTTGCAGGCGGCGGGAGAAGATGTTCCACAGTTCGTACTGCCAAGCACATGCCATGGTCTGAAGCAGTTCGCGCACGAACAGGTTGTTTCCTTCCTTCAAGGTGTCGAACATCGCTTCCTCCAGCCGTTGCAAACGATTGTTTTCTGGTTCGTTCATCGGGGTGAAGGGCGACTGGGCGAACCACATCATGCATTCGCTTATCTTGCTACGCATCGGCTGGGTAGACTCCATGAAGAATTGCTGTTCGACCGATACAAAGCAGGCGCGGTAACGTCCCGCGAGGGTTATGTCCGTCCATCGGACATTGGAAAGAAAGTCCACGTACACCGGTGCGTCGAACCCTATGCGGTCGCCATTGACAGTCAGACGCAATTCGCCTTCGTACACATGCAGGAACACATGCCAGCATTTGGGCGGCCAGTCATCATGCAAACGAAAGTCCGCTCCGGTCAGCCGCGCCATCAGCAGGGAATTGCCGTAGGTTGCAGTCTCCATTTGCCCGTTGACACCCAAACCGCTGTGCAGCCAGTCCGTTATTGTTTCTCTTATATTCTTCATATATAATATATGTAGTAGTTGTCTGCCGCAAAAGTAATTCAACCCAGCCATCTATAGAAGTGTTTTCCATCTTCTTAGCACAATTAAAGCAAAAAAACAGTAACGCACGGATGCAGACCAATCACGCACGGATTCGAACGAAGAAACGCCGGAGGACTTCCCTTAACTTTGCCGCAGATTTTAACTTAAAACACTAAATGACAAGGATGAAAAGATTGTTTAGACAAACGACCGTATGCGGCCTCTGCCTGCTGGGACTGGCTGCATGCAAGGAAGCCCCGCAACAAACCGGTGGGGCACAGTATAAGACATTGACTGTCAGTTCCACGGACCGTACACTGACCCGCGAATACACCGCCGTGGTGCAAGGCCGACAGAGCGTGGAAATTCGTCCGCAAGTGAGCGGCACCATCACCGAAGTGTGCATCAATGAAGGAGCGAAGGTACACAAAGGACAGCCGTTGTTCATCATCGACCAAGTGCCCTATCAGGCGGCATTGGAAACGGCCACGGCCAATGTAAAGAGTGCCGAAGCCAGCGTGGCCACTGCCCGCATGACAGCAGACAGCAAGCAGACCCTCTTTAACAATAAAGTCGTGTCAGCCTTCGACCTGCAGACGGCCAAGAACTCGCTGCTGGAGGCTGAAGCCGCCCTCGCGCAAGCCAAGGCACAAGAAACGAGCGCTAAAAACGACCTCTCATACACCGTGGTGAAAAGCCCAGTGGACGGCGTGTCGGGCATGATACCCTATCGGGTGGGTGCTTTAGTAGATGCTTCTATCACTACGCCACTAACTACGGTGAGCGATGATGAAGAGATGCACGTTTATTTCTCTATGACAGAGAATCAAATTCTGACCCTTATCCGACAATACGGGACGATGGACAAGACACTGAAACAGATGCCTCAAGTGGAGCTACGGCTCAGTGACGGACAGATGTACGCCCACAAGGGACGGATAGACGCCATCAGTGGAACCATCGACAGCAGCACGGGAGCCATAAGCCTGCGCGCCACCTTCCCCAACCCCGAGCGGATGCTTCGCAACGGCGGCAGTGGCACGTTGATTTTGCCCTATCAAAGGAACAACGTGCTGGTCGTGCCGCAGGAAGCCACCTATGAAATTCAGGACAAGGTGTTTGTCTATAAAGTGACAGACGGTAAGGCCACTTCGGCAGAAGTGACAGTATTCCCCATTGATGACGGACGAGAGTATATCGTGGAGAGTGGCTTGCAGGCAGGCGATGTCATTGTAGCCGAAGGTGCCGGACTGCTGCAAGAAGGGACATTAATTAATGCAGAATGAAGAACTAAGAATAGAAAATCATGAAACTGAAACTATTTATAGACCGCCCCATCCTGGCCTGCGTCGTGTCGGTGCTGATACTGTTGGTGGGGCTCATCGGCCTGACCAATCTGCCGATGGAACAATACCCGGACATTGCCACGCCCACCGTCAGTGTGTCCACTACCTACACGGGTGCCAATACGGAGACGGTACAGAAGTCGGTGGTCATTCCGCTGGAGGAGGCCATCAACGGCGTGGAGGACATGCTATACATGACCTCCACTTCCACCAATACCGGTTCGGGCAGCATTACTGTCTATTTCAAACAAGGAACCGACCCGGACATGGCCACCATCAACACCAAGAACCGCGTCAGCGAGGCTGAGGGCCTGCTTCCCGCAGAGGTGACTAAAATCGGCGTGACGGTGGAGAAGCGACAAAGCTCCATGTTGAAAATCATCGCCCTCTACAGCCCGGACGATTCGTATGACCAGACGTTCATCAACAACTATTTCAAGATAAACATCGAGCCGCGCCTTTCGCGCGTCAGCGGTGTAGGGAATGTCAACGTGATGGGCGACGACTACGCCATGCGCATCTGGCTCGACCCGCAACGGATGGCACAATACGGACTGGTGCCCGCCGACGTGACTGCCGTGCTGGACGAGCAGAACATAGAGGCCGCCACGGGCACACTGGGAGAGGACTCGGAGAACACCTTCCAATATACCCTGAAGTACCGGGGCCGCTATGAGACTGCCGAAGAATTTGGCAATATCGTTGTCAAGTCGCTGGACAACGGAGAGATCTTACGTTTAGGCGACATCGCCCGCATAGAGCTGGGCACGCAGAGCTACTCGCACAGCAGCGAAGTGGACGGCCACCCCAGCGCCACGGCCATGATAGCGCAGACGGCCGGCTCGAACGCCAACGAAATCATTCAGGAGATAAACAAGCTGATGGAGGAGGTACGCGCGGAATTGCCTAAAGGCCTGGAACTGGTGGACGTGATGAGCGTCAAGGAGTTTCTGGACGCTTCCATCCACGAGGTGGTGAAGACGCTGGTCGAAGCCATCATCCTGGTTATCCTGGTGGTATATGTCTTCCTGCAAAGTGTGCGCTCCACGGTCATTCCCGCCATCTCGGTCATTGTGTCGTTGGTGGGTACGTTCGCCTTCCTCTATATAGCGGGGTTCTCCCTTAATCTTTTAACCTTATTTGCCTTAGTATTAGTAATTGGTACGGTGGTGGACGATGCCATCGTGGTGGTAGAAGCCGTACAGGCGCAGTTCGACGAAGGCGTGCGTTCACCCTATCAGGCTACCAGCCGGGCCATGGACGGCATTGCGTCGGCCATCGTCACCACCTCGCTGGTATTCATGGCGGTATTCATCCCCACGTCGTTCATGGGCGGCACGAGCGGCACGTTCTACATGCAGTTCGGCCTGACGATGGCCGTGGCCGTGGGACTATCGGCCCTCAATGCCCTGACCACCTGTCCCGCCCTGTGCGCTCT
>CALUOT010000110.1 GCA_944322355.1 uncultured Bacteroides sp. | reverse complement strand
GGAATGTAGCGCAGTTGGTAGCGCACTACGTTCGGGACGTAGGGGTCGGGCGTTCGAGTCGCCTCATTCCGACACAAAACGAAGATTGAGCAGTCAGTCTTCGTTTTTGTTTTTACTGCCTTCCGAATCGCCACCCCAAGCCCAGCATCAGATTGTTAGGATCCCTGAATTTACTTAACTGATAACCTACGTGAAGGAATAGGCGACGAGTGACAAAGGCCTTAAGTGCCAAAATCTGATAGAAACCACGAGTGTCTTCGCCTTTGTGAATGACATTGTATCCCACACCGAAGTTGACCGAAAAGATAGGCATATTGAGCTCGGCACGGGCTGAAAGTCCTACGGCAAATTGCTCCCGAAAAGGCGGACGGTAAAACTTCATATCGGCGCCACTGGTCCCTTCCACCAAATGCTCCTTCAGATTAGCACTCTCATCGTATTGGGCATCGAGCGATAAGCCGGCACGAAGATAATGGTTGAAGCGATACATCGGATTGAAATTCATACCCAACACCGCAAACGAACCGGGAACCAATTCACCATGGTCAGGCCAAATAATACCCCGCTTACGAGTCGAAGCATAAAATATGAGGTCATAACTGAAACGAGAGGCCAAAGGCAAAGCCTCCGGACGTACTATGATCACCGGCTCTTTAGGTTCAGGACCAAACGAACGGACCAACCCCATCCGGGCTCCCACCGTATTGACACCCGAATTCGGATAATTGGTGTTGCCATTGGAATAGTGCGTCACTTCCACACCCGCCGTCAAGTTCCATTGGGGCGCTATCTCCCAATTCAGAAAGAAACCCAAGTTGAGATAAGCATTGATGCGCGAGCCCACAATCCGATTATAAGGATTATCCAAGGGGTCATATTTCTTCCAGCCGAAGGAAGCGCCAAAATTCCATTCATAGTCTAGCGACAAACGGGAAGCCAGACGGGCAATGCGTGAGCCTTGAAAGACGTAAACAGCTACCGGATTACCCACCTCGGCCGAATTAAAAAAGTTGTTGTAAGATACGCCGATACCCTGATAGGCATACGGGTAAAGACGTCCCAGACGAGAATCGGAAGCAAAACGGAATGTATACTTCAAATGCGCAGAAATAACCGTATTAATAGGTTCGCCCGACGCATTCTCCCCCTCGAAGAAACTACGCGTAGGAATCACATAGCCGGGACGGAAATCTATTCCGATGGCATGAACCGGCTTACTATGACGCAAACTGTCGGGTGAATCGGCCGACAGAGGCAAAGCAAAGAACAGAAGCAGCAAGGACAGGAAGTGAAAAAGGTGCATGGGATGAAAAAGATTACTATTCATACATCCGGTCAATGACCTCTTTGTAATGCTCAGCCACTACACTACGACGCAACTTCAGCGTATTGGTCAACTCACCACGCTCCATGCTGAACGGCTCAGGCAGCAACGTGAAACGCTTGATCTGTTCAAAGCGGGCAAACTGTTGTTGCAAGGTATCAATGCGCTCGTGATAGAACTCCAATATCTCGGGCTGGCGAAGCAAGTCTTCCATAGAAGTATAAGCTATGTCATGCGCAGCGGCATACTTCTCCACCAAGTCATAAGTAGGCACAATCAGCGCCGAAACGAACTTACGCTGGTCGGCAATGATGGCTATCTGATCAATATAACGGTCAATGACCAACTGCGTTTCCAAAGCTTGCGGCGAGATGTACTTCCCGTTCGACGTCTTGAAGAGGTCCTTGATACGGTCCGTCAGATAAAGATGATTTCCCTTCAAATAGCCTGCATCGCCCGTATGGAACCAACCATCCTCGTCAATGGCCTGCGAAGTCGAAACCGGCTTTTTGTAATACCCCTTCGTGATGGTCTTGCCTCGCAGCAAGATTTCATTATTCTCGCCAATCTTCACCTCCAGGTCGGGCATCACCTCGCCCACGGAACCTATTTCATAGCCCACGGAATTGAACACCGACACTGTAGCCGTAGATTCCGTCAGCCCGTAACCCACCAGCATATTGATGCCTACCGAATGAGCAAACTCACAAATCTTATCCGATACGGCTGCTCCGGCAGTGGGAAAGAAGTTACCGTTCTCCAGCCCGATGACCTTCTTCAGCAACGTGTACACCGTCCGCTCATAAAACTTATACCGCAAGCGAAGCATCAAAGGTGGAGTCTTGCCCACACGCAGATAGTCGATATTGTGAGCACGCCCCACGCGGAGGGCATCCTGCATCAACTCCCGACGCCAACCCGACTCCCGGGCAATGCGCTCCTGCACGCCCTGATAAACCTTTTCCCAAAAGCGGGGCACACTGCACATCAACGTAGGCCGCACTTCCTGAAGCGACTGGAGCACATCCGCCGGACGCAAGTTGATGCACACCGTCACGCCCCGACGCAAGCAGTAATAGGTCCATGCCTTCTCGAAGATGTGCGTCAGCGGCAGGAAGTTGAGCGACACGTCATTCTCGCCCATCGGAGGCAAGCGCAGGTCGTGGATGCGGAATGCCTCGTCATAGTTGCTGTGCCTCAGCATCACCCCCTTTGGTTCGCCCGTAGTGCCGGACGTATAGAGGATGTTGGCCAAGTCGTCAGGCGACAATTCCTCGCCACGTCGGTCGGCCTCTTCATAAGCGGCATCCACCTTATCCTCATCGATATGGAAAAAGTCGTCGAAATAAATGGAAGTCATGTCGCGCGGATCCTTGCGCACCGAACGGTCGAAGATGACAAGCTGCTGCAACGAATGGCAATAGCCAAACACCTGAAAGGCCGTGTCATACTGGTACTGCTCGCCCACGAACAGATAGCGTATCTGCGCATCGTTCACAATGTACTGCACTTGCAAGGGCGAACTGGTGGCATACAGCGGCACGGTGGTTGCCCGGACATGAAAGGCCGCAAAATCCACAAACAGGCATTCGGGTTTGTTCTGCGAAAAGATGCCGACGTTCTCCTGCACCTTCACACCGTGTGCCACCAAAGCATCGCCCAACAATATCACCTGCTGCAAGCAATCCCCCCACGTCACCGGCACCCAGCTGCCCGTCTCATAATTTCTGTACTTCAGCGCGACTTTATCCTCACCATATTTATCCACCTGGCGATAGACCAAGTTTCCCAAATGAACATACTCTTGCTCCATGACTCTACGCGTATTTGGTTTATATAGTGCAAAGTTATTCATTTAATTCTAATATCAAAGGCCGAAGGCGTATAAAATACATCCCTCTTCCCTCCGTCCTCCGCTTTCCGAACAGCTTTGAGACCACTTTCCGACCGTCTATGCCTCTGCTTTCCCTCCCTCTCGCATTTCATATTCCGGATGGAATAAATTACATATTCCGTTCGGAATATAAAATATATTCTGTTCGAAATTGCTATAAATTCCAGGCGGAATATAAACTATATTCCAAACGGAATAAAATTATATTTCCGGTGGAATACAAAGTCACATCCGAGGCGGTAAGTGTGTCCCATCCGAAGGCCAAAGGAAAGCCTATCCGAACGCCTAAGGAAAGGCTTGCTGACGGCATGGGTAAAAATTCCCTTACGCGAAGGAGTGAAATTGGACGGAATTGCCTATATTTGTCACCGTAAGAAACTTTTAAAAAGAATGCAGACCATGAAACGATTGATTACAGCAATGGCATTGGTGCTAGCCACAGGCCTGGGCACCGTGCAGGCACAGGAGAATTTCAGATGGGGTGTAAACCTGGGATTGAACGTCAGCCGACTGTCCCCTTCGGGCTTCGACAACCGCGTGGGCTTCCATGCCGGGGTGAAGACGGAGATTGCCCTGCCCCAGTTGTCCAACGGGGTGTATCTGGACTTGGGCGCGATGCTCTCCCTCAAGGGCGCCAAGGTGGACATCGGCAGCGAGACCCTCAAGCTGAATCCTTGCTACCTGGAAATCCCCATCCACATGGGTTACAAGTATCAGGCGAACGACCACTTCGCCGTATTCGCCAACGCAGGTCCTTACTTCGGCATTGGCCTATTCGGCAAAGCCAAATACGACGGCGAGTCAGAATCGGTGTTCGACGACCATCTGCTGGACAAGCGGTTCGACTTCGGCTTGGGTCTGAAGGGCGGCATCGAGTTCAACAAGCAGATACAAATCTCCATCGGTTATGATTGGGGGCTGGTGGAATGTGCCAACGACTGCAAGAACCGTAACCTGATGATTTCGCTGGGCGTACTGATTTAACGTTTATCTATATGCATACAGACCTATCTACTTTAACTGCCGAGGCTGTGGGCCTGCTGAAGGAGCTGATCAGCATCCCCTCGGTGAGCCGCGACGAAGAACGGGCGGCCGACTGCCTGCAACAGTACATCGAGATGCAAGGTATGGAGACGGGACGACGGGGCCACAACGTGTGGTGCCTGAGTCCCGGCTTCGACCTGCGTCGCCCCACGCTGTTGCTGAACTCGCACATCGACACCGTGAAGCCCGTGCAGGGCTGGCGCAAAGACCC
>CALUOT010000109.1 GCA_944322355.1 uncultured Bacteroides sp. | reverse complement strand
ACGGTATTGGTTTTGGGAGACATGGGTGGAAATGTATATCCCGTAGATCTGAAATCGCGTTGGGCGCATCCCGACACGACTTATATTCCCGATGACCAGATTGTGGACGAAGCACGCTTTGTCCTGTTACAGAATGACAATGTGCTCAGCGGGGAGCATAGTTTCAAGATGAACGTGATGCCGGTGGACTCCGCTTTCCTGCATTTCTTCCGTTATCGGTTAGTGGAAGGCGAGTACGCTTTGGCGGCTCCCGATGCCGCCATCCTGACCCGTCGGTGTGCCCGTCGGTTGTTTGGAAGTGAAAGTCCCATCGGGCAGGTGCTGACTTACGCTGGAGAGACGGTCGTTGTACGGGGCGTGGTGGAGGAACCGGATTGCAAGACTACGTATCATTGGGACATGTTGGTGAATTATGAGTTGAAGAAGCTTTGGCAACGGGCATCATGCCGCTTGATGCGGGCGCTCCCTTCCGTAGACTTGGATGCCGTCAATGCGCGAAGTTATGTGTACAAGACTTATGAAAATGAGAATGTCATTATGACCGGGACTAAAGAGGAAGTGCGCTATCACTTTATCACCCAACGGCAACTCTATTTCGACCGGACGATTAATACGGGTGATTATGATGCTATTTTGCATCGGGGCAATCTGGGCTACGTTCGTTTGTTGTGCGGAGTGGTGGCGTTGTTGTTGCTGGTGGGCGTGCTCAACTTTGTTAACCTCTACATGGTGATGCTGATGAAGCGTTCGCGGGAGTATGGCGTAAAGAAGGTGTTTGGCCTACAAGGCTTCCACCTGTTCAGTCAGATTTATGCGGAAAACCTCTTGCTGGGCGCGGCGGCACTCTTGTTGGCGTGGTTCGGGGTAGAACTGATGCAGCCTTTCTTCAACCGCTTTGTGGACGATGCCATCGGGTATTCGGCTTTCGACGGATGGGTGTCCTTGGCGTTCCTGCTTCTCTTCCCCTTGCTTACCTCGGTCTATCCGTTCATTCGTTACCAGTATCGTCCGCCTATGGTTTCGCTTCGGATGATGGGCACTACCCGCCAGTCGGTAGGCATCCGCATGGCGTTCCTGTTTGTACAGTATGTTGTGACTCTGTTACTCATCATGCTTTCCCTCTACTTTGTGCGCCATCTGCGGCTGATGCTCGACACGCCTCCCGGCTTCCGGGTGGAGAACGTCATGACGGCCAACCTTTTTCACGAAGACACGCAGGTGGATTATGAGGACGAAGATTACGATAAAAATCGTCGTGCCCGTGCGCAACGCATCATACAACGGATTGAGGAATGTCCCTACGTGGACCAGTTTCTCTTCACGCGCAACACTCCTCTGACTCCAGGCAATGTAAGCCCTTTATTGAACGATAGAGAGCAGGAGGCGGTGATACAATTGGATTATGTGAGTCCCGATTATTTCCGCTTTTACAACATACCCTTGTCGGAGGGGAGCTTAGAGGAGTTAGAAAAAAACAGTGCCGAACAGATGGTGCTGAACCGTGCCGCCATGGATGCCTTCGGCTATAAGACTAAGGAGGATGCCTTTGTGCGGAGTGAAAGTCCGTTGTGGCTAACGGTAAGTTCCCAAGGAGAAATAGTCAGGGGTGGCACGAAGCTGATGCCTGTTGTAGCAGTGGCAGATAATTTCTATGCGGGTCGTGTGTCGGAAGGCATCAAGCCCATGGCATGGGTGGTGCGCAATGGCGATGGAGGTGAGCGGGTGCAGCTTGCCGTTAAGCCGGATAAGGTAAACGAACTTTTGGATTACCTGCGCGACATGGAGCAGGAGGTCTATCGCACGGACGAGTTCACCTATACGTGGCTGAAGGACGAAGTGTCCGCTCTCTATGAGAACGATCGTCGCATAGTGACCGTCTACTCCGTCTTTGCTTTGATAGCCATCGTGGTTTCCGCCTTGGGCTTATTAGGCATTTCGTTGTTCGACATCCGCCAGCGTTACCGGGAGATTGGCATCCGCAAGGTGAACGGTGCCCGACTTCGTGACCTCATCCCGTTGCTTTCGCGCAAGTATGCCGTGGTGCTGGGCTTGGCGTTCGTGGTGGCGGTACCCGTGGCGTACTATATAATATATGTATATACGGCGGACTTTGTAGTGAAGGCTTCCGTAGGCGCAGGCATCTTCCTCATTGCATTGCTGGTGGTGATAGCCGTGTCCTTTGGCACGTTGTGGGGGCAGGTGCGCAAGGCGGCGCAAGTCAATCCGGCGGAGGTAATGAAGAGTGAGTAAATCCATAAGAATAGGAAATTATGATATTACATTATTTAAAAGTAGCAGTACGTACGTTGTTGAAGTATCGCACCCAGAATCTGATTAGTGTGGTGGGACTTGGGGTATGTTTACTGTGTTTTTCGGTCTGCTTCTATTATACACGCTATGTGGGGGAGATGAACGACTGTTTTGTTCATCACGATCGGATTGTTGAGTTAGGCATGAAGAGAACGGATGGCAACGATTTCTCCGGAACTCCTGCTTCGCTGACAGAGCGGTTGCGCAGTGTGCAATGGGATGCGGCCGAAGCTTTTACTTTCGTGGTTTATCCGCATGAGCGCAGTTATGACATTGAAGTGGAGTCGGAAGAGATGCTTCCTTTTGACCCGTTGCTGTGCATGGAGGTAGACAGTTGCTTTCATGAAGTGTTTACGCCTCGTGTTGTGGCAGGTTCGTGGGAAGTGGCTTCGCAAACACCTAATTCTGTGGTATTGGTCCGTAGTGTGGCTCAACGGATATTTGGAGAGGCGGCAAAGGCGATAGGTCGTCGGATGGTCACTTCTGCCAAGATGCCTTATTCCCGAAAGCGTGAAGGAATAGTCTATACCGTGCAGGCGGTGGTGGAAGATTGGCCCCTGAACAATAGCTTGTGTTTTATGGAACAGTTGGACATGTTGGTGTTGAACGATAGCGATGGGCTGATGCAATATAGTCGTCGTGACGAAATGACCGGTGGGAATACCTTCGTCCTATTGCGTGCAGGGGCTTCGCTACAGGGCTTGGAAACCGAAGTGGGACAGAGAGGCCTGCGGCAGACGATGTATGGGGAGGAATGTAGCTTGTTTGTCTCCCCGTTGGGTGAGATGTTTTGGCGTTATTCGATAGCTCCTTACTTCGTGTGGGTCACTTTCTCCTTGGGAGTGCTGGTGTTGCTGGTGGGCTTGCTGAACTTCTTCCACTTTCTGACCGGTACTTTCCTGAATCGTAGTCGCGAGCATGGTTTGCGCCGGGTGTTAGGTGGAGGTACGAAGCAATTGTTCGGGCAGCTTTTTACGCAGGCTGTGCTGGTCGTGTTGGTGGCTTTTCTGTTTACCTTCTGCCTGATAGAATTACTTAGCCCTTACTTGCATCTTACGTTGTTGGACTATTCCTTTACTATTGATTCTTCGGTCTTGATGGGACAATGCGCCCAGTATTTGCTCCTGGTGTTGGGGTGTAGTCTTTTGGTATGTTTACTGGTTGCATTGCGTATCCGCCACATGAGCATTCAGGCAGGCATTAGAGGGTCGGTTTCGGGAAAAGGACATCATCGGGGACGTACTGTGCTGTTGGGCATTCAGTATTTCATCTGTTGGATATTCATTACGTTGGCGGCAGCTCTTTATCTACAGGCCAATCGTACGACTTCCACCCTTTTCGGTACATTGACCAAGGAGGAAAAGGCGGATATTCTGAGCATTCCTTTGGACTATCCTTCCATGAAGCAGGCGGACAAACTGGTCTTGGTGGAGCGGATGAAGCAACATGCCGGGGTGGCGGATTATCTGTTGTCCGATATAAACTATATACGTGGAGTTTCCGGCAATGCCCTCTTTTTCGACCCGCCTACTGAGGCCGAACGCAAGAGCTTATCGGTCAATCTGATGAGTGTGCCCGCCAACTTCTTTGAGTTTATGAATATGCCTCTCGTGCAAGGTACGGTTTTTCATAATGAACATGAAATGGTGGTAGATAAGGCATTGGAGGATGACATGCTGGAGCGGGAACATCATAGTCTGATGGGACAAAGGCTCTATGGCTATGAGGATGGTTATACGGTATCCGGCGTATGTGTTCCTTTCGTTACCGATGTCTATGGGATTTCTTACGGTGGGAGCTATTTTGCAGGCTTTGCTCTTCTGCCTTCTGATTTCACCCAATATGTGGGACATTGCTACTTGAAGTGCCATCCCGGACGTACTGCCGAAGTGCGCCAATATGTCCGGGAGGTATTGGAACAGGCTTTACCTTATACGTTGCAGCCACGCATCGGTACGTTGCTGGAGGATTTGGAGGAGATGCAGGGATTGGAAACCAAGCTGAAGGGAGTTATCTTGTTCTTGTCGATAGTCTGTGTGGTGATTACTTTGCTGGGAGTCTATGCGGCTATTACCCTTGATACGGAGCGTCGCCGCAAGGAAGTGGCCATCCGCAAGGTAAATGGTGCAGGTGTCCGGCAGATACTTTTGCTTTTCGCCCGTTCTTATCTGTGGATATTGGG
>CALUOT010000108.1 GCA_944322355.1 uncultured Bacteroides sp. | reverse complement strand
CCTGTGCTGCCCATCCTTCACCATATATAAATATAGAGGGGTCTACGGCTGTCAGCGCGCGGCGTATCTCGTTCATGGTCTCGATGTCGTGAATGCCCATCAGGTCGAAACGGAAACCGTCGATGTGATATTCGTTGATCCAGTAGAGCACGGATTCTATCATATACTTGCGCATCATGGGACGTTCACTGGCCGTTTCATTCCCGCAGGCCGAAGCGTCGGCATACGTCCCGTCAGGCTTCTGGCGATAGAAGTAACCGGGTACGGTGCGTTCGAAGTTGCTTCCATCGATGTTGAACGTATGGTTGTACACTACATCGAGGATGACGCGGATACCTGCTTTATGCAAAGCCTGTACCATCTGCTTGAATTCGCGGATGCGGGTTGCCGGGTCATAGGGATCGGTGGAATAAGAGCCGTCGGGCACGTTATAGTTCAGCGGGTCGTAGCCCCAGTTGTAGCGGTTTTCATCGAGCTTGGTTTCATCCACCGAAGCATAATCATAGGAAGGCAGGATATGGACATGGGTTACGCCTAACTCTTTCAGGTGGTCGATGCCCGTGGCCAATCCTTCAGGCGAACGTGTACCGGTTTCGGTCAGTGCCAGGAACTTGCCTTTGTGTTCGATGCCCGATGCAGGCGACATGGAAAAATCGCGGTGGTGCATCTCGTAAATCACCACATCAGCCGGAGATTTCAAAGGCGGACGACGGTCTTCGTTCCATCCTTCCGGGTCGGTGGCACGCATGTCGATGATGGCTGCCCGCTTCCCGTTAACCCCCACGGCCTTGGCATTGATACCCGGCGTATCGCCCAGCCACTTGTCGTTTATCTTCACGTTAAATGCATAAAACTTGCCCAGCAGGTCTTCGTTCACCGTGGTGTGCCACACTCCTTCTTCACCGGCCTCCATGCTGATGGTGGTATAAGCGTGCCCTCCTTCGCCGGCCTCGTAGAGCATGAGGCGCACTTCATCGGCCGTAGGTGCCCACACAGAGAAGCGGGTTGCACCGGGGGCATACTCCATTTCGGTCAAACTGCCCGAACGCACGGGATATAATTCATACGAGGCATACTCCGTCTTCGCGGAAGTACATCCGGAAGCTGTTACCGCCGCCAAACCAATAATGGCAAGATCATTCAGTTTCATGGTTGTTGTTGTTTTATGTTATCTCTTTATTGTTGTTGTTCTTTTCTTCATTTATCCTCTCACCTTGTCGGGATTCTTATGGATGAAATCTTTCCATCCGTGATAAGCCTTCTCCATCGTAGGGCGCCCCATCTGCAAATAATGGCAATAGGCTGCGGCCAGTCCGTCGGTAGCATCCATGAAGGTGGGCATACTGTCCTTGTCGAAGCGAAGCATGCGTTGCAGCATGTCGGCCACTTGCTCCTTGGAAGCCTGCCCGTTTCCGGTGATAGCCATCTTTATCTTCAAAGGCGCATATTCGGTGATAGGTATATCTCGACTCAACGCCACGGCCATGGCTACTCCTTGTGCCCGTCCCAACTTCAGCATCGATTGCACATTCTTCCCATAGAAAGGAGCTTCGATGGCCATTTCGTCGGGCAAATAACTCTCAATGAGGCTCAGCACCCGTTGATGGATGTATTTCAACTTCAGGTAATGATCACCTTGCTTGCGCAGGTCGATAATGCCCATAGCCACCATTTCCGGCCGGGTTCCCTCCACACGAAGCACACCATACCCCATGATGGTGGTTCCCGGGTCAATGCCCAAAATAATCTTTTCCTTAACCGGTACTATCACTCCACTACCTCCATCAAGGTGGGGAATCCCACTACCTTGTCCTTAAACAGTTTCACCATCTCTTCGTTCAGCTTCACTCCCAGTTCGCGATGCCACCGATGCAAAGTCGCCGAACTATCCACCTCAAACTGAACCGAATAGCACGTGCTTCCTTCTTCGCGATGGCTCAATATACGGGCTATGCGTGGTGCATGCAGCGTGGCGTGTTTCTCTACTTCCGGCAGGTAGTATTCCTGCATCCAAATCAAGAAATACTTCTCTTGTCCTTCCTCTACGTGATAGGTTGTATTATAGATTAGCATATTTTTCCGCTATTTTTTTCGCAAAAATAGCAATTATTTCAGAAATATACCTTATCTTTGCGCCATCAAAACAGAAGGAGTTGCGTTGCAAACGTTTCCATTTTCATACGTTGGGGCATTAGCTCATCTGGCTAGAGCGCGACACTGGCAGTGTCGAGGTGAGCGGTTCGAGTCCGCTATGCTCCACGACTCCTAATAAACAGTCTCTGAGTGACGGTAGCTCAGAGACTGTTTTGTTTTTATAGAATAAGCTAAACCAAAAATAGATAGCTTTTTCAAGAAAATGTAAACAACAAAGGGTGCCCCTTTGTGTGGGAGCACCCTTCGGAATGGTTATAAGAAAACCGCATCAGCGATTAATCTTCAATCTTCTTTTGGATTGAATGGAAGATCCAGCTAGCGGTATACGGAGTTTTGCCATCTTCACTCATATAATTCAAAGTAAAGTTCAAACCGTTCACGCCTGTCTGTTCGGGGTTCGTCCAGAGGTCGATATTACTCGGAGTAGAACCGAATACATTGTTATAAGCATCATCGGCAGCATTGGCCAGTGAAATGACCTTCAAGAATTTCACTTGAATCAGGTTATCGTCATCTTTAAACACATCGCCACCGGCAATAGTTGTAGCATTGGTGAACTTCACCATCTTCAAGTTCGGGCAATTTATAAATGTACCAGCCGAAATAGTGTTCACACCTACTTCTAATACAGCACTGTTTTTATCAGCACTAGTAATAGAAGAATTGGCAAATGCATTTGCTCCGATGGTTGTAGCTTTGCTCAAATCCATATACTTTATGCTAGTAGCTCTAAATCCGTTTTCACCAATAGATGTCGGGGTCAAAGCTGCGTCGCCACAAGTAATTGTTTCCAAAACACTGCAACGGAAGAAAGCATTGTTCGGGATAACAGTGCCTTTTACTTCAATGCTTTTTAAGGCATTATTACCATTACTTACTTCCATTTCAAACGCACTTGGAGCACTTTCAATATCTACCGCACCATTCACTGTCTTCAAAGCTTTGCAACCAGCGAAACCACTCGGCGATACCACCATGCCATCCTGTACAGTAACAGTAGTCAAAGAGGCATAACCCTTGAATGACAAAGTACGTTCGATACCGAATTGTGGTAACATGCTTCGTACGCCGCTCATATCCAGCGTAGTCAACTGTCCTTGAACATCAGTATTGAAGAAAGCTTGGTTCACCGTGTTGTCTTCGAACTCGTAAGCAGGCATCAACAGAGTAGCCAGTGCGCTGAATGCATTGTTATTGCTGTTAGCAATGAACTTCTCATCCACCTTTGTTACCTTCGGTAAGTCGAGTTTGGTAATAGCAGCAGCTTGAGTCGTTGTGAAGGTATTGGCCGGGATTTCGGTATTTTCTTCCAATGTCAGTGAAGTCAACGCTGTGAAATCCTTCAGCATAGCCAATTCTTCATCAGTCAGAGCTACCTTCGAGATGATAGTCTTGATAGAAGTCTTAGCTACGTTGCCGGCTTCCCATACAATGTTGTTTCCGCTCTGGTCGAATACATCAGAGAAGTTGCCATTCAGTACAATCAGCTGGTTGTCTTTGGTTACCAGATAATCAAAGTCTTCGATATCCAATGCGGGGAAGTCTACGAAACCGTTCCAGCTATTAGCCGTAGCATTGTCCACCTGCAAAGTGATGTTACCAAACTCCCACTTGGTAGTCATGGTTTCTTTCTTGTCTTCAGTAAATGTCTTGCTACGGTCAACGTCCTTAATAGAGATCACTGCCAAGGCATCGTCGCTCCAATCCAGACCACTAGCATCCTTCAAAGTCAACACTACTTCGGATTTTTCATCTGGGGTAGTACCAGCCACAAACTTAGCAGAGTAATTCAATGTATCTACTACCAAGTAAGCTTTCGTATTATCATAAGTTAGCTTAGAAGCTTCAATTTCTGCTTTTGTTTCTCCTTCTTTTGTATATCCTTTGGCTGTTACGGTGATAGTCTTCAACGGACCGAACAAGGAATTACCGGCTTCATCCTTGGTGGTATACTCATTGATATTCTTGGTAGAAAGCACCAAAGCCGAGAACGGACGTTGGAAGCTCAGGTTAGCATTTTCACCTACAGCATCATAGTCATTTTCTTTCGAAGCTTTGCTCAATGAGTACATGGCGATAGATTGGTTGTCACCTTTGGTTGTTGTTTGAGTCTGGGCAGTAAGAACAGGCAATGTGCTGATCTTGAGACCGCCATCTGTAGCACTCCATTCTGCTGTCATGGTGCTAGGATACAAGCCCAAGAAACGAGCTTCCTTGTTATCACCGAAATACAAAGTATTTGCATTATCTACTGATGTAAATTTACCTATTGCCTCTGACTGGGTAGCTTTATATTCCTTTCCAGATTCAGAAGATATATCATTCCAAGAATCTCCACCAGTCCATTTGCTTTCGCCTTCATTAAATGCTCCACCAGGAATACCTGATCCACTGTTACTAAAGACTCCGATACCATAAATTTTAATACGGTCTTGCTCAGCATACCAGAAAGGCACGAATGAAGTTTCAGTTTCGTCCCATTGCATTCTTGTGGCAGGAGCTTCGGCCGTAAAGGTGATTCCTTGGGTAGCCTGTCCGTCATTTGTTGCGAACGAGTCGAGCTCATTCTCTACGCAACTTGTTGCAAGTGCCAATACACTTGCGCAAAATAAAATCTTCTTCATTGCAATTTAGTTTATGATTTAATATTCCATTTTCTTTTTAGAAAGGCACCTTACCTTCATCTCCCAGTTCGGAGCTTCCCTCGAATCCTTTCTCTACAGCCACCTCGATAACATCTACCTCGGGAGCCAAATACAAATTTTCCATTTCCATAATCGTAATACTTTTTAAGTTGTTGTTTGGTTAATTATTTAATATTTGAATTCTCAGTTTATACCTTATTATATATAAGGCTCTAAACTAGGCTTTTTCGAGCACAAAGTAACATACAAATTTCCCGAATAGGTAAAGTGAATCAAAAATGGTTTACA
>CALUOT010000107.1 GCA_944322355.1 uncultured Bacteroides sp. | reverse complement strand
TTCCGCACCATCAAGGAGCAGAGCGGCACGGAGTGGGACGAGATGTACAAGGTGTTCAACATGGGACATCGCCTGGAAGTCTACCTCTCGCCGGAACATGCCGAGGAAGTCATCGCCATCTCCAAGTCGTTCAACATCGACGCGCAGGTCATCGGCCGCATCGAGGAAGGCGAACGGCGGGAGTTGATTATCCGGAGTGAGTTCGGGGAGTTCCGGTATGAGTAAAACGAGAACGAAAGAATAAAACGAGTGTATGAAAAGTGAATATCAAGGATGCCTGATTGGCATCGGTATGATGGTTATCTATGGAGCCGTTCTCTTTGTGGCATATAAGTTAGACATGCCTTTCCTCAAGTGCGCCTGTTACCTGCTTCCGGGTCTGACTGGAGCCTACATAGGCAGCCGATATTTCAGTACCGCGAAGCAAAAGGACAAGAACAGTTTCTCCCGCCGGACGTGGGTCTTGCTTATCATCGGTTCTCTGGTGCTGGCGGCATTGCTGTCGTGGTGGCTGGAAGGGAAGCTGTGGTGAGAATGAACAGTATGCGGTAAAGTAAAGCAATATGTCAGAGAATGAACGAACTGAATTCAGACAGAAGTTGCGTGAAGGCTTGCAACGTTCGCGGTATAAACTCATCCGCGAAAAGGCACTGCGCAACGAAAACATCATTGAAGGCGACTATAAAGGCGGTACGAAAGAAGTTCCAGCACGCAAATTGTTGAAGGATTTGTATAATGAAGAAATTCATTTGTAAAACCCAAGGTGTATGAGTGAGAAAGAAATAGTCATAAAGCGATAAAAACGACCATAATAAATATGTTGCAATGGCTTGGAGCAAAGTGAACATAACAAAGGCCGATGGCGAAAGAGTGGAGGCGCAAGCCCCTGTCATCGTATCGGCAAGTAGGGCTACGGACATTCCGGCTTTCTATTCTGATTGGTTGATGGAGCGGGTAAGAGCCGGATATGTCCGCTGGAGCAATCCGTTCAACGGGAAGCCTTTGTATGTTTCTTTTGCCCGGACACGGGTTTTCGTCTTTTGGTCAAAGAATCCCGCTCCGTTGTTGAAGCATTTGGATTGGTTTGATGCCCAAGGATACGGATATTACTTCCAGTTCACTCTGAATGATTACGAAGCCGAAGGGCTGGAGCCCAACGTACCTTCCCTTTCCGAACGGATAGATACGTTTATCCGATTGTCCGAACGGATAGGGAAAGAAAAAGTTATCTGGCGCTTTGACCCATTGGTGCTGACAGCCACAACGGGAGTCGATGAACTGTTGGAGAAAGCAGCGTACATCGGCCATCGGCTGAAGGAGCATACAAACAAGCTGGTATTCAGCTTTGCAGACATCGGAACCTATACCCGGGTAAAGAATAACCTGGCCAAGGATGCCATCCCTTATCGGGAGTTTGACAGACAAACGATGGAAGAACTGGCTGCCGGAATATACCGTCTTAACGAAAGCTGGCACCTGCAATTGGCCACTTGTGCCGAAGCCATCCCGTTGGAGTCATACGGAATCCTCCATAACAAGTGTGTTGACAATGACCTGTTGATAAAGCTATTTCCCCATGACAAGGCCTTGATGGACAGTCTGGGTGTACAGATAACCATTCCTGATTTATTCCATCAGGAACCGATTGTAGATAAACGGGAGAAAAACCGGAAAGACCCGGGACAACGCGAAACCTGTCGGTGTGTCATGAGTAAAGACATCGGTGAATATAACACCTGTCCCCATCTCTGCAAGTATTGCTATGCCAATGCTTCGGCTGAGGCAGCCTGGCGCAATTGGCAACATCACTTGGAACACCCTCATGCGGAAACCATTAAAGGCACATATTAGTTTCATAGTTAAGCAAGAATAAAATAAATGGCAGAATACCACTTTCAATTACCTCAAATAACTGAGCTCACCTTGCCGCAGCAGGCCGCACTGAACGAGATACGTCCGATAGCTTTATCGGGCGGACCAGGCACAGGCAAAAGCGTAGTCTCCCTATGGCGTCATATCGCTAATTGTCAAAATGGGAAGAAAAGTCTTCTGCTGACTTATTGCAGTTCATTGGCTACCTATTTAACAGCATGTTGCTCTACACAACACCCTGATGCCGCAGCCCACATCGACCGCTTTCATAAAGGGAAAGACCGGGCCAACGACGGTATATGGGATGAAGTCATTATTGATGAAGCCCAAGACCTGCCTGCCAACTACTACCAAGGACTCTCTCCCAACATATCCTATGGTGTAGACGACTCGCAAATTCTCTATCCGGAGAGCGGTTCTTCCCGTGAGCTGCTGAAAACTATATTTCCGGACAACATAGATTATGTGCTCGATCGCAACTTCAGAAGTACCCAGCGCATCATGCTATTTGCGCAAAAGGCTTTTCCGGATGCTTATATACCACAGAATATAATCGATGGCCTGTCTGGCAACATCGGTCAATGGCCGGTTTTATTAATCACTCATATTCCGGACATCTGGAGTGAATGGGATGAACGATATAATTCATCGAATAAGAAACAGACGGAAGCCATTCTCCAAATCATTCGGGAATTCCGGACAGGATTGCATAACATTGCCATCCTTTTGCCATTCAAGAAGGATGTAGAGGCTTTTGAAGCAATTCTACAAGCTAACGGCATCTCCGATTTTAGCATCTATTGCGAAAATAACGACCGCTTCCCTGACAGGTGTAAAGTTATAAAAGATTTACACATTACCACCTTTAAGTCCGCCAAAGGATTGGAATTCGATACCGTCATTCTCCCAAACTTTCATAAGTTTAAGGAAATCTGCGGTTCGTATAATGCAGAATGGAAAGATTTCTATGTGGCTGTTACACGGGCACGCAGTAATCTTTATCTCATTTCCAGTTACGACATGCCCGAGTTAGAATCAGTAACCGAACAATCAGCTTTATAATTATGGAAAACGAACGATATTATTTCCCTTTCAATTCCCAGGCACTGGCCCACTACATGGGAAGCGGCTGTATAAAACCCGGAAACTATTTCTCCAACAAGCCGAAGGATTTGCAGGACCATTATTATAATTTCCTGCTTCTGACGACCCACTTCGGTACTGTCCATACGGATTGTTGCATGGAAATTATACTTACCCAAGAGGAAATAAAAGAACTTATTGACATCCATAATGGTTTTTTTTTGTATGGCAAGCCTTTGCCCGTGTCGCGTATTAAAGGAATCTACTTCAATAGTCAAGCACAGGTAGAACAGACTGTCGCCAATATACGTATGAGTACAGCCTTTATTCCGAAATGGTTAATACATGTGACGAAAGGTTTTGATCAGATAGCCGTAAAACTACCGCCTGCCCTCCTTCCAACAACTGAGTCATACATTGACCAAGCAAAACGATTCGATCAGTATTTAGGTGGTTTCTCCCTGCTGCGGCTGGCAGGTGAGACATACATGAACTATTCGGAAAATTATTTTTCCATTTTGGCTTTTTTCAATGAAATTATAGGTCAAGAACTTGAAGCGGCTAACCGCATTATCGATAAGCGCTTTTGGGGAATCTTTACCGGAAGCTACGGCTTTCACAAAATATATCCCATTTTGAACAAAGAAGTCACTGAAGAAGACGTGAAAGCTTTGGCTCAAGAAGAAAATCAGTCCATAAGGAAAGACCCTGTTACCCATGTCATCGACTTAAACCGATTAGATAAAAACACATACATTGCCGCAGTTTTGAACATGTATGGAACTGGTATGGAATCAAGAAAAAAAAGAATAGACGAATTGATTCTTTCCCGCTTCAAAGATGGTATCAAAGCTGAGAAAGCCGAAGGAATAGCCCTTTGTTACGGACTCAACCGTGGCTACACAGCCCTACAGAACCAATATTCTATTAACAATCGGTATGAAGCAGTTAAATTTCAATTAGATAGCCAACTAGATTACTATACAATTGAAAGTTTATACCAATATGCATTTTATTCCCGATGCAGTAAAGCCTTCACATATATAGACGAATGGTGTCCTAAAGCTTACCAAGCCTCTCCAAACCATGAAAACGAATATCGGATATTAGATGTTACAGTCATAGGGAAACGAAAGATAAGAGTACTTTCCAAAGAATATTGGGAGAAGTTGTTGCCTACTTTCATGCAAGGCCAACTGCTGATGGAGAAAAAATTACCCGAACTGTTCCAAGAATTAGGAAAGATTATCTACAAAGATACACGTGCTGAAGCTGCAGAAGAGTTTAAATATCACATTACTCCTATGTTTGCCGAGACACAGGCTACTTATCTCAGTAAAAATGAAGTCCGGAAGATTGTAGCGAATACATTAAAATACAATGCCAAAGATTTGGAAACATTATTAAATGAAGCGCGAGCCAAAGGTTTATCTATTCCTTCGGACATCACACGAGAAGAATTGATTGTTTTATTACTAATCGCCCCAAATCAATTATAAAATAGCATGGATAATCTGTTTGACATACTTTTTGAAAAATCGTCTTCTGCTTCATCACTTTCCGACTTCCTAATGAGAAATATGCAGGTGCTGTATGATTTTCATAGCTTGGCACACAGGCATCTCGTCGCCAACCAGGAATCGATAGATCGATACATCCAGAAGAAGCATACTATTATCTCACAACTGAGTTTTGCAGACAGTTACAACAAAGCATTTATTCTTCTGTTACTGGATGATTGCCTACGACTCAATCTCATAGCATCCTCTGTCCGTATATACGACATTTTGCAAAGGAACAAGGTTGCAATAAACAGTCGACAACAAGCTGCTATATTACCCGTATATCCAAAGATCAGTTATAATTCGGAACTTGTCGATCGCTTTGAACTTATTTGCAAAAAGTTACAAGACGCTGTCGAAACAGAAGAAGATGACAAAAAACAAGCCATTGCTACTTTCCTCAACTATTTTGCCACCGTAATAATCAATACTCCGGCTAAATACGCAGAACAAGTACGCGAAAAACTTGTAAAGTCACTGAATGAAGACAATTATCCTTTTTTGCATAACGAGCCTATTCCGCAATTACAAGACATAAGCTTGGAGAACAGACAAGAGGCACATTCTTTCATTCGCCAATTAGCCGATTCTCTATTGGAAAAACAAGATCCTCCGGCTTATTCTTTTACATTCGCGGATTTTCTGATAGAAACCGGCACAGCTTATGCAAGCGACTTGCAAAAAGTTCCTCCAACTTTTACAACCATTCGTTCACTTTCGTTATCCTCTACATTCTCTACCGATTTGACCGACCGGGGAGTGAAGATTCTTGAATCGGAAGCAGAACTATGCGACTATATGAAACGTTTTGGAAATATGCACCGTGCCAAACTGGAAGTTGCTTACAACTCATTACCAACTGTTCTTCCAGCTCCGATACACATCATTGACTGGGGATGCGGTCAAGGATTTGCCAGCATGTTATTCATTGAACGGTTTGGAAATCAAGGAATCCGGCAAATTACACTGATCGAGCCATCGAATACAGCTATCAAACGGGCAGCCTTACATATCAAACGATATGCACCCGACCTACTGGTAAAGACTATCTGTAAAAAATTGGATGATGTGACACGAAACGATCTATTCATTCAGCCAACCCAAACCACTGTTCATCTGTTTTCCAACATTTTGGACATAGATGACTATTCTCACAGCCATCTGATTGATCTGATTACCTCATCCTCATTGGGGCTAAGTTATTTTGTCTGTGTCAGTCCTCATGTAGATGAAATCAAGACCGAACGACTGGAATCCTTCCGACGATACTTCGAACAACATTATGATACCTATCGTTTATGGATGGATCTTACAACCACCAAAAATCAGGATGATATATTTTGGAGTTGTAATAATACCTATACCAGAAAATCGACATGCCGATTCCACAAAATCAATGGATGTAACAATAAATGGACGAGAGTCATAAAAGTATTTGAGATTAAATCACCCAACTGATAACAGTATAAAAGACATAATATGACAGAAAGAAACACGCTCTTAGAAAAGCTCGACACCCTCGTAGCCCGCTTCGAGGAAGTATCGACGCTGATTACCGACCCGGCCGTCATCGCCGACCAGAAGCG
>CALUOT010000106.1 GCA_944322355.1 uncultured Bacteroides sp. | reverse complement strand
GCCTTAAAAGCTTTGCGCTTGCCCTTGGTTGCGGGAGCCTCGCCGGCAGCTTCCATGTCGACCTTTTCAGCTTTACGTTCTTCCAAGCCTTCCTGCATGGCGGCGCAGCAAGCATCGAGAATTACTTCAACCGACTTGGTTGCATCGTCATTGGCCGGGATTACGAAATCAACATTCGTCGGGTCAGAATTGGTATCAACGATACCGAATACGGGAATACCCAAACGGTTGGCCTCACGCACGGCAATGTTCTCCTTCATGACGTCTACTACGAACAAGGCAGAAGGCAGACGGGTCAAGTCGGCGATGGAGCCCAGCGTCTTGTCCAACTTAGCACGTTGACGCGAGATTTGGAGGATTTCTCTCTTGGAGAGGTTGGCATAAGTACCGTCGCTGGTCAGCTTGTCGATAGTAGCCATTTTCTTCACAGCCTTACGGATGGTGGGGAAGTTGGTCAACATACCGCCCGGCCAACGCTCGATTACATAAGGCATATTTACAGACTGAGCCTTCTCGGCTACAACCTGCTTGGCTTGTTTCTTAGTAGCAACAAACAGGACTTTCTTTCCTGATTTGGCGATTTGCTTCAAAGCTTCAGCAGCTTCGTCTATCTTAGCGACCGTCTTGTTGAGGTCGATGATGTGGATGCCGTTGCGCTCCATGAAGATATAAGGAGCCATGGCGGGATTCCATTTTCTTTTGAGGTGACCGAAGTGGCAACCTGCTTCCAATAAGGTATCAAAATTTGTTCTAGACATTGTCTTCTTAGTCTTAATTCGTTTACTTTCTTTTTTGTTTTTCTAAACCAACTGCCGGGTAGCCTGTTCAGCGAGGACGAGAGTCCCGGTAGTTTAGATGCTAAACGCTTGTCAGTCGAGAGTCGCGAGGGTACAGTCGAGAATAACTTGTCCGCCTCAACCGGTCTCCAACTCTTAACGTTTACTGAACTGGAATCTGCGACGTGCTTTGGGACGACCCGGTTTCTTACGTTCAACAGCACGCGGGTCACGCGTCATGAAGCCTTCTGCACGCAAAGCGGCCTTATCTTCCGGGTTGATCTTTACCAAAGCGCGGGCAATGGCCAAGCGCAAAGCTTGAGACTGTCCGGTAAAACCGCCGCCATTCAAATTCACCTTGATGTCGTACTTCTCGGCAACACCCAACTTGTTCAGCGGTTGTTTCACCACGTACTGGAGAATGCTTGAAGGGAAATACACCGTAAGGTCTCTCTTGTTAATTGTAATCTTTCCGGTACCTTCGCTTACGAAAATACGTGCAACAGCACTTTTACGTCTGCCTAATGCATTTACTACTTCCATTATCTCTTATTTAAGTGCGTTAATATCTATCATTTTCGGGTTCTGGGCAGCGTGCTTGTGCTCGCTTCCTGCATATACATACATATTACCCAGCAGCTTGGCGCCCAACTTGTTCTTAGGCAGCATACCTTTCACCACTTTTCTCAGCAACCGGTCCTCACCGTTCGGCTTAGCCATCAGGCGGGCAGGAGTCATTTCACGTTGGCCGCCGGGATAGCCTGTATAAGACAGGTACACTTTGTCGGTCCACTTATTACCGGTCAGTTTAACTTTGTCAGCGTTGATAATGATGACATTATCGCCGCAATCTACGTGAGGGGTAAAGTTCGGTTTATACTTTCCTCTCAACAGTTTCGCAACTTTTGCGCCCAGACGGCCCAATACCTGGTCCGTGGCATCAACGATGACCCATTCTTTGTTCACCGTTGCCTTGTTTGCAGAAATGGTCTTGTAACTTAAAGTATCCACTCTCTTAATTGATTTAAATTGTTACTACTAATTTCTCACCACGAGCCAACCGCCCCGGACAAAGGCATTAACTCGCTATGAATGAAACATTTATCCTTTATTAGATAATAATCGGCTTGCAAAGGTACGAATTTCTCCGGAAATGACAAACATTTCGTTTCTTTTTTGATTTTATAAGATTTACTTCCCGCCCCTCTGACTTTTGTGAAGAGCTTATACCTTATTAATTATATAGACATGCAAATGGTTCTTGTCGTCAATGACATTTTGACGGGCAATAATACGGAATGCTACCAAAATGATGTACCATGCGAAGTTTTTCTAACTTATCTGTTTTTGCAGACCGGCCAAATAGAAGTTAAAAACCATAAAAAACGACCTCCGGAAGCACCACATACGATGTTATGAGGCATAACATACCATGTTCCGAGGCATAACATTGCTTCTTCCACGGGTAAATAAGCAACCTTCCACGGGTAATTTCTTAACTACCCATGGGTAATTTCGGCACTTTTTAGTCGATTTTGTCAAATATAACGAAGGGAAAGGCTGATTTTGGGCTGATAAAAGGCTGTTTGGGCTGCTATTTCGCAAGTTTCCAAGTGTTAAATTTTAAGGTATTCTGTTGGGGATGAGGAAGAAAGGCGTTTCTTTTAACGTTTGAAATCCACGGGCGTGTACTTCGGACGGAATTAAGCGATTCTCAGCGATTAGGGATGGCAAAGTGTCAGAATGCTTTTTTACTGATTTACTTGCGGGAGATCTCCCAACGCACTACTCACGTGCAGCAAAGGTACATCAATCCAACTCCGTACAATCCTCCACCGGACAAGGATAATCGGTTCCTGCCGGACGGGCGGGATGGATTTCATTGTAAATGGCCGTTCCCATTTCCCCTTTGAAATGATGATAATCTATGCATTCCTGTTCGTAGGCCATCTTTTCCGAGCTCGAAATATCACATGCGAAATGGGTTACATCAGGGAATTTCCCAATATGACAAGATAGTCTCTTTCGGATTCCGTCGGTTGTCCGACCTACATAAAGAACCCGAAAACTGCCATCCTCGTCCAAGCAGCCCAATTGATAATTTCCTATCAACTCCGCCCAAGCATATTTTTTAATTCCTTCCTCAGTGAACGGAAATATATCTGTCATCATTGTTTCATGCCAATAGTTCACTTCCATAACTTTTTATTTTTTTGCAAATATACTTTCTCTCTTTTTCAAAATCAAGCAATCCTGAAAGAAAAAATCCCCGTTAACGCCGAGAACCGGGCTAACGGAGATTTTATCTCAGAAAACTATCTGGTCATCATGCACCCGTATAGTTTGTATCAATCAATTTAACCAAAGCTTCCATATTGGCGTCACTAGAAACCGGAGCTTCCCATTCGATGACTGTATCCAGATAAGTTTCTGCAGCCTTCTGAGCTCTTACGTCAGTGATGTTATTACCTTCCAACTTAGCAGCTTCAATATACCAGTTTTGAATGTTTTCTAACTTAACATCTTTATTTGTTGCATACTTGCAACCGTCAGTTGTTATTGCTGCAGCATTGTTTTCAATCCAAGCTTTTACAGCCAGATAGTCATTGCCTGTAGCAGGAGCATTCAGGTAAGTACCTTCAGGAACATCCAGTGCAGGAATTGTAGCCAGGTTACCATCCTTCTTAGCAGCAGCCAAGATGTCATCAAGGGCATAAGCTAACGACTTGCGGAGTTTATTGTCCTCGTTCAGATAGTGATCATCTTCACCTTCGGTTACCCAAGCAACGTTGACATCATTTTTCAGATAAGTTACATACTCATCCCACATCGTTCCGAAATCAGTTATTGTACCGGTGTATGCATAACCTATGCTCTTCCAGTCGCTAGTCAGCTTACCTTCTTTGATAGCTTTAGTTATAGCAGCTTTTACATCTGTCTGTGCAGAAGTCTTCAAGGCTGCAACAATGCTGGCTACATTGGTAGCATACTCATCCAAAATGCTGTTTATACCAGCTTGATCAGGATCAACTTCAGTTACGTTCGGAAGTTTATTATAAGCCGTAGCCAAAGTTTCAGCGTAGGATTTAGTCCAATTGTTTCCACCCCAACCTGTTTTACTCATTTCCTCAACTGTTGCACTTGTCCAAGCTGTACTGTTCGAGCTATTATCAACCCATGCAACAACTAATGCTTCCAAAGCTGTCTCAAAGGACTCTTTATCTACATCTTCCTGAGTCGGGTTGAAATTGATTTCACCACCATTATTTTGAACATCACCTGCGTCAGCTCTAAGAATGTTTTCTGCATTCAGTGTACCACCTACCGTGATAGTACCTTCATTTTCAATGCTTAAGCCTTTGATAGTCAACTCTGCGTTCGAAGGAACGTCGATTTCAGCGCCTTCGGCAATCTTCACTGTAGTAACAGTCAGGTCAGAACCCAGTGTCACAACACCCTCAGTTACTTCCAATGTACCGATGCTGGTGCTTGTACCAGTCACGCTCAGCTTAGCAGTTCCTGTCATGGTCAGTGAAGTCAAGCTACCGCCGGTTACGGTGTAGTCCTTAGAAGCGATCACAGTGTTCACCAACGAATTGGCAAAGCTTTCCGATGCAGCAGAAGTCGTGTATTCTACAACTCCCTTATCACCTTCGATAGTCAGGTTGGTCGGGTTAGCCACGTAAACCACTACTTTACCGTTAGCGTTGTCTGTGATATAAGTACGAGCAGGAGCATTGGCAGCACGCAGTTCAGCGGCAATACCTTGATTGTCTGCATCGTTCTTGATAGAACCTTGTCCACTCTGACAAGTCATTGAACCGTTGTTGATGATCAAAGCTTTGTTAGTCAAAGTGCCGCTTTGTGCGATGATGTTGCCGTTGTTTGTGATAGTCGGAACATAAGTCGGTTCGTCACCAGCCTTGTAATTTTCAGCATATTTGCGAGATGCGTTGCGGAATCCGGTAGTGTTCATGGTTCCGTTGTTCACAATTTCACCGTTGTTACCGATGTACTGTTTGCCGTCAACGTCAGCTGTTGCTTCACTTACATAGATAGTACCGGCGTTAGTCACGGTAGCACCTTCAGCGTTCATCAAAGCGAAAGTAGAAATACCTTCAGCGTTGATGGTCAGTGTACCATAGTTTTCAACAGTTGAGATACCAGGAACATCCTTACCATAGTTTACAACATCACCCTCCTCGTCTTCAGCCGGAACGAATACCAATGTACCGTTGTTTTCAACTTTGTCAGCAACAAAAGTACCGTTGGTAGTCAACGTAGCACCTTCTTCTACAGTTACGGTGTTCTTAACCGTTACGTTGCTGATAGTAACATTGCCTTCCACTTTCACCGGAGTAGATACTTCGAAGATAGCTACAGACGGCATCTTGGCAGAAGCATTGAGCGTAAACTCGTCACCAATCACAGCTACTTTCAAAGGAGTAGTTTCATATCTGGAAGATGCTCCATAAGTATCAACCAAAGCATTCCAATCGTCGATGCTGGTCACGATGTTTTCAACGGTTTGGATGTTGCTTGCTGTCAGGTTCTTCAACGTCAAACCATTAGAGCGGCTACGCCACAAAGCTTGTTTCTTTGCTTCTTCCGAAGTTGTGCTACGGAATGAGCAAGCAGCAGCATTGAAAGAAGTTACATAAACACCGTTGTTAGTGTATACATACAACTGCATGTCTATATTTGTGTTAGAGAAGTCTTCTACAGACGGCATCATGAAACGAGCTTCTACATACTTGTTGCGTTCGTTATCCAGCTGAACTTGAGTGTTCTTCGGGAACTTCACGATGATGTAAGACTCGCGTTCCAATTCACCGTATGCAGCGTTTGCATCACCTTCAGGAATCAAAAAGTCTTCTGTGTCCACTTTATCCCAGTCAACTACTTTATCCGTTGCATCCCAATAAGTTTTACCACTCAAGTTGGTCTCATTGTTTGCAAACATATCAACTACAGTTTGGTGATCCAGACCACCCTTCACGGCAAAGCCCTTAGTAGACTTCAGCACCACCTGTGATACAGTAGTTACAGGTTCTGCATTGTCGAACTTGATAGTCACCTTCGGATAAGTGAAAAGGTTCTTCATGTCCACATTAGCCACTGTTTCACCTTCGTGCAGTACAGCGGCAGCCACAGCCTTGTTACCGGCTTCGATGGCAGCATTCAGCACCTGCGGGCCGTCTTCCGATTCATACAGATTCTGGATAGTCGGCAATTCGTAAGATACGGCAGCACGGTTGTTGTCCGAAGCATTGTAAGGGAACACGAAGATATAGTTACCTATACCCAATTCGTAGTCCGACTGCCATGTGTAGTCCCCTTTGTAAATAAACGGATAGTTACCAGCCAGCGAAGGAATAATAGTCCACTTCTCCGGTTCATTGGGATAAGCGGTATTGTACTGGTCAACGATAGCGGCACCGATCCGGTCGTTCTCGTCATAGGTGAAGGTGATACCTGCTTCACCTTCGGCAGCATAGCGTGTGTCTGCGCCATTGCCGGTAATCAAAGCAAAGTCTTTGCTCAATTTGGCACGCTCCTGCAAACCTTGTTCCATGTTTGCGCTTTCAAACTCGTCCGCCGTACAAGCAGCGAACAAAGCCGGCAGTGCCAAAGCTGTTAAAATGTGTCTTGTTCTCATTTTGAATTTAATTAGTAATTACTTGTATTAAATGTTCGAATTATCACTTTATAATTCTTCGCCTGGGGCATCTTCATTGCTAAACGAAAACCCTTTTTCTACTTCTACTTCCAAGACCTCAATCTCGGGAGCCAAATACAAATTTTCCATTTCCATAATCGTAATAATTAAGTTTAATAGTTAATATAAAAAAT
>CALUOT010000105.1 GCA_944322355.1 uncultured Bacteroides sp. | reverse complement strand
CATCATGGACAAATACGGTTTAATCGGCTATCCGCTGAAACATTCGTTCTCCATCACCTACTTCAACGAGAAGTTCCAGGCAGAGAACATCGACGCAGAGTATGTCAACTTTGAAATCCCCCGTATCGAGGACTTCATGGAAGTTATTGACGAAAACCCCGACCTGTGCGGGCTGAACGTCACTATCCCCTACAAGGAACAAGTCATCCCCTACCTGGACGAGCTGGACAAGGACACGGCCAAGATCGGCGCCGTGAACGTTATCAAAATCATCCGTCAGGCCAAAGGGAAAATCAAGTTGGTGGGATACAACTCGGACATCATCGGCTTCACCCAATCCATCGAGCCGTTATTGCAGCCACGACACAAGAAAGCCTTGGTGCTGGGCACCGGAGGCGCATCGAAAGCCATCTATCACGGGTTGGAAAACCTTGGCGTAGAGAGCACCTATGTATCGCGTACCAAGCGGAACAACGATGTATTGACTTACCAGGAGCTGACACCCGAAATCATGGCGGAACATACCGTCATCGTCAACTGCACCCCCGTTGGTATGTATCCCAAAGTGGACGAATGTCCCGAAATACCTTACGACCAACTGACTCCGGACCACCTGCTTTACGACCTGCTGTACAATCCCAATGAGACCCTCTTCATGAAGAAAGGGCGCATGCACGGCTCTACGGTGAAGAACGGGCTGGAGATGCTGCTGCTGCAGGCGTTTGCGGCATGGGAAATCTGGCAAAGGTAAACATAGATGACGCTGACCATGAAACGATTCATTCAATACACCCTCATCACGTTTTTGGTTATTATAGCCTTGCTGATGGGGGCAGGCTTTTATATGCTGAACTATGCCCTGCGCCCCGAAGGCCTGGAGACACGCAGTCGTGACATCTCCGGCTCCTATACCTATATATATAAGGAATACCCCGAACTGAGACCTTGGGTAGACAGTCTGCGGACGGCCGATGCCTTGCGGGATACCTTCCTCACCGGCGAGGGAGAAGAACGCCTGCATGCCCTCTACGTCCATGCGGCACGCCCCACAAAGAAGACGGCCGTCATCGTTCATGGCTATACGGACAATGCCGTGCGGATGCTGCCCATCGGCTACCTGTACAGCCGGCAGTTGGGGTACAACATTCTGCTGCCCGACCTTCATGCCCACGGACAAAGCGAAGGAGAGGCTGCACAAATGGGATGGTTGGATCGGCTCGACGTACAACGCTGGTTGGTCAAAGCTCACGAACTTTTCGGTGACAGCATAGAAATGGTCGTACACGGCATTTCCATGGGTGCGGCCACCACCATGATGCTTTCCGGTGATGTATCTTCTATGAACGTCCGCCCACCCAAATGCTTCGTGGAAGACTGCGGATACATCAGCGTATGGGACGAATTCAAAGGAGAGCTGAAAAACCAATTCGGCCTGCCCAGCTTCCCGTTACTCAATGTGGCCAGCTGGCTATGCAGCGTCAAATATGGATGGGCTTTTCGCGAAGCATCAGCGCTGGAGCAGGTGAAAAAGTGCACTTTGCCCATGCTCTTCATCCATGGCGATGCCGACACATTTGTGCCTACCTGGATGGCACATCCGCTCTACGAGGCCAAACCGGAGCCTAAAGAGTTATGGTTGGTGCCGGGTGCGGTACATGCCCTATCCTACAAGGAGAACAAAACGGAGTATACACGCCGTGTACAGGATTTTGTGGACAAATATATCCGATAACTCACGCAAAAGCCGTATCTTAGCCACCGAAACATAATACAAAGATTACATGAAACGAATCATACCGCTACTCATCCTACTTCTGTGCCTGCCGCTCTATCCGAAGGCGCAAGAGAAAATATACACTCCCGACAACCTGCCTAAGGTACACCTCCAGAACAAATACCGTTACTTGTGCGACCCCGAAGGCATCATAAGCTCCGCCGTCACGGACAGCATAGACCGCATGCTCTACCGCCTGGAGCAACAGACGGGGATAGAGACCGTAGTGGCCGTAGTGCCGAGCATCGGCGAGATGGAGTGTTTCGACTTCTGCCACAAGCTGCTCAACTCGTGGGGCGTGGGCAAGAAAGGGAAGGACAACGGGCTGGTCATCCTGCTCGTCACTGACCAACGCTGCATCCAGTTCTACACCGGCTACGGGCTGGAAGGCCCCCTACCCGACGCCATCTGCAAGCGCATCCAGACCCGATACATGATACCCTACCTGAAGGATGAACGCTGGAGCGAAGGCATGTTGGCCGGTATCCGTGCCACCTGCGCCCGGCTGGACGGTTCGATGGAGAACGATGGTACAGACAGCGCAGACGACGGCGAATTGGGTACCGTCATCTTCCTCTTCCTGCTCATCATTGTAGCGGGTATCTATACCATTGTGGCGGCCGCACGCCGTGCCATCCGTTGCCCCCACTGCAAGAAGCACAAGCTGCAACGTGCAGGCAGCCAAACTATCTCCTTCCACGATGGAGTGAAAACAGAAGAAGTCACCTACATCTGTCAGAACTGCGGACACATCGTCAAGCGTCGCGAACAGCACGGACAGAGCAACAACCGTGGACATAGAGGCGGGGGCTGGGGAGGTCCCGTCATCTTCGGAGGCGGAGGTTTCGGCGGCTTCGGTGGCGGAGGCGGCTTCAGCGGTGGCAGCTTCGGAGGAGGAAGCGGAGGCGGCGGAGGGGCAGGCTCGCGGTTCTAAATGAAGAATGAAGAACTAAGAATGAAGAATCTATAAACCTATTAATATTTTAATGATTGAAAACAAGTTTATGAAGAAGACAACAACCATCATCGTTATCGCAGTCATCGCCCTGCTGGCCATTTGGGGCGTAAGCGGATACAACAGCCTCGTCAGCATGGACGAAGGAGTAAGCAACCAGTGGGCCAACGTAGAGACGCAGTATCAGCGCCGCGCCGACCTCATCCCCAATCTGGTGAACACCGTCAAAGGCTATGCCGCTCACGAGCAGGAGACCCTGCAAGGCGTCATCGAGGCACGCAGCAAAGCCACGCAAATCAAGGTGGACCCCACCGACCTCACGCCGGAAAAACTGGCCGAATACCAAGCCGCCCAAGGCCAACTGGCCTCCGCGCTTGGCAAACTGCTGGCCATCACCGAGAACTATCCCGACCTGAAGGCCAACCAGAACTTCCTGGAACTGCAAGCCCAGCTGGAAGGCACGGAAAACCGCATCAACGTAGCCCGCAAGAACTTCAACGATGCCGCCCGAGCCTACAATACCGCCATCCGCCGTTTCCCCAAGAACATCCTGGCCGGCCTCTTCGGCTTCGACAAGCGCGCCTACTTCGAGGCACAAGAAGGAGCGGAAACTGCACCTAAAGTGGAGTTCTGAGTAATTTACCCAATGTGTTTATGACCCAACTATCGGACTAAATTGCTATCAACTGGAAGAATGAAAAAATATATTGATTGTCAGCAAATTGTAAAACAATATATCCGGAAGCAATGCTTGTTTGGCCCGAAAGACAGGGTGTTGGTGGCATTGAGCGGGGGAGCTGATTCGGTGGCACTGCTTTTACTTTTGGATGAGTTGGGGTATAAATGCGTGGCGGCTCATTGTAATTTTCATTTGAGAGGAGAAGAGTCGGACAGTGATGAAGTTTTTGTGCGTCAGCTATGCCAAGGGTTACACATCCCTTTGTATGTGAAGCATTTTGAGACTTCGAAGGTGGCCGAGTCGCGGCACATCTCTATTGAGATGGCGGCGCGAGAGTTGCGTTATGATTGGTTTGAGACTTTGCGCAAAGAGACGAGGGCTGCTGCCATTGCAGTGGCTCATCATGCGGATGACAGCGTAGAAACTTTCTTGCTTAATTTGATGCGCGGGACGGGTATACATGGACTGCAAGGTATTCGCCCGCGAAACGGATACGTTGTGCGGCCTTTGCTTTGCCTCGACCGGGAGGCAATCATTCGCTATCTGGCTGAGCGGAAACAGGCTTATGTGACCGACAGCACCAATCTGCAAGACGAGTACACACGAAACAAGATCCGCCTGAATCTCCTTCCGTTGATGCGGCAAATAAATCCTTCCGTTAAGCAAAGCATTCTTCGGACAGCGGCTCACCTTGGCGATGCGGCCCGGCTCTACGACCGGTGTATCGAAGAGGCACGATTGAGAGTCTGCTCGGACGAGGGCATACACATCGGGCAATTGCTGAAAGAAACTGCTCCTTCTACCGTGTTGTTTGAGATGCTACACCCGCTGGGCTTTAACGAGGCACAGGTGAATGACATTTTTGCCTCACTCGAAGGGCAGGCGGGAAAGGTGTTTGAATCGCCCGGATGGATAGCGGTGAAAGACCGCGACAGGCTGCTTTTGCAAAAACGTGGCGGAGGCGAGGACATGCCTGCACCGAGGTTGGAAATCGTCGAGGGGGAGTATACGCCGGAGTTCGTTATTCCCCGCGAACGGGATGTGGCCTGCTTCGACAGCGAGAAACTCACCCGCCCCCTGACGCTTCGCCGTTGGCAGCAGGGAGACACCTTTGTCCCCTTTGGCATGAAGGGGCGGAAGAGGGTGAGCGACTATCTGACCGACCGCAAGCTCTCCGTCCTCCAGAAGCAGAGGCAATGGGTGCTGTGCTCGGGCGAGGACATCGTTTGGCTGGTGGGCGAACGGACAGACAATCGCTTTCGGGTGGACGAACGTACCCGGCGCATGACACTCGTGCGATGGGTCAAAGAATGATGCGGTTCTCCTTCGGACGGGTGAAGCACTCGCTCAGCAGGGTGGCAAACGGGGTGTCGAACGTACGGGCTTTTTGCGGGCAGGTTTTCACGCAGGCGCAACACCGGATGCAGCGCTCGGCCATCGTATCGCATTCCTCTCCTTTCCGGATGGCTCCCGTGGGACAATTAGCTATGCAGAGGCCGCAATGGGTGCATTGATCGGCATCGACTTGAGGCACCCGGGGCATGGGCACGCCGCTCTTGCGAAGCTTCACCACTCGGCGCAAGAAACGGAATAAAGGAAAGAAGGGCTGACGGGGACGCTGGATACGCCGCACGTCCACCCCGTACAGATGCTCGAGGTCGGCGGCCGCTTCTACTTTCGTGCGGATTTTCTGCCCGAAGAGATCGGCATAGACCAAGTCCTCTTCGTCGGGACGACCGGAAGCGATGGGATGCTCGGCGGTACTGTACGAGTGCTCACCGATGAACGTACCTCCCGCAATGACCTTGAATCCCTGCGCACTGACGAAGGCATCCAGCTCCATCAACGCCCGCTCATAGGCACGGTTGCCGTACACCACACCGATAACGGCAGGGGTGCCTTGGCCCTGAATCTGTTTCATCCGCTCCAGGGCCGGGGGAGCCGGGTGACCGCCGTATACGGGCACCAGGATGACGGCCAGGCTCTCCGTGGGGAGGGTGGCATGGTAGTCGCCGGGAAGGGTCACGTCCAGCGTCTCTACTCGGTCCGCACCTATGCCGCGGACGATGGCTTCGCCCACCCGGTAAGAGGTGCGCGTGGGCGAGAAAGTAATCAAACGAACGTCGTCTATAGTCATAATCGAAACCTTATCCTTATAGTTAAATGGGTCTTCGAGGAACAAAGGTAAGGCTTTCCGCGCAAAAAAGCGGAGAAATTTGCAGGAAACCAAAAAATATTGTTACCTTTGCCCCGTTGAAACACTTCAATAACCCTATATCCCAATTTTAAAACTAAAGATTCAAACCCGTGGCAGACGCCTATCGCACGTCGGCAAAGGCCGCCCGATGTCAGTCTGCCCCCTTAATCGACAATTATTTTACAGGAAACGATATGTATAACATCATTCAACTGAACGACAAGAGTTTGTCGGAGCTGCAAAGCATCGCTCAGGAACTGGGCATCAACAAAGCAGAGTCATACAAGAAGGACGAGCTCGTCTACCGCATACTGGACGAGCAAGCCATAGCGGGAGCTACGAAAAAGGTAGCGGCCGAGAAGCTCAAGGAGGAGCGTAAGAACGAACGTCAGCAGAAGCGGACCAAAACGGCGGCCAAGAAAGAGAACGCCGAGAAGCCCGTGGCTGCCGAAAAGCCCGCGGAGAAGCCCCAATCGAAGCCCGCCGAGGCACCCGCTAAGGAACAGCCCGCCGCTGCACCCGCCGAAGTGAAGGCCGAAGCGGAAGCGCCTGCCACGCCGGCTGAACCGGCCGCACCGGCCAAACGCAAACCGGGACGCCCGCGCAAAGTGAAAGCGGAAGAAACCCCCGAAGCCAAGCTGCCCTTCACCGAGCAGGAACCCGCTAAGGAACAATCCGCCGAAGCGCCCGCCGAGGCGAAACCCGAGGTCAAGCTGCCCGCACCCGTCCAGCCCAAGGCACCCAAAGAGAAAACCCTTCCTGCCGAGCAACCCAAGGCACCCGCAGCGGTCGCAACAACCGACGACTTCATCCCCATCGAAGACCTCCCCGGCGAGAAAAGCGAAGTACCCACAGAGCTAATCGGTAAGTTCGGCTCTACCCACGTGGAAACGCCCGCACCCGCACCGGCTCCCGCACCGCAAAAGCCGAACAATCAGCAACCCCGTCCCCGCATCCAGCGCGACGGCAATAACAACTACCAACGGCCCAACAACCAGCAACAACGCCCCCGCGCCTACGATTTCGACGACATACTGACAGGCATCGGAGTCCTCGAGATTATGCCCGACGGATACGGGTTCCTACGCTCGTCCGACTATAACTACCTGGCC
>CALUOT010000104.1 GCA_944322355.1 uncultured Bacteroides sp. | reverse complement strand
GTAGACGGTTGTGACGAACCGTTGTTGCAGACCATGGGAAATCCCGTTTTGCAGGAAAAGCTGAACAAACACTTGTGGTCGTTCTATTCGGTGCAGAAGAGTATGGGTGGTTACTTGCAGATTGTGATGCTGACGGGAGTAGCTCAGTTGGGCATCAATGAAATGTTGATTGGTGGCCCCAACAACCTGAATAGTATTACTTTGTATAGACGATGCGCTACGATGGCCGGCGTTACCGAACAGGAACTTCATGACTACTTCGAGAAAGAGTTACACGAATTAGCCGCTTCGCAACAGTTGCCGTATGAAGTCTTGTGCGAGAAGTTGAAGGAATGGTATGGAGGTTATTATTTTGATTACGATTCTGAACCGGTTTACAATCCCTATAGTCTGCTGAATGTGTTTCAACATCGGGAGTTCCGTCCTTATTGGATAGAGAAGGGAGTACCCGTTGGACTTCGTGAGCTACTGAAAAGTAAGGACTTCTCGGTAGAGGAGTTGTTTAAGTACAGGATTGAATGGGGTGAACTGGGCGGAATGTTCGGTGGAAATGAACCTGTTCAGTTCCTTTTTCATAACGGTTTCCTTACGATAAAAGAATATGATAGAGAATTCTGTCTATACAAGTTGGACTATCCTAACAGGGAAGCCAAAGAAGGGCTTGCGGAACTTCTGAAACTTTAGTATGAGGAAGTTATTTTATTGATTGAATATTTAAGATTATGGAAAGAAATACTTATATACGGTTTGATTGGGCCATTAAGAGGCTATTGAGGGACAAGGCGAATTTGGGTGTTTTGGAAGGCTTGTTGACAGTGCTTTTCAATGACAAGACGCAGATTGTGGAGATACTGGAAAGTGAAGGTAATCAGCAACGACAGGATGATAAGTTCAATCGGGTGGATATTAAAGCAAAGAACAGTCAAGGAGAAACCATTATGGTGGAAGTGCAGAATATACGCCTGCTTCATTATCTGGAGCGTATTCTTTATGGGACTAATCAAACGCTCATGGAACATATTTCATTGAATGGTACTTTCCTGGAAGTGAAAAAAGTCTATTTTATCAATATTCTCTATTTTGATTTGGGTAAAGGCAATGATTACTTGTATCACGGCCAAAACCAGTTTATAGGAGTACATACGAACGACAAGCTGTTGATTACAGCTAAAGAGGAAGGGGCTATTGTGCAAAAGCTTCCCGAAGAGGTGTTCCCAGAGTATTATTTGATTCGGGTAAACGAATTCAATCAAGTAGCCAAGACTCCTTTGGAGGAGTGGATACAGTATCTGAAGACGGGTGATATATCCCCTGATACGACGGCTCCCGGCCTGCTTGAAGCGCGGGAGAAACTACGCTATTACGATATGTCGCAGGCAGAGCGGCATGAGTATGACGAACATATCAATGCTATTATGATACAAAATGATGTGTTGAGTACGGCCAAATTGGAAGGACTTGAAGAGGGTCGCATAGAGGGTCGTGCGGAAGGCCGTGCGGAGGACCGTGTGGAAGGCCGTGCGAAGGAACGTCTTCAAAATGCTAAAGCAATGAAGCAAGAAGGTATTGCTGTAAGTGTAATAGCTAAAATTACAGGATTGAGCATCGAGGAAATTGAGAAGTTTTAAGAGTTTCTAAATTTTGGGATATCTTGAATCTGTTATGTATAAAATGACGAAAGTTGCTTCAATTGAAACTTTACGAGGGATTACTATTGTGTTAGTAGTAATAGGGCATGTAATAAGTTCTGTAATAGCTGGTGGAAATCGTATTAATGATCATTCTATTTATCATTATTTTTACGATTTATTCCTTAATATTCGTATGCCCTTATTTACAGTTATATCAGGATGGGTGTATGCTTTACATCCAGTGCAAAAAGGTGATTTTCCCATTTTCATGCGGAAAAAGGTTCGTCGTTTACTTGTTCCATTATGGGTGGTTGGATCTATTTATTTTTTACTACAAGCATTTACTCCGGGAACTAATCGCAGTGTGGAACTTGCTGATATGTGGCGGATTTATGTATATCCATATACTTTATATTGGTATCTTCCAGCTCTTTTCTTGCTGTTTTTTTCAGCAGCCTGGTTGGACATATATAAGAAAATGGATGTACCGAAAAAGTGGGGAATAGTCATGCTGATTTCATTGCTGTTATGTTTGGCTGAAAAATGTCATGTCATTCCGGAAAACACTCCTAATCTGTTCGCTTTTCGGAATGCGTTTTATTTAGCTCCTTTTTTCTATGCAGGTATTGCCTTTTGTCGGTTCAGAGATGTTTTATTCTCAGGTCATAAGAAACAATTTTATTTGGTATTATTGCTTTTAGGTGTATTTTTGCAGCAATGTAGTTATTTTATGCCAGATGTTCTTCAGTGGTATGAGAAATGTCAACTTCCCATTTTTATAGGTTTATTCTCTTGTGCTTGTTTGATTGTGCAGCCATATAAGAATTCGTTTTTTATTTGGTTGGGAAAGTATGCTTATACGATTTATTTATTTCATGGTTTTGGGATATCTGCTACTCGAATATTCATGAAAAAAGTATGGGGTATTCAGAGTAATGATTTAATATTTGTTATAGCAGTTATAGCTGGGGTGTTTCTACCTATATTAGTTGAAAAAATATGTATAAGAGTGGGTATACTCCGGATGTTATTCTTAGGAAAAAAATGGTAATGTTTATGTCCTATTCCATATTCCTAATTTTTATAGAGCATATATAAATAGGTAAGTATGAATAAAGGTCGTGCTGATAAAATAACCTTAGGAATTCCAGTATATAATGCGGCTGATTTAATTGAGCGTTCCTTGCTTTCGGCCTTAAACCAGACTTATCCCCATATCGAATATATATTAGTGGATGATAAGGGGAATAGTATGGATATTGTACACAAAGTACTTCGGGAGCATCCGCGGGGTAAAGAGGTGCGGATTATTGATCAAAAACAGAATCGGGGAATAGGTGCTTCCCGTAATGCCATTTTAGATGCGGCTACCGGCACCTATCTGTTTACGATGGATTGCGATGATACGATTGTACCCGATTGTATCGAGCGGCTTTATGCGGGTATGTGTCAATATCGGGTCGATTTTGTGGCGGCTTCGTTTGTTCGGGAAGACAAGACCGGTCGACAGTATGGCGGTTGTCATTATCCATTGACATGGATTCAAGGAGATCCGGGTAGTCATTCGGTAGCCACTTATCGTTACAAAGAAGGGAATGAGATTGCAGTGCCTACCTGGAACAAACTTTATGATGTGGCATTTTTGCGACGCCATCGGATTCGTTGCAAAGAAGGACATTGGAATGAAGATCCTTGGTTTACTTATCAAGTGTTATTATGCGCCAATTCTTGTTTGTTGTTACCCGATGTTACGCTGCATTATATGTGTAACCCTCTTTCTGTATCCGAACAATCTGCTTCTCGAGGATACTCAGAACAAATAGCGCGTCAATATGTGGACATACAGAAGTTAAAGAGTCGGTATATCGCTTCTTTGTCGGACAATCATTTGTATCGTAGCTTATTGACAGATATTATGACAATGAGTTTGTATTATAGTTATCGTATTGGGGACTCTCCACGTTTGAATCCGAATTTACAAAAAGAACTTATTCGTGCTTTGCTTACATTGGATACGGATGCACCCGGGAAAAGGACTGGTTGTCACACTGGACGATACAATGTGTTACGATTATTTTACTCTTTGCCAATGGACATTAAAATCGCATTTGTACGCATCTTGGTACGTTGGAATGTAAAGGAAAAAATTCGACGTTGGATTCATTTTTGAAAAAGATAAATTCTTATGGTATCAATCATTACAATTAATTATAACGGTTGGCGCGATACGTGCGAAATGATTGCTTCGTTTCGGCAATGGGAGACGTATCCTTACGAGTTGATTGTGGTAGATAATGCGTCACAGGGTGATGATGTAGCGCAAATCGCTTCCCGTTATCCGGATGTAAAGTTGGTACGAAGCGATCGGAATCTGGGTTTCGCCGGAGGGAATAATCTGGGGATTCGACATGCTTTAGGTCAATATATTTTCTTTTTAAATAATGATGTAGTTATTAAGAAACCTGTTTTACAGATATTAGTTAATTGTTTACAGTCTGGACAGTGGGGAGCTGTTTCGCCTCGTATTGAAAGTCTGTATAAGTCTGGTGAGATACAATATTATGGTTATAATGGGCTAACTAATATTAGATTACGTTTTAAAAGTGCACCGTTTGGTTTATCTCACTATGATGATCCGAATTGTTCACATGAGACTTGGATATTACATGGTTGCGCTATGATGGTACGTCGCGATGTAATAGAACGAGTTGGACCGATGTTTGAGGGCTATTTTCTGTTTTATGAAGAGTTCGATTGGAGTAATCGAATATGTGACGCTGGATATAAACTTTTCTATGAGTCTCGTGTTGTGATTTATCATAAAGGTAGTAAAACAATTACTCGAAAAAGTTATTTACGAGAATACTATATCCGACGGGCACGAGTCATGTATGCCCGGCGGAATCGTCGTGGAATAAACAAAGTGCTATCTTGTATTTATTTATTATGTATTGTAATGCCTTCTAAGATATTTAGTTACCTAAAAACGAAGCGTCCGGATTTGGCCAGTGCAGTTTGGCGCGGGACATGGAATGGACTGTTTTCATCTATTTGAGTTTTTAGATTCTATCAGCGACTCAAATAAATTAATCCATTTCTTTCCAATCTTTTCTATGGTATACTGTTCCGCTTTTTTTCGAGCTTGCTTTCCCATCTTTTGGCGTAGTTCATCGTTTTCTATCAGTTGGTTGATACCTGCTGCCAATCCGCTGATGTCTCCTTCCTTTACCAATAAGCCATCTATCCCTTCGGATATAATGTCTCGAGGACCACACTGGCAGGCATAAGAAACTACCGGAAGTCCGCAGGCCATTGCTTCGACAATAACCATACCGAAACCCTCAAATCGGGAACTTAATACAAAGATGCTACTTTCTTGAAGTTTGGTGGCAATGTCTGGTACAGCATGTTCCAATAGGCAATTATCTTGTAAATTTAGCTCGACAACTTGAGCAGTGAGTTTGTCTCTTAAGGATCCTTCTCCATAAATTCTTAATAGCCAATCTGAATGTTTGCTATGCACTTGTTGCCAAACAGTTATTAATCGGTCAAATCCTTTCTGTAGGTGATAACGTCCAACTGCTATTATTTGTTTGTTGGTACAATTTGAAACTTTTTGTGGTATAAACGATACAGGATTAGGTATGACTGTTATGTTACTTATTTCAGGATAAGATTCAGCATCTTCATGCGTTAATACAATAAATTTAGAAAGTTGCTGAATTTCTTTTATTAGTAAATGAATTCGATAATTACTTATCGAAGAGCGAATGAAAACAGGTAGCCAAGAAGGAGGATTTTCAAGGGTCCAGATATGTTTTTTATCCACATGTGCTTCTCCTATTTTAATGCTTCCATCGGTCATCTTGTTTATTATTTTAATTTCTTGTCTCAATGTGGAAATTGTAATATCTGGTCGTATTCGACACAGACAATCATTTAGTTTTTTTCTTAACAAATTCGTTTTTTGGTAATTCAACCAAAGACGTTTTAGAAATGGATATCGGTAAGAAGCCCCAAAGTTTATGTTTAACTGATGGACATGTACAGCTTTACTTAATGGAAAAACTGGTTCTTTTCCTTCGTTGTCGTATAAAATGATATGTATTTCATAACCTATGGATGATAGGTAGTTAACTTTGAGTGTCAGTACACGTTCTATGCCTCCGGTCATGTGTAGGCCGCTATAACAATAAGCAATTTTCATAATTTAGAAAAAATAAGAGTGACAATTAAAATGTCAATGCTTTCACAAAGATAGTAATTCATTTTGAAAATTTTGTATGATTTCATTGATTTTTTTATTGGCGCTTTTGTTTGCTTCTTGCCGGGTTGGCACCCTATAATATAACTCCGCTATACGCGCCTCCGCGTGAGGAAGTGTTAAATGTTAATGTGAAACCAAAATACGATTAACCTTTGTTCACGCGGACGCATAAAGACGGAGTCATAAAATGGGCTGCCAACCTGTCAAGGCAGGTCATCGGGAGCGGTTAGAGGCCGCGGACTTTCTGGTCGGCTTCCAAGCTGCGCACTAACTCGTCGAGCCAATGCCGGTTGGCTTCTTCCAGCAGGGCGGGCAGATACAGCAAAAGAAAATCCCGGTAGGGATACAGTTTCGTCTGTTTGCCTTTCTTCATCTCCATGTACGTGGTGTGCGACAGATGAAGTCTTTGACAAATTTCACGATTGGTGAGACGACGACCGTCTACTTTCAGCACCTTTTGCATCCGGGCGATGCACATTCCCAGTTGGGGACTTTCCGAGTCTTCATGTTTCATGGTTTAAACATTTTGGAGTGAGTAATAAATTTAAAAATCTCTTAAAAGGGCTGAAAGTTAGCAAAAATCGATACGCATATATGGATACCACCGGTTGTAATTGTTTCAAAAATAGGACTTATCTTCGTGCTCAAAAAAAGACAGATATGACTAACAAAGAGACAATCAGCCTTTTCAAGGGCTATGCGGACACTTGTCCGACAGAAACGACTTGGGAAAACGTGGTGGAACTGATACGTAACAATGCGGCCGTCGCCGAACACACCGGGCTGCATCGGCGCTATCTGCAAGAGGGAAAGAGCCCGGCGGCTGCTCGTGAAAAATCCTCTTGTCCCTGTTTCGCGGTGGCCGTGCGCTTTGAGGGCGGGAAACGCAGGGAGCATATCAGCGGGTGGACATCGCTCTGCCTGGCGGACTTCGACCACATTGCCCCCGAGCGGATGGCTGATTGTCTGCAACTGATCCGGCAAGATCCGCACACGCTGCTGGCCTACGTCACCATCAGTGGGGCAGGCATACGGGTCGTCAGT
>CALUOT010000103.1 GCA_944322355.1 uncultured Bacteroides sp. | reverse complement strand
TCTAACAATTGCTGCAACTGGCGGCGGAACTCCTCGTACTGTTCGGACTTATAGGGCGAGTAGTTCATCTGCTTGCAGATATTAATCATCTTCTTGAAGTAGTCCATGACCTCGTTGAAGTTGTCGAAGCGGAACTCCGTGTGGCAGATGTCGATGACCATGTTGAGGATGTCCTCCTGGCGTTCCATGGGCGTCACGGCATCCACCTCATCGAAGGCGTCCTGCTGGAGGATGACGAAGTCTATCAGCTCGGATTTCCAGAAGATGACATGGTAGTCTACGGGCACACCGTCATCGCCCAAAATGTTAATCTGCTCGGCAATCTCCTTGCCTCGTTGCAGGCGGGTCTTTATCTCGTTCACCTTGCCCAGCCATTCGCCGTTGATGCGCTTGGTGATGTAGTCCTCAAACTCTGGATATTCGATGTACTTCGAATAGGAATCAATGGGATTGACGGCAGGATAACGTTTCTTGTCCGCACGGTCTTGCTCCAGCGCGTAAAAGCAACGGGCCACTTTCTTGGTGTTCTCGGTCACGGGCTCCTTGAGGTTACCACCGGCGGGCGACACGGTACCGATAAAGGTAATGGAACCCGTCTGTCCGTTGTTCAGCACCACGTATCCGGCACGTCCGTAGAAGTTGGAGATAATGGAAGACAAGTCCATGGGGAAGGCATCGGGACCGGGAAGTTCCTCCATACGGTTGGACATCTCACGCAAGGCCTGTGCCCAACGGGAAGTAGAGTCGGCCATCAGCAACACCTTCAAGCCCATGCTGCGGTAATATTCGGCAATGGTCATGGCGGTGTAGACGGAAGCCTCACGGGCAGCTACCGGCATGTTGGATGTGTTGGCGATGATGATGGTACGCTCCATCAGCTTGCGGCCTGTGTGCGGGTCGACCAATTCGGGGAACTCTGTGAAGATTTCCACTACCTCGTTGGCACGCTCACCGCAGGCGGCTATAATCACGATGTCCGCCTCAGCCTGCTTGGAAATAGCGTGCTGAAGCACCGTCTTACCCGTACCGAAGGGGCCGGGAATAAAGCCCGTTCCGCCTTCTACGATGGGGTTCACCGTATCTATGACGCGCACACCCGTCTCCAGCAGCTTGAAGGGACGCGGTTTCTCTTTATAGTTGGTCATGGCGCGCTTCACGGGCCACTTCTGTATCATGTTGACGGGCACTTCCGTACCATCCTCGGCAACGAGCACAGCCACGGTGTCCTCGATGGTGTAATCGCCTTCGGGCACAACGGATTTCACGGTGCAGACACCTTTCTGCGTGAAAGGCACCATAATCTTTAGCGGTTGGAAGTTCTCTTCCACCTGTCCCAGCCAGGCCGAAGCTTCAACTTTGTCGCCCGTCTTCACCAACGGGACAAAGTGCCACTTGCGTTCCTTATCCAGCGGATACGTGTATTGGCCGCGTTTCAGGAAGACGCCTTCCATCTTGTCGAGGTCGTTCTGCAAACCATCGTAATTCTTCGACAGCATGCCGGGACCTAAGGTCACTTCCAGCATGTGTCCGGTAAATTCGGCTTCGGCGCCCACCTTCAGTCCGCGTGTGCTTTCGAACACCTGGACATAAGCCTGAGAACCTACTACCTTGATAACCTCGGCCATCAGACGGTCGCCTCCCGTCGAGATATAGCAAATCTCGTTCTGGGCCACCGGTCCGTCGACCACGAGGGTTACCATGTTGGCGATAACGCCACTAACAGTTCCTTTTGTTGCCATATTATAATAGGTATTTATCTTATTCTTTATTTAAATTCCTCCGGTATCTGCACCTCATCCTTCAGGGTGGCTATCATCTGGCGGAACAATTGGTTGCCTTTCTCCTTATCCAGCGAGAGCCAGCGCTCGATCATCTCCACTTGCAGGAGGAAGACGAACAGGCGTTCGATGGTGAAGTAATTGAAGAGCGTGGCTTCTTCCATCCAGGCCCAACGCAACTGGTCGAGCTTCTTCTCACGTTCCACCAGGTCGTCCACCTCGGCAATCTTCATCACCTGGTCAAGGTAGTCCACCTCCGTACCCAAGCCGAAGTCGCGGGCATTGGATGTACGCAAAGCCTCGCATACCTCCGTGTCGCCCACAATCAAAGAAGATACGTCCAACTTGTACTTACGCCCCATCAAAGCCACCAGCACATTATTCACCGTCAGGTTGAAGTCGAACCAACGGGACACGAAACGGTTTTTACACCTCATGGCGTAGGCATAATACAAAGAAGCCAAACGATCCTCGGGCAACAAATTCGCCCCCTCGGTCGATTGGCTGAAGTGTTCGGTAATGAATGTGGATAAGTAAGAAGGGAATACGCTGTCCGGCAGATGGTCACCGTCTTTCAACGCGGCTATGTACTCGGCCAAGGTGTCCGCCGTATAATTGCCGCACACGTCTATGCAAGCGTCCTTATCCTTCAAAAGCTTCAAGACGTTCGCATTGTCGTATTTCAAATAGAACAAGTCCACCAGCCGCTTGTCCGCAGGAGACAGATGGTGGTAAAATTCCGTTTTGAAATCGGCTACCGTATAGCTCAGCTTGCTGTCCTCCAAAGTAAGGTCGGGCAATCCGGCTACCAAGTAATAATACGTACTCATAAAAACGGGATTTTAGAATAACATTTCCACCAATTGCGGGCGTAAGAACTCCTTGAAGTAGTTCATGAATTCCTCCTCGCCAAAATCCACTTTATAAGAGCCATCAGCAGGAGATACCGTAAAGAGGGTCTTGATGCCGTTCACCTGCTCTATCTTCACGCCCTTGTCCAACAGATTCTTGGCTTTGGCGGCAAAATACTTTTTCAAGCCTTCCGCATCGGCCGTGGAGATGACTATCGGCTCGTCCATGCTCCATTTGGAAGCCAGAGCCACGATGAAAGCGTTCAGGTAATCCTTGTTGGCGGCAAACGCCTTTACATCGGCATTTACAAGCTTGTCCGTCACCAAGGTGGCGATTTCAGACTTCAGCGCATTCACCGCCTGACCGGCAAACAGTCTTAATTCTGATTTTGTGTTTTGCGTCAACTCATCAGCTGACTTACGTGCATTGGCCACAATCGCTTCGGCTTGCCGTTGAGCCTCATCCACGATTCTCTTAGCCTCATTCTGTGCTTGTTCTACAAGCTTACGAGCTTCTTCATTCCCTTTCTCCACCCCTTCATGGTAGATTTTATCGGTCAGCTCTTGAATTTTGTTTTCCATACTTTATCGGAGTTTATGATGATATATTCTTATCTATTAAGGTCGTTTGCTTCCCACTTGTAAGAAACGCCCCAAAATTACGAAAACATCTTCAATACACAACGAAAAATACAGAATAAAAGTTTATAGAATCTAAAAAAGACCAACGTTCCATTCAAAGAGAGAAATGTCGGTAGAATAAAATGTAAGCCATCATGAGTGTTCTGATTGCATTAAGTCGAAAAAAAGCTGGAATAACCATGCCTTTTTTTGTTTCTTTCGGTTTTTTCTATACATTTGCGACGTCAAACATAGAAAGTAAAGTCATGAGATATATTTGGGTTCTACTCTTTGCCGCAAGTCTGTCATTGCTCGCTTGCACCGATGGCTCGAAAGAATCGGCAGCCGCCTTGTCGCCGGCGTTGCAGCAAGTGGAAAGCATCATGTATCAAGCTCCGGACAGTGCCTTGCGCCTGCTGGAAGCCATGTCCGTGCCGCCTGCATCCGACTCGCTGAACCTTGCCACGTGGGCTTTGTTCACCACGCAAGCCCGGTACAAACTCTTTATGTCCCAGTCGGACAGCCTGATTAATGTGGCTTATCCCTACTTCCTGCGGCATGGCGATGCACAGCGCAAGGCAATGGCTTTGTATTATAAGGGAGCGATATGCAAGGAACATCAGCACATAGAAGAAGCGCAGCGGAATTTATTGAAAGCTTCTGGTGAAGTAGAAAAAACTACAGATTATTTGTTAGCCCATTTAATTTATGAAGAAATAGCCGACACATATGTTTACCGGAATCTTTATGATTCTGGTAAAGAAGCTGCCCAAAAAGCTTATGAATATGCCCAAAAAAGTGGAAATTCAAGTTATATAATTTCTTCTTTAACTGTCTTGGCAAGAGTATATAGTAAATTGAATGAATTGAATAACGCTGTTGAATGCTATAAAAAGGCGATTGAGGTTGCAAAGGAAAAGGAGCAATATGAAGTGATAGGTGGAAATATTATCGAACTTTTAGGAATTTATTTCTCATTAAAAGATTATATTTCTGTGCGGCATTATGTCACTCATTTCCTTGTGTTGCAGAAAGAGCATAATTTTGAATTGACAGCTTCGCAGTATTCTGTGATAGGAAAAGCTTATTTTAATGAATAAGCCGGATTCTGCCTATTATTATTTGAAGAAAGGTGGTGAAGTACCGGATTCTGCTACTAATGTATATGTTCAAAGAGGTTTGTATGAACGACTTTCTGATTTAGCTTTTGATCAGGGAGATTACAAAAGGGCAGCTTTATATAGTTATAAAGAATCAGCCTATAAAGATTCCATTCACGTATTGGATAAGAGTAGAGAAATTGCGGAGATACGAGAAAAATATGACCAACAAAAAATAATTAATGAACGGAACGAACTTCGGATTAAAAATGATCGAATCGTCCGAAATATGTTGTTGATGTTAAGTTTGGCATTATGTATTATCAGTATTCTTATTTATAAATTGTTCAAGAAAGAACGCCGCATACGAAAAGCTGAGGGGCAGGCACATTCGAAAACGCTTTGTATTCAGCAAAACGAATTGACCATCAGTCGTAACTTGAAACGTATAGCCGAACTGGAAGAACAGTTGGAAGTCAATAACAGACTGGTAATTAATAAAAATTTAAAAGAAGAAAGTGAAGAACAAGAAAAGACGATAGCAGAGATCCAGACTGAGAACGTACAACTGGAGCAGAAAAACAGGATTCTACAGAAAGATGTCGAGATATTGTCCGGTAAGCTGACAGGTAGTAAATCGAAAGAGTTGGAGCAGTTGAACAAACTTACGAAAGAAAATCTGCGGCTACACGACCGGGAATGGTTCTTGTGCAGTCAGTTGCTGAAAAGCAATAAAGTGTTGAACGGGTTGAAGCAAACTCCACATTGCATAACGGACTCCGAATGGGATAAAATCAAAAAGGAGGTTGACTTCCTTTTCGACCATTTCACCCAGCGTTTGTTTGAAGCCATTCCATCCATGACAGAAAATGAATTGCGGTTGGCCTGTCTCATGAAACTGCATTTTTCTAATTCGATTATAGCTATTCTATTGTCTGTTGAACCCAATTCCGTATCCAAAAAGAAAGCTCGTTTGAGAGATCATATCAAGCAAATTATTGGTCATTGGGGTGAAGAGATGACAATTGATCTGTGGATTTGGAACTTCTGAGTCACTCCTTGTCCACATTGTAATATTGGGGTGAATTGTAATTTACTTATAAACAGTGAATTACAATTTATTTTTTGTTTATTTTGTCCACTTGTTGTCCATTGTCTATTTGATAAAAAGCTCTAATTTTGTGTCAATTAAACATTCATTTAAAATTAAGAAAGTTATGAAAAAGAGATTATTGCTATTATTCCTTTTACCGTTTCTGGCCTCCTGTGTCACTGAAGATTATATGGAAGAGACCAGCCTGGACTTCATTCCCAGAAAGGCGTATTATGCTTGGATGATTCCGGGAAAGCTGGTAAACGGCCATTACCAGAGTTTGCAAGACAAAGATTCGACCGGTGTGCCCTGTTCTCAGTTCTTTATGGAAATCGTGACTTCCAACCAGCAACTTGCTTCGCCGTCCATCGGTGACTTTGGCGATACCTTTCAGACAAGCGATTTTTATCGAATCTCCGGACTGGAGGAACAGATAGAATACGACTATTTCAATGATATCCTGACACGGATGAATCTGGTGACCATGGAATACCGCACGGATGCCGTGGAAGCATTAGAGATTACAGCCGATCAAACTTTGTTCGGCGTTCCGGCCGGGCAGTCGCTCAACGACTATCTGGACATTGTAAGGTATGAACCTTATTATATATGTGGCAGCAACGGTCAGTTGCTTTATGGCAAGGGGACGAATGACAAGCCTACCCGCATCAACGACTGGCTGGCACTTGATCCCTTGGCGCAACCTTCCATGGACTTGATGTTCCAATCAGTTCCCGATGAATTGCCGCAAGAAGTGAGTTTCACGGTTACACTCCGTAAGGATATCGGCCAGGAACTGAGCTACACCCTTTCGCCGCTGACACTGCTGGCGGAGTGACGAAATGTCAGTATAAGACAGCTTTTTTTAGACGTTTTTAAGCATCCGGTTGAAGTCGTTGACTGGTGGATAAATGTTGATTTGTTAATATTCTTGATTAAAAATCGGGAAAGGTCTCTTCCCCCCTTCAGAATGGGTTCTGGAGGGGGTCTTTGAATGTTACTAACATAGAGGCCGAATGTTAGTAACATTCCCCCCTTAGGTTACTAACATTCGAGCCTTAGGGTAGTAACCTTCTTTCAGCCTTGTTCCTTAAGTCTATATTTCTGTAAATATTTGAGATTGTCATATGGCTATTTCCCCTAAAATGGACAGACCGTTAAAACCTGAAAACAGATGCTCTAAAAAGGGGATATAAGTGCGTGGGCTCACGAATATATATGAAAGTGCCCACGAATATATATGAAATGGCTCACGAATATATAAGAAATTTTGTCAGTACATAACTGCCAAAATGTCCTATTAAACATCAACTATCGCTACAAAGGATGGGACGTGTTCGGGACTTTCAAATATGACCGGACCTATTCCGAACAGCATGGAGAGTCCCGTCAGTCCATGCAGACCGACCGGCTCCAAGAATATAACAATTCGTTCATCAATAAGAACCGGAAACAATACGTTATGGGGGATATGGGGGTCAACTATATGCTGGATGACTATAACTCTATCGGATTGAAATACATGGTCACAAATCCGTTCAAGGTGGATCGGGACATGCTGTTGCACAACCTGTCGACGGTGGACGGTGTTTATGACGATGAATTGGAAAGTTCGTCTATCGGTGATTATGACATGGATTGGGAACATCAGCTGAATGCGTACTATAACGGCCGAATAGACAAAGTAGAGATTGATTTCAATGTGGTTTATTTTCAGAATGGAAGCAATCAGGAACAACTGACAGAGGAAACCAGCGCCACAGCAGAAGACCGTAGCGTACATGCGTTGAGTCATGTAAAGAACCAGCTCGCGGCAGGAAAGCTGTCTTTGGCTTTCCCTTTGGGAGGAGGGAAATTGCTTGTGGGCAGTGAGGTGACTTACACCAACCGCGACGATGATTATGTGAATCTGGAGGAATATGTACCCACTGGAAAAGCCACGCGACTTTGACCCTTTTGGCCAAACAGGATTTGCCCACCTTTGGCTACAATATGATTGACC
>CALUOT010000102.1 GCA_944322355.1 uncultured Bacteroides sp. | reverse complement strand
TCTTTAGCTCAGTTGGCCAGAGCACGTGATTTGTAATCTCGGGGTCGTTGGTTCGAATCCGACAAGAGGCTCACCCAATAGGAAGGAAGCAAAATCGCTTTCTTCCTATTTTTGTTTTCCAGCCCCTTACTTCTTAATCTTAACCCAGGCCGAGACCCGTTCTTTTGTTACTTCTTCTAAAAATGCTTGCTTTTCAACTTAAAAATAGGTTTAATTCTCCGCTTTTTTATAATTTTGCACCCCTAAATAAAAAAGGTAAAATCGTATATAATAGAAGATAAAAGAACCATGGGTAAATTTGCCGAACATTCGAATTTCAATCTTTCGGAAATCAACAAGGAAGTGTTGAAGAAATGGGATGAAAACGATGTTTTCTCCAAAAGTATGACAGAACGCGAGGGATGTCCTTCATTTATCTTTTATGAAGGTCCTCCTTCTGCTAATGGCATGCCAGGCATTCACCACGTGATTGCCCGTACCATCAAGGACACGTTCTGCCGATACAAGACGATGAAAGGCTTCCAAGTGAAGCGCAAGGCCGGATGGGATACGCACGGACTTCCGGTAGAGTTGGGGGTAGAGAAAGCATTGGGTATTACCAAAGAAGACATCGGCAAGTCCATCTCCGTAGCCGACTATAATGCGGCATGTCGCAAGGATGTCATGAAGTTCACCAAGGAATGGGAGGACTTGACACACCGCATCGGGTACTGGGTGGACATGAAAGACCCGTACATCACGTACGACAACCGCTACATCGAAACCTTGTGGTGGCTGCTGAAACAACTCTATAAAAAAGGACTCTTATATAAAGGATATACCATTCAACCCTATTCGCCGGCAGCCGGAACGGGACTGAGTTCGCACGAATTGAACCAGCCGGGATGTTACCGGGACGTCAAAGATCTGACCGTAGTAGGCCAGTTCAAGATGAAGAATCCCAAACCGGAAATGGCGCAGTGGGGTACCCCTTACTTCCTGGCCTGGACCACTACTCCTTGGACCCTGCCTTCGAACACGGCGCTTTGCGTAGGCCCCAAGATTGATTACGTAGCCGTACAGACTTATAACGCCTATTCGGGTGAAAAAATGACCGTTGTGTTGGCCAAAGCCTTGCTCTACACGCACTTCAACAAGAAGGCAGAAGGCATCGCTCTGGAAGACTATAAACCGGGGGACAAGCTGATACCGTTCCGGATAGTGGGCGAATACAAAGGTCCGGACTTGGTGGGTATGGAATATGAACAACTCATTCCGTGGGTGAAACCAGTCGAAGTCGATGCAGATGGTAACTGGACTCCGAGTGAAAAGGCTTTCCGGGTCATCCCGGGTGACTACGTAACCACCGAAGACGGTACAGGTATCGTACACATCGCACCGACGTTTGGTGCGGACGATGCGCAAGTGGCCCGTGCAGCCGGCATTCCCGCATTGTTCATGATCAACAAACGAGGAGAGACACGCCCCATGGTAGACCTCACCGGCAAATTCTACCTGCTGGACGAACTGGATGAGCGTTTTGTGGAAACCTGCGTCAATGTGCCTTTATATAAGGAATACGAAGGCAAGTGGGTGAAGAATGCCTACGACCCGCAGTTCACCATCGACGGAAAGTATGACGAGAAAGCAGCCGGAGCCGCCGAATCACTGGACTTCTACCTCTGCATGATGATGAAAGCCGCTAACCAAGCCTTCAAGATAGAGAAGCATGTACACAACTATCCGCACTGCTGGCGTACGGACAAGCCCGTATTGTACTATCCGCTGGACAGCTGGTTCATCCGGAGTACCGCCTGCAAGGAACGTATGGTGGAACTGAACAAGACCATTAACTGGAAACCCGAATCGACCGGTACGGGGCGTTTCGGCAAGTGGTTGGAAAATCTGAACGACTGGAACCTGAGCCGTTCGCGCTACTGGGGTACGCCCTTGCCCATCTGGCGCACGGAGGACGGCACGGAAGAGAAATGTATCGAGTCGGTAGAAGAACTTTATAACGAAATTGAAAAATCCGTAGCAGCCGGTCTCATGGCCAGCAATCCCTATAAGGAAAAGGGCTTCATACCGGGCGAATATACCGCAGAGAATTACAACAAGATAGACTTGCATCGCCCCTATGTGGACGACATCATCCTGACCTCTGCGTCAGGCCAACCCATGAAACGCGAGACGGACTTGATAGACGTATGGTTCGATTCCGGTTCCATGCCCTATGCCCAGATTCATTATCCGTTTGAGAATAAAGAACTGCTGGACGAACGTCACGTCTATCCTGCCGACTTTATCTCGGAAGGCGTGGACCAGACACGCGGCTGGTTCTTCACCCTGCATGCCATTGCTACGATGGTGTTCGACAGCGTAGCTTACCGCACCGTGATTTCCACCGGCCTCGTGCTCGATAAGAACGGTAACAAGATGTCCAAACGCCTGGGCAATGCCATCGACCCCTTCTCTACCATCGAGAAGTATGGCTCCGATCCGCTCCGTTGGTACATGATTACCAACTCTTCTCCATGGGATAACCTGAAGTTCGACGTAGAAGGTGTGGAAGAAGTACGTCGCAAGTTCTTCGGCACCCTGTACAACACCTACTCGTTCTTCGCCCTGTATGCCAATGTAGACGGATTCACCTACCAGGAACCCGACGTTCCCATGGCAAACCGGCCGGAGATAGACCGTTGGATTCTCTCCTTGCTGAACTCCCTGGTGAAGGACGTGGATGCTTGCTACAACGATTACGAACCGACCAAAGCCGGCCGGTTGATTTCGGATTTCGTCAATGACAACCTCTCGAACTGGTATGTACGTCTGAATCGCAAACGCTTTTGGGGAGGTGGCATGACGGAAGACAAACTCTCAGCTTACCAGACACTGTACACTTGTTTGGAGACTGTGGCCAAGCTCATGGCGCCCATCGCGCCGTTCTATGCCGACCTGCTGTATAGCGACCTGACCAGTGTCACAGGTCGCGATACGGTCATTTCCGTCCATCTGTCCCGCTTCCCCGAATGCAACGAAGCTTTGGTGGACAAGGAGTTGGAAGCCCGCATGCAGGTAGCCCAGGACATTACCTCCATGGTACTGGCGTTACGCCGGAAGGTGAACATCAAAGTGCGCCAACCCCTGCAATGCATCATGATTCCGGTGGTAGACGAAATGCAACGGGCTCACATCGAAGCTGTAAAGAGCCTCATCCTGAACGAAGTGAACGTGAAAGAACTCCAATTCGTGGACGGAGCTGCCGGCGTACTGGTGAAACGCGTGAAGTGCGACTTCAAAAAGCTGGGTCCGAAGTTCGGCAAACAGATGAAAGCCGTGGCTGCCGCCGTAGCCGACATGTCGCAGGAAGCGATTGCCGAACTGGAGAAAAACGGACGTTATGCTTTTCCATTGGAAGGCGGAGAGGCCGTCATCGAGACAGGAGACGTGGAAATCTTCAGCGAAGACATCCCCGGTTGGCTGGTGGCTAATGAAGGCCGCCTGACCGTAGCCCTGGAGGTAACCGTCACCGAGGAACTGCGTCGCGAAGGAGTAGCCCGCGAGTTGGTAAATCGCATTCAGAACCTGCGCAAATCAAGCGGTTTTGAAATTACGGATAAAATATGCATAACCTTGTCTAAAAATATACAGACAGATGATGCAGTGAATGAATATAAAGACTATATTTGCAACCAAGTTTTAGCAACTTCGCTGACGTTGGCCGAACAAGTGGAGAACGGTGTGGAATTGGCTTTCGATGACTTCACTCTGCTCGTACATGTCGAGAAGAACTGAAACGATGGGATAAGAGACTATTAATACCAAAAAAACAACCATTAAACGTAGTAGATTTATGGCAGAAAAGACAAGATACTCGGATGCTGAACTGGAAGAATTCCGGGCTATCATTCTAGAAAAACTGGAATTGGCACAACGGGATTATGACATGTTGAAAGCCAGTTTGACAGGTGCCGACGGAAACGATACGGACGACACTTCACCAACCTACAAAGTATTGGAAGAAGGTGCCAATACGTTGTCGAAAGAAGAAACGACCCGCCTGGCACAACGTCAATTGAAATTCATCCAAGGATTGCAGGCTGCGCTGGTCCGCATTGAGAATAAAACGTATGGCATTTGTCGGGAAACAGGTAAGCTGATTCCCAAAGAACGCTTGCGTGCGGTACCTCACGCCACCCTGAGCATCGAGGCCAAGAACAACGAAAAGAAGTAAGTTTATGTGAACACAAGCTACGGGTAATCTTTTTCCCATCAGGATACTGACTACCCGTAGCTTGTCATTTTTTTAACCCAACATGAAAAAAGTCTCCTCAAAAGGCTGGATAGCCCTGATAGTCATATTTTCTACCCTCATCATTGATCAAGTCATCAAAGTGGCCGTCAAGACAGGCATGTATTGGCACGAAAGCATCAATGCCATCGGGTGGCTATACGATAAACTGGGCATTCAGACCGAACCTCCCACGTGGTTTTACATCTATTTTGTCGAGAATAGCGGTATGGCCTTCGGTATGGAAATCATGGGCAAGCTCTTTTTGACCTCTTTCCGCATCGTTGCCGTAGGTCTCATCGGCTGGCTGTTGTGGAAATTCATTCATCAGAACCTGAAGACGGGCTTCATCGTATGCATCGCTCTGGTGATGGCCGGTGCTTTGGGCAACATCATCGACAGTGTATTCTATGGAGTCATCTTCAACGAGAGTACCCATTATCAGATAGCTTCGTTCATGCCGGCCGAAGGCGGATATGCCCCGTTTTTTTATGGGAAAGTGGTCGATATGTTCTATTTCCCCATTATCGACACCTATTGGCCCGAATGGATGCCTTGGGTAGGAGGCGACCGATTTATCTTTTTCAGCCCCATATTCAACTTTGCCGATGCAGCCATCAGTTGCGGATTCATCGCGTTGTTGCTCTTTTATAATAAGGAATTTAGTGAAGCCTATCATTCTGTGACCAAAAAATCATGAAGCTGACCAAACGATTTTTCGGAGGAGGCCTGCTCCTGATGGCCTGTGTCCTGACAGCTTGCCAAGCAAAACGGCCCGACACAGTGCTGAGCGACGCCAAGATGGAAGATGTGCTGTACGATTACCACATAGCCAAAGCCATGGGCGAAGAAGTGTCCCACACCGAGCGATACAAACGGGTACTCTACATCGAATCGGTGTATAAGAAACACGGCATTACCGAAGCCCAATTCGATTCGTCGATGGTGTGGTTCGCCCGCCATCCCGATGTCATCACCCAAATCTATGAGAAGGTCAACGAACGCCTGAAAGCAGAAAGAAGTTATATCGAGCATCTCGTAGCCTTACGCGAGAACAAACCCATCACTTCCCTTCCGGGCGATAGCATCGATGTATGGGCCTGGCTTCGCATCTACCAGTTAAGCGGCATGCCGATGGATAATAAAATGACTTTCACCCTCCCGTCCGATTCTAACTTTAAAGAACGCGACACCTTGCGCTGGAGTGTCAGTTTTGCTTTCTCGGGCGAAGCTTTCGACACCCTGCATGCTCCCATCATGGCTATGCAGATTCACTATAAGAATGATAGCGTGATAGGCACGTCGGTCCCCATTTACCAACCGGGTGTACAGACGTTAACCCTGGCAGGCGACACGTTAGGAGCCTTGTCGGAAGTCAAGGGATTTGTCTATTATCCCCGCCCCCACGCTTCCCGTCCGCTCTTGCTGCACCGGATTTCCCTGATGCGTTATCATGCGCGGGAGAAAGATTCATTGGACGTAGCCGACTCCCTGGACACGGAGGCTCCGCAAGAAACCCCGGTAGGAAAGTCCCGGAAAGACAGCATCCCGGTTACGCCGAAAGTAGAAAAAGATTCTGTCACCCCACCCAAGACTCCAGCTCGTCCCCGACCGGAAGAAATCAGACGTTCGCAAAAACCGGCGACTCAGTCCACTCCGAAGCCGGTCATCCGAAAGTCGAACGTTCATCCATTGAAACCTGCCCCGTCCAAGGGGGTACAGAAAAAGGAATCATGACCTGCTTTGCCGCTCACTACCTCTTTCTGCCCGGGCATGGTTTCCTGAAACAACAAGCCATCGAAGTAGAGGGGAATCGCATCCGACGGGTGTTTCCCCTCACCGAAGAGGTGGAAAATACCCTTTGGCAGGCAGGCGTCATTGCCCTTCTTCCTGCGGGAAGCCCGGCTTCTACCCTCTCCTTCTCTCCTTCGGACGTGCTGGATAAACTACCCGAGGACGTGGCTGAAACCCTCGAACAGCTTACGCCCGTCTGGTTTACACCGTTCGACCTTCGTGTGCGGAAGCCTGTCGCCGAAACTCGGCACACACAATTGCGGTCGCTATAGCCACATTGAGCGACTCGGTAGTCTCCCGTCCGGAGGGATAAGGAGGAATGTACAGACGCCGGTTGATACACTTCTCCACTTCCTTGCTGATACCGTTTCCCTCGTTTCCCATCACAATCAGCCCATTCGTCGAGAGGGGTTGTGCATACAGGTTGTCTCCGCCAAGGAATGTCCCGTACACCGGCACACCTGGATGCAGGGACTGCAAGAGCGTGTCCAAAGGCTGATAATGCACCTTGACCCGAGCTATGCCGCCCATGGTGGCTTGGATGGCTTTCGGATTATAAATATCCGCCGTCTGAAGTGAACAGAAGAGGTGTTCGATGCCAAACCAATCGGCCAGGCGGACAATAGTCCCCAGGTTTCCGGGATCTTGCACGCCATCCAGTGCCAGACACAGGGAATGCTCCACGACAGACAGGTCGACGTCCTCTTCCCGTTGTTCAAACACGGCCAACACCTGCTGAGGAGTCTTGAGCAAGCTGGCCCGCGCCAATTCTTCTTCGGACACTTCCACCACTTCTCCGGCCTGCATCGCCGGATGCCTGGCAAGCCATTCGGAAGTACCTGCCAGCAGGCGGCAAGGAAAATGCCCCCACAAATCGCCCACCAACTTCGGCCCTTCGGCCAGAAAGACTTGTTCGGCCTTCCGGTTCTTTTTCAGTTCCAACGAACGGATATATTTGAGCTTATTTTTGCTGAGTGCCATACTTTCATTCAAAATTTCGTTATGCAAAAGTAATCATTCTTTCTATATGGGCAAAAAAGTTTCACAAACGAAAAAATAAGCCTATATTTGTAGCAGTTTATCGTGCGGTAATTCACTTATGAGGAAAGGTTTTCATTATGTGGTTGTCATCCTGATCCTTTGCGGACTGGCTTCATGCTCCTCCACCAAGTACGTGCCGGAAGGGTCTTACCTGCTGGACAATGTCCGCATACGCACCGACAACAAGGAAGTGAAGCCCTCCGACCTGTCCCTCTACGTCCGCCAGAACCCCAATGCCAAGTGGTTCAGCCTGATCAAAACCCAGCTCTATGTCTACAACTGGTCGGGACGCGACTCCACCCGCTGGATCAACCGCATGCTCCGGAAGATAGGAGATGCCC
>CALUOT010000101.1 GCA_944322355.1 uncultured Bacteroides sp. | reverse complement strand
TTAAATTTTTCTATTATGAACAAAAAGTATCTAAGTGTGATCCTGTTCAGTGCCCTGATGTTGGGTACGGCAGGAACTGTCACGTCTTGTAAGGACTACGACGATGACATTGAGGCACTGAATCAGCGCGTGGAAGCGGTGGAGACTTTGGTTAACCAACTCCAAACGCAGATTCAGAATGGTGCAGTCATCACTAATGTTACAAGTACGGACAATGGTGTTACAGTTACTTTAAGCAACGGTAACTCCTTTACTTTAACCAACGGGACAAATGGTGTAGACGGCGTTGACGGGAAACCGGGTTCTGTAGTGACTATCGGTGAAAACGGTAACTGGTTCATCGATGGCGAAGACACCGGTCTACCTTCAAGAGGCGAACAAGGTCCTCAGGGTGAACAAGGCGAACAAGGCCCTGCCGGTGAAGTTTCCGCATCTGTTTATTACGTTCCCGGAACTGAAGGAGATGCAGATGGCTACTGGATAAAAGTTACTGTACAAAATGGCCAGACTACAGAAGAAGTAACCACATTGAGCTGGAAACCCGCAGGTACAGTTGTAGCTGTATGGGATACGGAAGCTCAAGAATTGATCTTCTCCAATGTATTGGATGCCAATGGTGAAACGACAACAGTAGTTGTACCTTTGGCTTCTACATTGAAATCTTTGGTATTCGATGTAGACGATGCAAATGCTATTTATATGGACGGTGTAGAATCGATGGAATACAAATGGATTCCTTACCGCGCTATCGAAATCAGCAATGCAGCAACAACCGGTACAGTAGGCGGAAATAACTATACTGTATTGGAAGCAGCCAACAACTATCAGAATCTGGCTGAAAAACCAAGTTTCATTGAACCGTGGCAAACGTATGCTTACCACATGAATCCGACTTCGGCTATTGTTTCAACCTTCAAGGACAACTTGAGCTTAATTAGCGAAGACAAGGATTTCGTAAGCACAAGAACCGCTGATGCCGAACCGGCTGTGAGATTCAGCACTCGCACAAACAACCCTGAAAATGGCAGATTGTATGTAGACATCAAGATGACGGGCCGTGAAGTGATGAACCAGGCATGGTCTGTGGGTGATGCAGAAATCGGTTATTATCAGATAACCAACAATACCAATAAGATCACATCATTGGCTTTGCAGGCTAAACAAAACAACGTAGGTACGGTTGACACGGTAATTACTTCGGACTATGCAGGCGTTTACTCTTCGCAAATCAAGGTAAAAGCTCTTGCATACCAGACAACTAACGGTGCCTTGCGCTATGCTGCTGATGCTACCCAACATAGTGTACCCAATGTATCGAACGGTGCACACCTTTATTACATGGTGAAGGACGCTGTTGAAAATGACCCGACAGTGAAAGTGGCTTATGATAACGTACAAGGTGTCAACCTGAACCAATTGGTTGCTACGCATTGGACCAGCAACTCTGCTTCTTCATTCGGTAACGACGGCAAACCTCAAGTTTGGGATACAGATGAAGAATTGGCTCAATACAATTTAAAGTATAACTTCGAATTGGTTGACTTGACAATTGGTACCAATGTGACTTCAGAATCAGACAACTCTATATTGAGAGAAGAAAGTGGAGAATTCTTCTTACGCGCCAGCCGTGTTGATTCTCAAACAGGTGAACCGACCGGCGAAGTAGGTATCGAAACCGTAGGACGTACTCCGCTGGTTCGTGCCGAACTGATCAATACAGAGAACAATGAAATCGTCGCTATCGGTTACATTAAGTTCCTGATTGTTGAAGACATCCTGCCGAAGTATACAAGCGACTTTGATGTAAAAGACATGTATTACAGCTGCGCTGACCAAGACGATAGATTGACCTGGGCTGAAACTCAGACAGAATTGCTCGGTCTCACCGCACAGACTTCAAAGGAAACATTCGATGCATTGTATCAATTGGAAACTGCAGGTGGTTTGGCTGTACAATATGTAAGAACCGGTACAGAAGGTAACTACAAGTTCGAGCCTGCTACTACCGCAGAAGTCTTGGGTGAAATTGCAGAAGTAACAGATCCCGAACATCCGACAACGACTTGCTTGCAGTGGACAGTTAGCCAAGCTGACTTCGTTAACTTCAGACCGACTAACGGCTCATTGACTACAACTGTAGTAAGATGTGTAAGATATGTAGGTAGAGTAGGTGGTAATACAAGCGATACCAGACAACCGATCTATGTTCCTATTTCAGTAACACTGCACTATCCGCAAGGTGTATTGGGCAATAAGATCAATGAATATTGGTATGCTGAGAACTCACTGTCTCATGGCACTCACGAAATTCACTTGAATGTAGAAGTACCGGGTACAACCACTGATCATGGTAATGCTGCTGACTGTGAGTTTATCAATGACTTAGATTATGTATTCCAAGTTAATGAAACATTGGGACATGCAGTTAGCCCGTTCGGTTCCACATTGGTTAACAACAATGCGCCGACATTTGGTGTTGCTGCAGAATTTACCGAATTCCAAGACGAAGACTTGGCATACATTTACTACTTCTCAGCTGCCAACAATGGCGTGACAGTGACGGGTAATAGCGGTACGAACTACACGTTGCGTGTAGCCAATGCTACGACTTATGATGACTATGATACAGCTTACCTCCCGAGCGGCGTAGAATACAACAATACCGGTCTGTATGCTAACACAGTTGCTCCGGCTAACTTGATTGCAGAAATTGACCAAACAACAGGTGTCGTAACTTATCAGCATACAGCAGCTGCTGAAGACTTGCTGAACTACGTAAGCCACGATGATCTGGAAAATACGCTGACTGCCATTATCGGTGTGGCTGCATTCAATGAATGCTCTAACCTGTTGCCGCTGGCAGACAAGGAATTCGATGCTCTCTTCCTACGTCCGGTTGATGTAGAAGGTGGTGAACGTGACTACTTCGTGGATGGTGTTGACGCATCTGATGAGGAAGCTTGGGCATACGTACTTGACTTGGTTAAATTGGAAGATTGGAGAGACCGTGCATTCGTGAGTGATTACTTGAGTTATTTCAACTATTATGGTGTGACAGACATCATTGTAGATACGGATGAAATCACTACTAACTTGAACAATGCAGGTTTGGCTCAAGATCAGTGGCCTCTGTTGAGTAGCGTATCAACCGCAGTTGGTTTCACTTACGTACCGGGTACCCCGAACTCTGTTCCCGCTGCAAATGCTACCTTGGCTCAATTGAGAACTCACTACGGTGAATTACGTTATTGGAACAATACGGCTAATGTACAAGAATTCCAAGTTCGTATTCCGGTAACTGTAAGATACACTTGGGGTGACATTGATACTTACATCGTTTGCACAGTAGAACGTACTACCCAGAACTAATACTATTCTATTCATAGTATAAAAATAAGAAAGAGCGGTCTTTAAGATCGCTCTTTTTTTAATGTCTTATTTGAAATATTAGTATAATCCGTATAGTCAGGAGCAGAGTAACCCGCGCCATCCGCGTTCACCCGCACCGATGGAAGTGGTGAAGAAGAAGTGAAGAAAGGAGTTTGTAACACTTAAGTGCAAGGGCTCGGAACACTTAAATAATAGTACCCGAAACACTTAAGTATTAGCACCCGAAACACTTAACTGTTACAGGCATAATCACTTAAGTGTTTTTATGAGAAACACTTAAGTGATTTTCCCGTCATCATAGGTTTATCCTTAATGGCTTGTTCTTTTCGTATTTATAGGGCTGAAAGTTCTTCCACAGTAAGTCCGGTGTAGCGTGCAATGACTTCAAGAGATAAACCATCAGCTCTCATCCGTCGAGCCATGTTCAGACTTTCTTCTTTTCGGCCTTTTTCCACTCCTTCCGCCAAACCTTTAGCCAAACCTTTAGCCAAACCTTTAGCCAAACCTTCTGCTAACCCTTCTTGACGCCCCTCTTTACGTCCTTTATTAATGGCTGTTTTCATCACACTGTACCAATCGCGGAAATTCTTAAGACTATCTTCATACTCCACCAACTCCTGCCGATTGAAGCGAGCTATCTCCGCAGCCTCAAACAATTTTGTAAACACACGCTCCTGCAAAGCAACCGGACGTTCCATCAGACGAGAAAGATTACGCAATACAAAAAGCCATTTGTCGAACATGTTCTCCAACTCCTCTTCCGTCTTGTTGAACTTGGGCATCTCCAGATAAATAAAAGTCAGCTTATCGTAGAAAACCTCTTTCGTACGAGTATCCAATAATTTCACTTCATGATGATAATACTCATCGTTTTGCTCGTCAAAAGTAAAATTAAGAATACCAATCGTGTAGACCGCCTTCAATTCATAATCCCACTCTTTGCCACGCTTGGCCTGTTCACGAATGGGGAAAGTGGTATAAAAAAGACTCCGGTCCTTGAAAAACTGCTGTTCCCCCTTCTGCATCTCTACCAAGAATTTTTCTCCATGCCGATTTTCACAATACACATCGAATACGGCACGCCGGTCCCGCTCTAAAGTACCCAAATGTTCGGTATTCAGATAAGTCACATCAATAATCTCTTGTCGGTCAGGTAACAATGCATTCAGGAAACTAATCAAAAGTTCCTTGTTCATTTCCGTTCCGAACAACTTCTTGAAACCGAAATCGGTATACGGATTCACATAACGTTCTTGCCAACCTTCACTTCCCATGGCTTATTATTTTTTTGATAACTATACAAAAATACACTTTTTATCTGAATAAAAAATAAGGTAACAGTATTTTCGTTCTTTTTTAGACTAACAGACACGAAAATCGAAGAATTTTATCTAAGTTTGCATACCAATACTGAAAATAAATGTACGAAGCCATATGAAAAAACTATTCGTTGTCGCACTTGCGGCGGTAGCCCTAAGTGCATGTAATTCAGAACCGACATTCAAAGTGGAAGGCGAAGTAACCGGTGCCGACGGAAAAATGCTCTATCTGGAAGCTTCTTCGCTGGAAGGTATTGTCCCGCTGGACTCAACCCAACTAAGCGGAAATGGTACATTCACCTTTAAAGGAAACCAACCGGAATCACCGGAATTTTATCGTTTACGCGTAGAAGACAAAATTATCAATTTCTCAATCGACTCCACAGAAACCATTCATATCCAAGCTGGATACGATAACTTCGCTACCCACTATACGGTGACCGGATCGGCCAACTGCGAAAAGATCAAAGAGTTATCGCTTATGCAACTCCAGCTACAGACTAAGGCTGACAACTTGGCCAAAGCCATGCAAAACCATACGATTGGAGTCGATGTCTACCAGGACAGCCTGAGCTCCATGATTCAACGATATAAAGACGATGTAAAAGTACGCTACATCTTCTCGGCTCCCAATACAGCGTCTGCCTATTTCGCCCTGTTCCAGAAGCTAAACAATTACCTCATCTTCGACCCGCTTAATAGCCGAGAAGACATCAAATGCTTTGCTGCCGTGGCCACCAGTCTGAACAACTACTACCCACATGCCGTCCGTTCCAAGAATCTCTATAACATTGTCATCAAAGGCATGAAGAACACACGCACTCCACAAGCCTCTGAGAATGCTCCTGCCATAGAGGTACAAGAAACCGGTGTCATTGACATCAATCTGCGCGACATGAAAGGAGCATCGCATAAGTTAACCGACTTAAAAGGCAAAGTGGTATTACTGGACTTTACCATCTATCAAAGTGCCGTATCGGCCAGCCATAACTACATGCTGCGCGAACTATACGACCAATATGCATCACAAGGATTGGAAATTTACCAAGTATCACTGGATGCAGACGAGCATTATTGGAAAACGACAGCCGACAATCTACCATGGATATGTGTGCGTGACGCTAACGGGGTCTATTCATCACTCATTACTTCCTATAACGTACAAAACATTCCGACCGTGTACCTTATCAACCGAAATAATGAACTGAGTGCCAAAAGCGAAAACGTTAAAGACTTGGAAACCAAGCTAAAGGCCTTATTATAATGTGTATTATTATCAGAAGAAGACTTTAAATATGTTACAAAACAGACTTTAAGACTTGGCACATATTATTTAAAACGCTACCTTTGCATAGCAAAATAGGAAAGAGGGTTCCAGCATGCCATCCATGTTGGAATTCTTTTTTATTTATATCAAAACGAATAATATAGGAGAAAAAATTATGGCTTATATGTCAGAAGAAGGCTACAACAAATTGTTAGCCGATTTAAAACAATTGGAAACGGTAGAACGTCCCAAGATTGTGGCCGCTATTGCCGAAGCACGCGATAAAGGGGACTTATCAGAAAATGCGGAATACGATGCCGCTAAAGAAGCTCAAGGCTTGCTTGAGATGAAAATCAATAAGCTGAAGGCCATCATTGCCGATGCTAAAATCATTGATGAATCCAAGTTAAAAACAGACTCCGTACAGATATTGAACAAGGTAGAGCTGAAGAACGTAAAAAATGGCATGAAGATGACATACACCATCGTATCCGAAAGCGAAGCCAATCTGAAGGAAGGAAAAATTTCTGTCAACACCCCGATTGCACAAGGCTTACTGGGCAAGAAAGTAGGTGAAGTGGCTCAAATCAAAGTTCCCCAAGGTATGATTGAGTTAGAAGTGGTAAATATTTCATTTTAATTATTAGGCAGACCATGTGTACATGTGTCTGCCTTGTTTTTTTAATATATACTCATTATGGCAACCATATTCAGTAGAATCGTAGCAGGCGAAATTCCTTGCTACAAAGTAGCGGAAAATGATAAATTCTTTGCTTTTCTGGACATTAATCCATTAGTTAAAGGACACACATTAGTCATCCCCAAACAAGAGATAGATTACATATTCGATCTAAATGATGAAGACCTAGGCGCTATGCATGTATTTGCCAAGAAAATAGCCAAAGCTATTGGTCAAGCTTTCCCTTGTAAGAAAGTCGGTATGGCCGTGCTGGGTCTTGAAGTACCTCATGCTCATATTCATCTGATTCCTATGCAAAACGAAAAAGACATGCTTTTCAGCAATCCTAAATTACAATTAACAGATGAAGAATTCAAAGCAATAGCTGCTGCTATTCGCGCCTCTCTCTAACTTTCTCCTTTTCTCTATATACTCAAGGCTGTCCGTAAAGACAGCCTTTGTCATATTCATATAAGGGAAATACCCCAAAAGAAAATAGGGAGTCAGTTTCTTATGTTTCGAAACCGACTCCCCTACTCAATAAAACGGCAGCTACCTACTCTCCCACTGTGACGCAGTACCATCGGCGTGACCGGGCTTAACTTCTCTGTTCGGAATGGGAAGAGGTGGAACCCCGGTGCTATAGCCACCTGAAATTTCCTTCAATCGACCATAACATGATACATACAGACGAAAAAAAAGATACGTAACACCGACAATATATAAATACTATATACTATATAATATATAACTATATATAAATAACATACATTAATAATTAATCAACACGATACAAAAGCTTCGGGCAATTAGTAATGCTCGGCTCAGATGTCACCACCTGTACACCTGCATCCTATCTACGTCA
>CALUOT010000100.1 GCA_944322355.1 uncultured Bacteroides sp. | reverse complement strand
AATCGGGTGGAACTCCCGGACAGTCCCGCTGCTGTGAAGCTCCATTCAACGTTTGGGCGACATAACTCTAATACCACTGGATGAAAACCGGGAAGGTGCCGAAACGGGAGTCAGTCAGAAGACCTGCCGTTCCTTGTAATTTGTTTTTGTTCGAGGATTAACAAGGACAGTATGTTTTCACTAAGGATGTGAATCTAAATTATAAGATATCGAAATGATAAAGAAAGTATTAATTGCCAATAGGGGCGAGATTGCCGTGCGTGTCATGCGTTCGTGCCGTGAGATGGGCATATTGAGCGTGGCCGTTTTTTCCGAGGCCGACCGTACGTCGCACCATGTGGCTTATGCCGACGAGGCCTATTGCATCGGTCCCGCCGTGGCGAAAGAAAGTTATTTGAATATCGAGAAAGTGATAGCCGTGGCCAAGCGTTGCGGTGCCGATGCCATCCATCCGGGTTATGGCTTTTTGTCAGAGAATGCTGACTTTGCCCGCCGCTGTCGTGAGGAGGGCATTATTTTTATTGGTCCCGCTCCTGAAACGATGGAAGCGATGGGCGACAAGATTGCGGCTCGCAAGCGGATGATTGCTGCTGGAGTACCGGTAGTGCCGGGCACGGAACAGCCTCTGCAAAGTGTGGAGGAAGCGGTACGTATCTGTAACGAGATAGGCTATCCCGTGATGCTGAAAGCTTCGATGGGCGGCGGCGGCAAAGGAATGCGTCTGATACACGGTGAGGAAGAAGTGGCCGAAGCCTACAATACCGCGCGTTCGGAGTCGATGTCGTCTTTCGGTGATGATACGGTCTATCTGGAGAAGTTCGTCGAAGAGCCGCATCACATCGAGTTTCAGATATTGGGCGACAATCATGGTAACGTCATTCACCTGTTCGACCGGGAATGTTCGGTGCAACGCCGCAACCAAAAGATTGTGGAAGAGAGTCCTTCCCCTTTCCTTACCCCGGAGTTGCGCCGGGAGATGGGGGAGAAGGCTGTGGCCGCGGCCAAAGCCGTCAACTATAGCGGGGCAGGTACCATTGAGTTTTTGGTAGACAAGCACCGCCATTTCTATTTTCTGGAGATGAATACCCGCTTGCAGGTGGAGCACCCCATCACCGAGGAAGTCGTAGGGGTGGATTTGGTGAAAGAGCAAATCAAGATAGCCAATGGGGATGTGCTGCATCTCAAGCAAGAGGAACTGTATCAGCGCGGACATGCCATCGAATGTCGTATCTGTGCCGAAGATACGGAGAACAACTTCATGCCTTCGCCCGGCATCATCAGGCAACTGACCGAGCCCAACGGCATCGGCGTCCGCATCGACAGCTATGTCTACGAAGGCTATGAAATCCCCATCTACTATGACCCGATGATAGGCAAGCTCATCGTCTGGGCCACTACTCGCCAGTATGCCATTGAGCGCATGCGTCGTGTGCTCTACGAATACAAGATTACGGGGCTGAAGACCAACCTGGCTTATTTGAAGCGCATCATGCACGTGCCCGACTTCGTACGGGGCGAATATAACACCCTTTTCATTGAGAAGAACGCCAAGATGCTGGTGCGCAACAATACGCACAACGAAGAGTTGGAGAACATGGCCATGATAGCCGCCTATATGGACTATCTGGTTAATCTGGAAGAGAATACCTCGACCCAACTGCCCGATGCACGTCCTATTAGCCGTTGGCGCGAGTTTGGTCTGCAAAAGGGAGTGCTGAGAATATAAATTTAATGAAGAATTATGAATGAAGAATGATGAATTAAGGATAATCGGTTCAGATTCGTATCAGCCTTAATTTTTTCTGCGGAAAGATTCTTAATTCTTCACTCTTCATTCTTCATTTATATAAAAGTATGGAAATACATATAGGTGACCGTGTGGCCGACGTCACGTTGGTTAGCAAAGAAGGAAACAAAGTGCAGCTCACCATTGACGGGAATCCCGTGGAGGTGGACATCGTGATGGCTGAAAATGGTAATTGCTCCATCCTGCATGGGGGAAATTCGTTCAATGCAAGCATGGTGCGCGGCGAAGGAGGCAAAAGCTATGATGTGAGTATGCTGAATCGTTCGTTTCATGTGGACATTGTGGACACGCAGGCCAAGTATTTGCACATGAGGAAGGGTGCCGACGAAAAGCAGGGAGATAAGATTGTGGCTCCCATGCCGGGCAAAGTCGTAGGCATTCCCGTTAACGTGGGCGATCGGTTGATGGCCGGTGACATTGTGGTGGTGCTCGAAGCCATGAAGATGCAAAGCAATTACAAGGTAAGTGCAGATTGTATCGTAAAGAACATTTTGGTCAGCGAGGGCGAATCGGTCAGCGCCAATCAAGTGTTGGTAGAATTGGAGTTAATAAAAGAAGAATAAGGATATGAACAGAGAAGATATATACAACCGTTTTGAGGAGCTGGACAAACGGGCTTCCTTGGGAGGCGGTGTGGAGAAAATAGAGAAACAACACACATCGGGTAAGATGACTGCCCGCGAGCGTATTGACCTGTTGCTGGATAAAGGTACGTTCAACGAACTGGATAAGTTTGTGGCCCATCGCTGTAACAATTTCGGCATGGAGAAGAAGCAGATTCCTGGCGATGGCATGGTGACGGGATATGGTAAGATTGATGGCCGTTTGGTGTTTGTCTATGCTTACGACTTCACGGCACACGGAGGTTCGCTGAGCGAGACGAATGCGGCCAAAATTGTGAAGGTACAGCAACTGGCCTTGAAGAACGGGGCGCCCATCATTGCGTTGAATGATTCGGGAGGCGCCCGTATTCAGGAAGGAGTAAGCAGCTTGGAGGGTTATGCTTCTATTTTCTACCAGAATACCATTGCTTCGGGAGTCATTCCACAGATCTCGGCCATCTTGGGACCGTGTGCCGGAGGGGCTTGTTATTCGCCTGCCTTGACGGACTTTATCTTTATGGTGAAGGAGCAGAGCCACATGTTTATTACCGGTCCTGATGTTGTGAAGACCGTGACCAATGAAGTGGTGGACAAAGAAGAACTGGGAGGTGCCTATACGCATAGTTCGAAGAGTGGGGTTACACACTTCATGTGCAATAACGAAGAAGAAACCCTGATGACCATCCGCGAATTGTTGAGCTTCTTGCCTTCTAACAACATGGAGGATGCGCCTTTCGTAGCTACTACCGATGATATTCATCGTCAGGTAGAAGCTTTGCAAACCATCATCCCTGAAGACCCCAACATGCCTTACGACATCAAGGACATCATTGAGCCCGTACTCGATAATCAGTATTTCTTCGAAGTGATGCCTCATTTTGCCAAGAATGTGGTGGTCGGCTTTGGCCGGCTGAACGGGCGTTCGGTAGGTATTGTAGCCAATCAGCCTGCTTATCTGGCCGGTGTGTTGGACATTGATGCCAGCGACAAGGCTGCCCGCTTTATCCGTTTCTGCGATTGTTTCAACATTCCTTTGATAACCTTGGAGGATGTCCCCGGATTCCTTCCCGGTACTGTGCAGGAGCATAATGGCATTATTCGCCACGGTGCCAAGATTGTGTATGCTTATGCGGAGGCCACCGTCCCCAAGATTACCTTGATTACCCGTAAGGCATACGGTGGTGCTTACATTGTGATGTCCAGTAAGCCGACGGGGGCTGATGTCAATTTGGCTTATCCGCAAGCCGAAATAGCCGTGATGGGAGCAGAAGGCGCTGTGAACATTCTTTATCGCAAGGCTTCTCCGGAGGAGAAGCAGCGTATCATCAAAGAATACGAAGAGAAGTTCTCCAATCCCTACCGTGCGGCCGAGCGTGGTTTTGTGGATGAAATCATCATGCCGCGTGACACCCGTTACAAACTGATTCAAGCGTTGGAGATGGCTCATAATAAGAACCAGAGCAATCCCCCCAAGAAACATGGCAACATGCCGCTGTAGGGAATCCCCTAAGATGCCATGACCAAACCGCCACTTTAGCCTTGCTAAACCAGCTGTTTAGCGGGCTAAAGTGCCGGTTTACACTCCTCAAGTGACGGTTTGATTACATACAATGTTATCTCCCTTTTCATTTAATGAGCCGTTGTGTCACCTTTAAAGAAAAGTATATTCCCATTTGAACTCTGAAATCTTAAATCTAAATTCTTAAATCTCAACTCTTTATTAAAGCTGCTTTCATCTTTCACCGGCTATTAAACACTTGATAGATAGTATAATACGGTGAAACATCCTTCCTTTCACCTATCTTTCACCTTTTGTTTCTGATGGATATAAGGAAAGTTTTCCAATATCCTTCGGGTGGCTTCGGCACCACCTTCTATGATTTGGCGGGCATGGTGAAACTCCATCATGTCGTAAGCAGAGGCGGGGATGCGGATGAGTATGTCGGGAGTCACCCGCTCAATGTCTACCCGGGTGATTTGTTGCATCATCAGGCGGGACGATTCGGTCAGTAGCTGGTAGGGATTGAGGCGATGGGGCTTCCCATTACCTCCGGGAGCATTGACATCGACTGCTACGAGCCATGTATCGGGTAGGTGCCAGGCATGGCGAAGCGGCAGGGGGTTGAGCAGGCCTCCGTCCACCAGTACCCGCCCTTCGCTACGCACGGGACGGAACACCATGGGGATGGAGATGGAAGCACGGATGGCTTGGTGAAGGCTGCCCGAGGTGAACTTGACTTCTTCTTCGCGCACCAGGTCGGTAGCCAGGGCGGCGTAGGGCAGGGGAAGGTCTTCGATGGAGACGTCCGGGATGAGGCGTTGAAGCTCGCGGACGAAGCGGTCGCCCTTCACCAGTCCGTCGCGGCTTAAGCTGAGGTCGGCTAGTTGGAGCATTTTGCGCTTGTCCCATCCGCATAGCCATTGTTTACAGGCTTCCAGGCGTCCGGTGGCATACATGGCGCCCACCATGGCTCCCATGGAACTGCCGGTGATGGCTGCTATCTCGAAGTCGTGTTTCAACAACTCTTCTATCACTCCGATGTGGGCGATGCCTCGTGCGCCGCCCATCGAGAGTACCAAGGATATTTTCTGTTTGCTCATATCATTACATTAGCTTAGGACGTCAAATGTACGCAAGTCACCCGAAAGGGCGAAGGCTTGGGGCGTTAATTGATGCAAAAGAGTGCCCCGTCCGATTCATCGCGAACCAGGCGGGGCCCATGTAGCTACGTATGAAGAGTAAATATAAAGGTAGCTATATGCTGTGGTAAGCATGGGGTGAACTCAGTCACTTCCGCCGCCCAGGGCATGATACAGTTCGATGACGCCTTGGATTTCGTCATAACGGTCCGAAGCGACGGTGAGCTGTGCCGAGAGCAGCGACTGCCGGGCGGTGAGCACTTGCAGGTAGTTGGTGTCCGCCGAGTTCTCCATGAGTAATTCCGTGTCCTGCACCGTGAGGGTGAGCTGCTCCACTTGGGCTTCGTCCAGCACGATGCGCTCGCGGGCGGTCTGCCACTGCGTCAGGGCATTGTTCACCTCGTTGCCCGCATCGAGCAGCGACTGACGGAACTGCCACAGGGCTTCCTGCTGCTGTGCCTTGGCTATCTTCAGGTTTGCCAGGTTCTGCCCGCGGTTGAAGAGGGGCTGCACCAGATTGCCTACGGCCTGCAGCAACCAGGCGCCGGGGTTGGTGATGGCGGCACCTCCGCTGTTGGTCCAGCCTGCCGAGCCGCTCAGCGTGATGCTGGGGTAGAAGGCCGAGCGGGCGGAGCCTGTGGCATAGAAGGCTTGCATCAGCTGGGCTTCGGCCTGGCGGACATCGGGACGATGAGACAGAAGGTCGAGCGGGACACCAGTGCCGATGTGGCGGGGAAACAGGGCCTCACCCATCGTGCCGCGCTCCAGCCGCTGCGGGGTGATGCCGACGAAGGCGCACAAGGCATTCTCCTGCTCCACGGCCTGCTGCTGCAGACTGAGCAACGACGACTGGGCGGACAGGAACGAGGCCTTGGCCTGTGCCAGTGTGGCACGGTCGGCCTGCCCGGCCAGCAGCAACGCCTCAAGGCTGCGTACATATTCCTTCCAGCTTTCCACCGTCTGTTCGGTGATGCGTATCTGCTCGTCCAGCATCAGCAGGGCGTAGTAACTGTCGGCCACGGTGGAAACCACTTGCGTCTGCATCATCTGCCGGTAGGCGTCGCTGGAGAGGAGGGAGGCCAGGGCCTGCCGCTTCGAGTTGCGCAGCTTGCCGAAGAGGTCGATTTCCCACGAGGCGGAGGCACCCACGTTGTACGTCTTCTGCGTCTTGCTGCCGTCGAAGCTCGACAGGGTGCCCGTCGGTTCCAGTTGCAGCGAGGGCAGGTAGGCCAACTTCGACTGCCGTAGTGTGGCCTGCGCCTCCTCCACCTGCAGGCGGGCTACGGCGAGGTCGGTGTTTGCCGTCAGTCCCTGCCGGATGAGGCGTTGCAGGCAGGTGTCGGTGAAGAGTTCCTCCCAACGCAGCGAGGCGATGGACTGCGTGGTGTCCGGACGTACCTCCGGGCGATAGAGGCTGTCGATGCCTGCCACCGCCTGCTCCGGACGCTTGTAGTTGGTGTAGATGCCGCACGAGGAAAGAATCGTGGCAGCTATCAGTAATGTCAATATATTTCTCATTCGTTTCATAAACTTTATCTTCTATGGGTCTGTTAAATAATGCCATTAAATGGTGTCTGATACACAGACATTTACAAAACCTGTAGGGTTGTACGTACAAGGGTCGAGGTGTTGTACGCACAAGGGTCGGGGTGTTGTGCGCACAAAGGTCACAGGGTTGTGCGCACAAAGGTCAGGGTGTTGTGCGTACAAAGGTCACAGGGTTGTACGCACCAGTTCCCTATGCTTCTATATTTGTCAATCTTCTTTATGCTCTCGTTCGGGCATCAGTCGTTCCTGCATGGCCTGGAAGACAATGAATAAGACGGGTACTACAAAGAGCAGCGCCAGTGTACCCACCAGCAGTCCACCCACCACACCGGTGCCGAGCGAGATGTTGCCATTGGCTCCTGCGCCGCTGGCGAAGACCAGGGGTAGCATGCCGATAACCATACAGAGCACCGTCATGAGGATAGGACGCAGACGGATAGCGGCAGCCGACACGGCAGCCTGAGCCAGCGTCATGCCTTGACGGCGGCGGGTGGCGGCGTATTCTGTGATGAGGATGGCCGTCTTGGCCAGCAGGCCGATGAGCATGATGAGTCCCGTCTGCATGTAGATGTTGTTCTCCAGCCCGCACAGATTGCTCAGTGCGAAGCTACCCACCAGACCGAAGGGCACGCTGAGCATCACGGCCAAGGGTACGAAGAGGCTTTCATAGAGCGCACACAAGATGAGGTAAATGAAGACGATGCAGATGGCGAAGACGATGACCGTGTTCGACCCGCTGCCCGCCTCCTCGCGGGTGATGCCGCCGAACTCGTAGCCATAGCCCACGGGCAGGATTTCCTTGGCCACTTCGGCCACGGCGTTGATGACGTCGCCCGACGAGTATCCGTCGTTCATCATGGCGTTCACCTGGATGCTGCTGTAGAGGTTGAAGCGTGTCAGCGTCTCCGGCCCGTAAGCTTTGGTCAGGGTAAGAAACTGTCCGATGGGAGCCATGTCGCCGTCTTCGGTGCGGACAAACATGTTGTTCAGCGCGTCCTTGTCCAGACGGAAATCCTTGTCGGCCTGTATGTAGACGCGATAGAGCTTGGAGAAGCGGTTGAGGTTGGAGACGTAGTTGCCGCCGAT
>CALUOT010000099.1 GCA_944322355.1 uncultured Bacteroides sp. | reverse complement strand
CCAAGGCCTTGTAGTTCAACGGATAGAATAGAAGTTTCCTAAACTTTAGATAGGGGTTCGATTCCCCTCGGGGCTACTTTTGATTCACCTACTTCTTTCTCTTTACCTTTTGGTGAGTCCTTGTTTCACCCCAAGCTTTCTTTATTAAAATTGTGACATTTACTTATGAGGTAAAGCTACTTCCCAAGAAGGTTGCAAACCTAAGACTCGAGTGTTTGCAACCTAAAGGGCTAATGTTTGCAACCTTCGGCCTCTATGTTTGCAACCTTCTTAAACCGTGCCAGAATGTATTCTGAACAAGGTATGGGCGTTTTTGAGGCTAAGTTAAGAATGATGACAAAGATAATGTGCGAATAAATCGGATTCATGAAAAAAATCCTGTTAGTCTATGAAACGGGGTGTTTCGTAGGTTCTGTTTTCGTTTTTGGGAAGTCATTCTTATTTTTGCAAAGTATTAAAATTAGGAAATATGAGAAAGCAAATTCTTATGGTGGCTGCGCTGAGTCTTTGTTTGGGACAGGCCATGGCACAAACCGACGAACCTAGAGTAGCTTTACCTCCCGACAGTTTGCTGGGGGAAAGGCCGAACTTTGCCGAAATGCCCAATCCGGAGGAGGTGGCTAAACGGCAGACTGACCGGTTGAAAGATGCATTGCAACTGAATGAAAAACAGTATGAGAAAGTTTATGAATTGAACTTGAAAGAGCAAAAGGAACGTTTGGAAGAGCGTATGCAAGGCCCCCACTTGATGGGAGGGGAAGGCCGTCGTCCTATGCCTCCCGGTTGGGACGGGCAGCCGCCGATGGAAGATGACTTCCCGCTTCAGATGGGTGAAGGGCAGCGGCCTCCCATGCCTTCGGACGAAGATAGAAAAGAAAGAGCCGAAGAGCTGAGAAAGAAAGAGGAAAAGCGTGCCAAGAAACGGAATAGAAAGATGAAGAAGATATTGACCGATGAACAATATGCTCGTTGGAAGGCTCTTCCTCCGGAGAAGCCGCAACCGATGCATCAACCTCGTCCTGCTGAGAAAGAATCAATAGATTGATTTGTTTATATTTATAACTGTGCGGGATTGATTTCATCGAACCCATTTCAGAATAGCTTCTGAGGGCACTCCCGGAATGTTAGTAACATTCGGGCCGAAGGTTACTAACATTCCCCCCTTAGGTTACTAACATTCGGCCTTTAGGTTAGTAACCTCTTCAATGTTTTTCTTCTTCTGACTGTATATTTGTAAGGATAGAATACTGTTTTGATGCTCTGCCCTTACATGTTTTGTTCTCTCCACTGTTTAGGCGAAGTACCCAAATGCTTTCTGACGTATCGACCGAAAAATGAGAGATTGGGAAACTCTAACTCGTTGCAGATGTCCTTGATGCTCTTGTCGGCCTGCTTCAACATATATTGGATGTCTTTTACCACGTAGCGGTTGATGATTTCGGTGGCAGTTCGTCCACTGGTTTCCTTACAGATGCTGGACAGGTACTTGGGCGTGATGTAGAGTTTACTGGCATAATAGGCCACACTGCGCTGTTTGGGGTAAGTGCTTGAAAGTAAATCCAGAAATTCGCGGAACATCCTTTCGGCAGCACTATATTTGCTTGGATTTACTTTGACGAAGCGTTCCAATAAGTCGCGAAACTCGTAGAGAAAGGCTTGTAGTAAAGAGCTGATCAATTGTTTCTGATGGCTTCTGGGAGTGCCTGTTGCTTTGGAACGAATCAAATCATAATATTGGCAGAAAATGGTTACCTCTTCATCGGTTAGTGGAAGTACGGGCGATTTTTCCAAAAACATGATAGCATCCCATGAGTTGCCACTATCACCTAAAGCGGTAAGTTGTTGCATGTAGTTTTTTGACAGGCAGACAGAGCGAAATACGGTGTCCATACTCATCGTACTTTTTTCCAGTATGATGTCAGGATGGCAGATGAGCATGTCATTGGGACCTATATCATATAAATTGCCGTTGATGTAGATACTTGATTTTCCTTGTAGGCATAATACGACAATGAATGCATCTAATTTGACTGGCGATAATTGTTCTGCTCGTTTGAAATCTTCTATAAAAGCGATGCGGTCGTCGCAGTAAATAGCAAAACTTTCAGCTTTCAACTTGTCTAAAGTTCCTAAGTGTTCTGTTCTATTCATGTGTATACTGTTCTTTTTGGCTGCAAAATAACAACGAGTTTTGGAAAAATAGATGATAAATACGCCTTATATATTGTTCTATTTTTCCTATTTTTGCATTGCTGTGAAATTTGGGACATTTGTTTGGAAAAACAGGCAACCTTTTATTCCCTAAAAGGGCATTCCTTTGCATAAAGAAAAAATAAACCTTTAATTGATAGTTTGGTTATGAAGAAAGTCTATTTGGCAGCCGGCTGGCTGCTGCTATTGGCCCTGACAGGCTGTGGTAAACAGGCGCAAGTAGAGCCATCGAGAGTGCCGGTTTCTGTAAAAGTGATGAAAGTGTCTCAAATGGCTGTAGATGCGACAGGACATTTTTCAGGTACAGTAGAAGAGAAAAATAGAACAGGACTCAGCTTCTCTATGCTGGGCACTATAAAGACAATGAATGTGCGTTTGGGCAGTCGTGTGGCAAAAGGGCAACTTATTGCGACTCTTGATGAGACTTCGGCGCGTAACAGTCATGCTGCAGCTAAAGCTACGTTGGTCCAGGCAGAGGATGCCTATAACCGTATGAAAGAATTGTATGATAAGGGGAGTTTGCCTGAAATCAAGTGGGTGGAAGTACAAAGTAAGTTGGAACAGGCTCGTTCGATGGAGGCGTTGGCTAAGAAGCACTTGGATGATTGCCGATTGACAGCTCCTTTCGCCGGGGTGATAGCCGATAAAACAGGGGAAGTCGGACAGAATGTATTGCCTGGCGTGGCTGTGGCACAGTTGGTGTCGGCCACGGGGCAGCAAGTGAAGATTGCAGTGCCCGAAGCCGAGATCGGTTCGGTCAGTATGGGACAGAAAGCCGTTGTTGTGGTACCAGCGTTGAATAAGAAGCATTATGAAGCTACGGTTGTGGAACGGGGCATGACGGCTAGCAGCCTTTCGCGTTCTTATGAAGTGAAGCTTCGTGTGGACGATGCCGATGAGGCTTTGTTGCCCGGTATGGTGACGGAAGTGTCCTTATTATCATCTTCTTCGCAGGAGGCTTGTGTGATTCCTGCCCATATTGTACAGTTGGATGAACAGAATAATTTCTTTGTATGGGTAGCCAACGGAGATAAGGCCGAAAAACGTATCATTACTTGTGGTGACTTTGTTGGCAATGGGGTCATCGTGGACAAAGGGCTCAGTCAAGGTGATCGCATCATCGTGGAAGGTCAACAAAAAGTGTGCAATGGAACAGTTATAAATGAAGAATGAAGAACGAAGAATGAGGAATATGTCGCGTGTCGGTGATTCTTCATTAATATAAGAGACTTATGGAAAAGAAAGAAAAAAGAAATTTTGTCGAATGGGCCATGCACTACCGACAGATAGTCATCCTGGTGGTGACGTGTCTCGTGGCCTTCGGTGTCTATAGCCTGTCCGAGATGCGCAAAAATGAATTTCCTGACTTCACTGTGCGGCAGGGCATTGTGGTGGCCGTGGCTCCCGGAAACACGGCGCAGGAGATGGTGGAGCAAGTGACCAAACCGTTGGAGGAATACATCTTTACCTATAAGGAAGTGAAGAAGGAAAAGACCTTCTCCAAAAGCCGCGATGGCATTACGTATATACAAGTGGAGTTGAATGATGAACTGACCAACAAGGATGAGTTCTGGAGTAAGTTCAAGCATGGGGTGTCGCAGTTTAAGAGCCAATTGCCCAGTAATGTGCTGGCACTGGTGGTAAAGGACGACTTTGGTGATACCTCCGCTCTTCTTATCACCATGGAGAGTGAAGACAAAACCTATCGCGAACTGAAAGACTACATGGATCTGCTGCAAGGACGTCTGCGCCGCATCCCCGCCGTAGGACGCATGACCGTGAGTGGTATGCAGAAAGAGCAAATCTCCGTTTATCTCGATCACGATCGCCTCTCTAAGTACGGGCTAAGCGAACAGACACTGGCTATCGGCTTGATGCAGAAAGGTTTTACTACCAGTGGGGGGCGGATAAAAAATGGTATTATGGTGGAACCTATCTACGTCAGCCGCTCGCTTAACACGGTGCGCGATGTGCAGGAGCAGATTGTTTATGCCGACCCGCAGGGCAACGTAGTCAGGTTGAAGGACGTGGCACGAGTGGTGCGCGAATATCCCGCTCCCGACAGCTACATCACCAACAACGGTCGCAAGAGCCTTCTGCTGTCTGTCGAGATGAAGAAGGGACAGAACATCGTGGCCATGGGCGAGGAAGTAAATAAGGTGATGAATGAGTTCCAGCAGGAATTACCCAGCGATGTTACTCTGTTCCGCATCACCGACCAGCCGAAGGTAGTGGACGACAGTGTGTCGAACTTCCTGCACGAACTGGTTATTGCCATTGTGGCCGTGGTTATCGTGGTGATGTTGCTGCTGCCTTTGCGTGTGGCATTGGTGGCTGCATCGACCATCCCGATTACCATATTCATATCCCTCGGGCTGTTCTACGCCTTTGGCATCGAGCTAAACACTGTGACCTTGGCTGCATTAATAGTCACGTTGGGTATGATTGTGGATAACTCTATTGTCATTATCGATAGTTATTTGGAGATGTTAGGAGAGGGCATGTCGCGCTGGCACGCCTCCATCCAGAGCACCACGCACTTCCTTAAGTCGATCTTCTCCGCTACCTTGGCCATCAGCATCACTTTCTTCCCCTTCCTGTTCACGTTGACGGGCATGTTGAACGAGTTCGTGCAGAGCTTTCCGTGGGCGGTTTCTATTGTGCTGGGTGTGTCGCTGCTCGTGGCCACGCTGTTGGTGCCTTTTATGCAGTTTTGGTTCATACGCAAACCTATGGAGGCTAAGATAAATGAAGCCGGCAAGAAGACGTTCAATTTCCTCGACCTCTTGCAAAGGTATTACAACTGGCTGTTCGGCAAGTGCTTTGCTCATCCTAAGATAACGGTGACCGTCGGCGTGGCTTCTATCGTGGTGGGGGCCGTGATGCTGGCCGGTCTGCCCCAGCGCATCCTGCCTGTGGCCGACCGCAACCAGTTTGCCGTGGAGATATACCTCCCCACGGGTACGGACGTGGATGTGACGGCACAAGTGGCCGACAGCTTGGAACACATGCTGCGCCAAGACCCGCGCGTGGTCAGCATAGCCTCCTTCAAAGGATGCGCTTCGCCCCGCTTCCAGACATCCTATGCGCCCCAGATTCCCGGTACCAATTATGCGCAGTTTATTGTGAACACCACAGGCATCCGGGACACTGAGGAACTGCTGGACGAATACACCCCGAAGTACACCGACCACTTCCCCGGTGCCCGTGTGCGTTTCAAACAACTGTGTTACAGCGATGCTGCTTACCCCGTCGAAGTGCGCCTGTCGGGCGAAGACTTGGAAGAACTGAAGCATGACGCGCAGGCGGTGCTGGAAGAACTGAAACAGATACCGGGGCTTATTCTCGTGCAGACCGACTTCAACGAGCCACTGCCCGCCGTCGTCGTCTGCCTGAAGGAAGACGAGGCAACCCGCCTGGGTGTAACCAACCTGGGACTGGAATCCACTCTCGCCATGCGCTATGGCAATGGGTTGCCGATAGCCAACGTGTGGGAGGGCGACTATGGCATCCCCGTCAAGCTGAAAAGCGAGAAGGCCGACCATGCTCTGCCCGCCGATGTAAAAGACGAACTGATACCCGTAGCTGCCGGACTGGCTGATGTGCCCCTGCGGCAAATAGCAGACGTAGCACCCACATGGAAGGAAGGACAGATCGTGCGCCGCAATGGTATCTACACCGCCACCGTGCAGGCCGACCTGATGCGGGGTAAGAACGCCATGCAGATGATAGCCCACATCCAAAAGGAACTGAAAGACTTTCCGCTATCACCGGGGGTTACCATGACCTACGGCGGCGAACAAGAGAAAACTGACGAGGATATGCCGCAAATCATGAGTGGACTGATGCTCGCCGCCGTGATAATCTTCTTCATCCTGCTGGCCCACTTCCGCAAGATCAGCATCGCCCTGCTCATCTTCGTTAGTATGACGCTCTGCCTCTTTGGTACCGCCTTCGGCGTGTGGATTCAAGGCGTGGACTTCAGCATCACGGCCATCCTGGGTGTCACCGCGCTGATGGGCATCATCGTACGCAACGGCATCATCATGATAGACTATGCCGAGGAGTTGCGCGCCACGGAGCACATGACCGCCGAGCAAGCCATCTTCCACTCCGCCCAGCGCCGTATGCGCCCCATCTTCCTCACCTCGGCAGCCGCCTCGATGGGGGTCATCCCGATGATACTGGGCAAGTCGAGCCTGTGGATGCCCATGGGGACGGTCATCTGCTACGGCACGCTCATCACGATGCTGTTCATCCTCACCGTCCTGCCGTGCCTGTACCTGCTCATCTTCCGGGGCAGTACGGAGCGGCGCGCCAAGTGGGACGCATTGGAGAAACAATGATAAGAATAACTGATAAATGATAAGAATAACTGATAAATGAATACCCCGTATGGAAGCTGCCAAAGACATGCGCATGTCGCCGGTTCAGACATGCGCATCTCCGGACCCCAGAGATGCGCATCTCCGGACCTCAGACGTGCGCATCTCTGAACGCAGGACATGCGCATCTCTGAACGCAAGACATGCGCATCTCCTGAGCGGCCTCCTGCGCATCATATTAATAGACTGATTATGAATAAAATGCAAAACACCCTGCGTCGCGTCCGGACGCTGCTCGTCGCCTCATTGGCGATTCCGACGCTCGCTGCACAGTCCGTCTACACGCTGGACGTGTGCATTGATAAAGCTTTACAAAACAACGCCCGCATGCAGAATGCCAAGAATGACCTCAGCATGGCTAAACAGCAGCGGAAGGCTGCCTTCACCAAGTACTTCCCCACTGTCAGCGCTACGGGCATGGGTTTCCTGGCCGACAAAGACCTGTTGCAGATGGATATTGCCCCCGGCATGAGCATGAAACTGCTGAAGAATGGACTCATGGGAGGCGTCAATGCCTCGCTGCCCCTCTTCACCGGAGGCCAAATCGTGCAAAACAACCAACTGGCCAAGGTGAACGTAGAGAAGTACCGCCTGCTCAGCCGTCAGGCCGAGAACGAAGTGAGGCTGACCGCCGAACAATACTTCTGGCAAGTGGCCATGCTGAAGGAGAAGCTCCGTACGCTCAGCGTCGTAGAGTCTCAGCTGGCCGAGATTCGGAAGGACGTGGATGCTGCCGTCAGTGCCGGTGTGGCGAACCGCAACGATTTGCTTCAGGTGCAGCTCAAACAGAACGACACCCGCAGTACCCGCATCAACGTGGAGAATGCGCTCGCCCTGTCGCGTCGTCTGTTGGCGCAATACATCGGCACCCCCGAAGATAGTGTAGACGTAGCCTTTGCCGTAGGCGACTCGTTGCCGGAATCTCCCGAGCTTCTATACCGCACGCCGGAGTCATCGCTCGTGCTCACGCCGGAGTATAACCTGCTTCAAGCCCGACTTAAGGCTAGTCGTATCGAGCGGAAAATCAGCGTAGGCAAGAACCTTCCGATGGTAGCCATCGGAGGCGGCTTCATGCACGACAACCTGACCGATCGCGACAAGCCCTTCTGGATGGGCTTTGCCACCGTCAGTATCCCCCTTACCGGCTGGTGGGAGGGCAGTCACGACATGAAGCGTGCCAAGTTGGTCGTGCGTAATGATGAGAATAACTTGAAGAATGGCAGTGAACTGTTGCTCATTAACATGCAGAACACGTGGAACGCCATGACCGATGCCTACAAGCAGGTGCAGATAGCCATCGAGTCCATCGGCCAGGCCACGGAGAACCTGCGTCTACAGACCGACTACTACCATGCTGGCACTTGCA
>CALUOT010000098.1 GCA_944322355.1 uncultured Bacteroides sp. | reverse complement strand
TATAAATTTAATGCTTTTATCGCTATGTTCCTAATTTTCAAACGAATATTTTTACTCCTTATATCGAACTCACGTTATTTAAGTTCCACTTGCAACAAATCATTACGGTTTTTAACTCCGGCATCGACTGCAATTTCCACGTCTTTCCGGATATTATTCAACTGCTTTTCAACTGTGCCAATCGTATTTAGCTTTTCCTGTAATGTCACTACTTGCCAATAGTACTGTTCCACCGTGAGACGTACCTCGTTTTCGCTCTGTTCCTTTTGAATCCGGCTGACTTCTACTCCTACAGCAGCCAGTCGATTGCCGTTTACGATCTGTCCTCCGGTAAAAATCGGCTGTGTTAACGTAATACCTCCCAATACACCATTTTTCAATAAGGACATATTCATCCCCTGTCCCAAATCCAACTGGAGCAATCCTTTATTGGCATTGTACCCCATCCCTGTGGCACTAATATCCGGGAAATAATTAGTAAAAGCTTCTTTCCGTCCATACCGGGCAGCTTCCACATCGTTGATGGCGTTGCGTACTTTTACATTATTACGGAGTGCCATCGCACGGCATTCATCCAACGTATAGACTTTCTGGGCGTGTGCCGATACCGTCAACATCCCCAGCAATACCATGCCAATCAAGTATTTATCACATTTTTTCATACATATCACTGTTTTCTATCGTTTATTCCTGTTCCATTTGTTCGTTTATAACACGTCGTTTTGTACTGCCACTCAAGACCTTCCAATAAGCTACCGGAATGACGGTCAGAATAAAAAACATTGTAATCAATGTACCATAGAAGATGACAGTCCCCATGGGCATCCACAACCCACTTCCTCCCAATATCATGGGGATAACTCCCATCGAAGCGGCTGCGGAAGTGAGAAAAATGGGGCGCATACGACGCTTGGCAGAATAATAAATAGCATCGCGTACTCTCATCCGTTCATTGCGACGTAACTCTTCTGCATAATCAATCATAATAATACCGTTGCGCACAAGGATACCCATCAAGCTGACCAACCCCATAACACAAGTTACCCCGAAATCGACGCCTTGTATCATAACGCCCAATGCTGTGCCAAACAAACAAAGCGTAAGACAAATGAGCAATAACGTTGCCGTGCCGACACGTTTGAAATGCCATACGAGTATAAAGAATATGATGACAACGGCAATGTAAAGAGCCGCCATGATGTGAGGCATTTGTTCTTCATTTTCAGCCAATTCACCGCCATAAGTAAGTGTGACTCCTTCGGACACGGGATTCTCAGCCAGAAGCTGTTGTACCTGAGCGGTAGCTTGTAAGGCATTGACGCCACGCTCCACTTCTGCCATTACAGTAATAGTACGCACCCCGTTACGACGAACGATCTGCCCATATTCCCACGAAGGAACAATCTGCGCCACTTGCCGCAAAGGTACATCGGCAAGTCCGCCCGATGCCGGAATCAGTTCATCTGTTACATTACTAAAATCAGCCCGATCCGCATGGTTCCCCTTCAAAACAACAGGAACATCATAATCACCTTCCCACAAAGTACCTACCGTAATACCCGTACCATAACGCAGGGCCAATGTAGCCTCTACCCCGGCATTAGTGATACCCAAGCGGGTGGATTGGTCTTCATCCAAGGTAATACGGGTAGCTGCTAACGGTTCATTGAAATTAGTACGCACCAAGTTCAGCTCGGGCATAGTACGAAGTAATGCTGTCACACGGTCAGCTTCCTTTTGCAATAAAACCAAGTCGTTACCACTTAACCGTACTTCTATCGGATTGACAGCTTCGCTGTAACCCAACTGTTTGAAGCGAATCACAGCTTCCGGAAACGCATCCCGATACAAAGGCGTATATTCATCCAACAGAGATTCGGTGTCTTCATTGCCCGTCGTGTTCACAATGAATTGAGCAAAGTTCGGTCCACCCATTTGCGGAGCGTACGAGTTCTGAAAACGAGGCGAAGCGCAACCTTTGAATGAAGCGACAGACACCACCCGCTTATCCCTACGTAACAGATGTTCAAGACTATCGGCAACCAATGCAGTTTTCTCCAATGCCGTGCCCGTCGGCATATAAATCTCTACGGCAAACTGGTTACGTTCGGCAGTAGGTAGTAACATTTGCGGCAACTTGCCCATCAACAATATCCCTGCTATCACTGAAAGTATGCCAACAGCAAGTGTAGTCTTCGGATATTTAAAACACCGATCGAGTAGTTTATCATAACCACTCTGTATAAAATCGAGAAACGAAAACTTTTTCTTACCGCTCCGAGAAAACTCATTCTGCATCGGCTTACGGATAAAGAAAAACTGCATAAAAGGTACAAGAAATTCTGCTACCAACAATGAAATCATCAGGATCAGCGTAACAGCCCATGGGAAACTGGCCACAAAGTCACCCGTCATTCCAGTCAGCGTGAACAGGAAGGGGAAAAAAGTGATACTGATGGCCAATGTAGCCGATAAAATAGATTTAAAGAAATGAGTAGCACTCTTAATAGACGCATGCCAACGAGACATCCCATCAGAAATCATTTCCAGATAACTGTCAATAATTACAATGGAATTGTCCACTATCATGCCCAACGTCACAATAAGTGCCGCAAGTGTTACTGTATTCAGTTCAATGCCAAACACATAGAACAATGACAAAGATACAAAAATACTAATGGGAATAGTAGAAGCAGCTACAAGTGCCACACGCATAGGAAGCAATAGCATAACGACAAGTATCACCGCACAGATGGCAATAACCAATTCGTGGAGAAACGTCGATACACTATCGGCAACCACTTGGCTTTGGTCGGTTATCTTAAAAATGTCCACATCTCCTGGCAAGATTTCAGAAAAGCGGTCAAGTTCAGCTTTTACTTCCTCTCCCATCTGCACAATATTCTTGCCTTTCTTCATCTCTACACTGAGTAGCAAGCACTTCTTTCCATTGTTCGTAATATAACTTTCCGGTACAGGATACTCCCTAACCACATGGGCTACATCTTTCAGCCGGACAATTTGTCCATCAGGAGTGGATAGCACAATCATTTCCTGCACATCATAAAGCGTATTCATGGAACGGCTGACATACATCGGAGATACATAATCTGTATCCTTCACCCGTCCGGCAGTAGTTGCAAATCCCTTACTGAACAACGTCATAGAAAGCGTCCGGTCACTGATGCCGTAATGAGATAGACGCTCACTATCGAGATAGACGGAAATCTGTTCCTGCTGCATCCCCACCACACTCATACGTCCTACACTTTCTATACGACGCAGACGATCTTTCAATTCATCCATGTAGTCATTCAGTTCACGGTAAGTTTTATCTTCACTCTCCATGGTAACAAGAAGTGCAGAAGTATCGCCGAAATCGTCCATTACCTGAACGGCAAGTACACCGGAAGGCAATTGATTTTTGAAATCGTTGATACCATGTTTAAACTTACTCCAAAACTCGTCCTTATTGTTTAAATCGTCATTCAATTGCACCTGAATAACAACCATCCCATCCTTGCTCGTGGAATGTGTTTTTGATTTCCGGACCTCTTTATAACTGAATATGTAGTCTTCAAGCGGCTTTGTCACCTGTTCTTCTATCTCTGCGGCCGTGTATCCGGGACATACCGCCGCCACAATACCCTGACGAATAGTAAAATCGGGGAACTCGTTCTTTTTCATTTCGGATAACCCGAAAATACCAAATGCCATCAGGCAGCACGTTAGCAAGATTACAATCTGCCTGTAGTGCATGGCCCATTCCACTAAGTTACGTTTCTTCTCTTTCATAACCGCCATTCCCTATTTTAAAGTTATGTCCATCCCTTCACTGATTTTCTGCTGTCCTTCCACGATAATCTCGTCGCCTGCGGTAAGTCCCGAAATAACCTGAATACCCTTCTTTTCGAGCCGTCCCGTCACAATCCTCCTTCTCTTAGCCTTCCCATCCTTGTTGATCCACACGAAGCAACCATTGTTTTCATCCATTTGTATTAGATGAACAGGCAGCATAAAAATTTCCGTACCTTCCTCCAATTCCGTAGCAAGCGTACAAATCATACCAGGCCTCAGTTCTTCCGAAGGATTATCCACCAAGGCTTTCACTTCATACGAACGCGAAAGAGGATGAGCAACCACCCCTTTTTCAACGACCTTTCCCTCAAATACTTTCCCACCCAAAGCTGATACACTGACGCTAACCGGCTGTCCTATACGAATGTGTGATATTTCATTTTCAGGCACAGAAACATTAACTTTCACTTGGTTGACCGTGACAAGCCGCACTACAGGTGTCCCAGGCATTACATTTTGTCCGACCTCAACTTCCTTTTCAGAAACAACACCGGAGAAAGGAGCATAAAGTTTACTATCCGCTAAATTCTTCTTTGCAATACGTTCTGCCGACTGTGCTTGCTTCAACTTACTCTGCACCTCCACCCACTGCATCTCGGGCAAGCTTCCTGCATCGTGCAACTGCTTCATGCGCTGCCAAGCATCTTCCGCCTGTTCGAGTGTAGCGACAGCAGCTTCGTAAGTGCTCAATAAGGACACTTCGTCGAGCATAGCTATCCATTCTCCTTTGACCACTCGTTGCCCAGCTTCTACACGAATCTGTTTTACCGTTCCGGCTACGGAGAAACTCAGTGTAGAACCCAATGCCTCTTCCACCGTCCCCGAAAATCGTTGTCTCCCATCCGACTGTACCGGTTTCACTTTCATAACCTGTACCCTTACAGGAGCTGACTCGTTTAACTCCTGTTGCTTGCATCCCACCGTTATCAGAGCAAGAGAACACAAGACTGCCATACTACCATACTTATACTTCATAATCTTCCTTTTTTATGATATTAACTTATTCCATATCCATTTCACTGATTTTTATCGCTATTTTCGTGTGCAAAATTGCAGAGAAATAGACCAATCCAGGTGTTCTAAAAAGAGGATACAAAGTGACATTCTTCTTCTACCTGCTTTGCAAAAGAACAATGGAATCCAATGAAAGAATTTTAGAACATCCTTATTCTCTGATGAAGTGCTACTTTTGTACAAGAAATCAACTTAACTCATAAAACGCATGAATGACAAAGAAGATATTCGCCAAGTCGGTTTCGACCAAATGAAAAACATCGGAGAAGTAGAGTATATGGATGAAGGTATCACTTTCCATACCGACTTCAGAAAATTACCTTTTAAAGACGGTTCAACTCGAGTAAACATGTTTGCACTCATTATTTGTTTCAATGGAAAACTGCAAATGGAATTAAATACGATGACCTATACGCTCCGACAAAACGAAATACTGGTATGCCGCCCCAATGACGTAATAGATAATTGCATGTTGAGTCCCGATTTTGATGGAGCCGTATTGTGCTTGTCGCAAAGAAGTATATTAGAACAAATATCGGAAAGTGACTTGTGGGATAAGGCTTTTCATTTTGTTGAAAACCCCATCGTCCGCTTCAGCGAAGAAAGTTTGCAAATGTTTAATTTATACGGTGCAGCTATTCAGACTAAAATAAAAATGAAACGAACTCCTTTTCATAGAGAAATCATTGTTTCCATTGTCAAAGCTGCACTCTATGAATTATTGGCCAATGTAGGAAACAACCCATCGTGTTCTTACGGTGGAAACTTAATCAAACAACGGGAAATATTGTTCAAACGATTCATAGACCTGCTTGCCGGCACTCAGATAAAACCGCGTAATGTATTGTGGTACGCTACCCAACTGTGTGTCACTCCCAAATACCTTTCTACCGTATGTAAATTGGTAAGCGGGAAAACTGCATTTGACTGGATAAATGAATATGTCTTGGTCGACATCCGTTATTGGCTAAAAAATTCGAACAAAACAATTAAAGAAATAGCCGACATGCTTAACTTCCCTAACATTTCATTTTTTGGAAAGTACTGCCGTACACATTTTGGCATTTCACCGACAGAATACAGGAAACAACTAAGGGAACAGTCCAATGAAATGACATAAGACATATATTTCTTTGGACTATTCCCACCGGCATATCATCTGTACACTCGTAATCTAAACCATTTCCCATAGGTCAACATTCTCCAAAGCCATTCCAAAGGACCAAATTGGAAACCCAATAACCACAGCCGACTGAAAAGAATTTGAAAAACAAAAACAAGCAGAACAATAATCTCGGTCTGAACAAGACCTACTTTGGCTCCCCACGCCATGCCAATGCCGTAGAATAGGAACATTCCGATTACAGACTGTCCGATATAGTTGGTTAAAGCCATCCGTCCGGGAGCAGCCAACCACCTCCACAAACTCCACTGATTCCACTTCAGATACAACAGACAGAATGCAGCCATATAGGCCAATCCTAACGGATAAACACTGACCAAGTAAAGTAGGGAATGAGCCACTGTACCCCACGAATTGCCTGTCAAAGCATCCCAAGCATAAAGGAAAGAAAAAGGTAAACCGATACCGAAGCCCCAACCCACTATCCGTTTCAGAAGCGAAAGATGATCTTGTAGACAGGCATACAATCTGTTTCGACCTATATAGAAGCCCAACAAGAACAAACCTAACACTTTAAAATAGCGGTTCCCATCTACAAATTCCTGCACACGCACCCAAGCTCCCTGAATAAGAAACTGAAATACCTGATCGTAATGCTTCGCATCGCGCAACCAGTAGCCGAAATTATCTTCCGTAATGCCATACAGATGACAATAATGCCACTGTGCCCGAACTGCCGGATCTGCCAAATGAACACCAGCCCAAGACGTAACAGCATCAACACCTACAGGCAACAACAAGAAAAAAGCAGCCCATATCAGTAATTGTTTATTAGAGACTCGCCTAAATAGAGGAAGCGACATGCCTAGTAAGGCATACAGCAAAAGAATGTCACCACTCCAGATGAACATTAGATGCAGAAAACCAATCAGCGCCAACAACAACATCCGCCGATAGAAAACGCGAAAACCATTTGTACCCTTCTGTACAGCATGAGCTATAATAATGGAAAAACCCATGCCGAACAACAAAGAGAACAAGGTATAAAACTTTCCATCGACAAAAGTATAAAGAAAAAAGCGGATGATTCTGTCGATGTACGCTGTGGGCATAGCTGCCGCAACTTCCGGCTTTTGGAAAGTATAAAGTGAAAATTCCGGAAAGTTGGCCATACAGATACCCCATAAAGCAAATCCCCGTAAAGCGTCAAGAACCACATAACGTTCTGACGGCTTTACGGGGGAAAAAGAATTGGTACTCATAAACGGGATCAATCCAAATTAACCAACTCATATTGCTGACTTCCCAACCCTATTTGTTCAGCATATTCCAATGTATGCATCCCTTTGCGCGAGTCAATGCGTTCAATCAAATGAATCTTCCCATGATCCTTGGACGAACGAACCAGATCAGTACAAGCCCGATCCAACGCTACAGGATCAAGCGAAGCCAAAATACCAATATCACCCATCTTGGGATCTTCCGGAGAAGAATCACAATCGCAATCGACAGAGAGTTTGTTGGCTACATTTATATACAAGATTTTATCACCACAATGATCTGCAACGGCTTTAGCTGCCTCAGCCATCGTTTCCAGAAAATCTTCTTGCTGAGGGCTCCCCCAACTGGTTGTACTCTCCCCGGCTGAATGAATCCAACGTTTACCGTTGGACGAAGCAATGCCTATGGAAATATTCTTAATCGCACCGCCGAAACCCGCCATGGCATGTCCTTTAAAATGGGATAAAACGACTGTAAAATCATAATTGAGATAATGAGATCCCACTATGTCATAAGGAATATGTTTCCCTCCTTTTACGGGCAACCGAGTTTCCCCTTCAGCATCCATAATATCTACAGTCGCCATTTCTGTAAATCCATGATCCTTAGCAGCTTGACGATGTGCTTCGGTATTAGCACGTCCACCCCCGTAAGCTGTATTGCACTCTACAATCGTTCCGTCCACTTTTTCCACCAAATCCTTAATTAAAGAAGGTTGTAAAAAGTTATGTCCGCCCGGTTCTCCCGTAGATAACTTTACGGCTACGCGACCAGTCGTTTCCCGTCCCAAAGCTTCATAAATCTTCACTAAATTCTCCGGAGTGATTGCCTTAAACCAATATACTTTGGGAAGTTCTTTCTCCGCTGAAGAAGATTCATTGGCCGGCTGAGCTTCCACATTAACTCCCCCTGCCAATAAACACAAGAGGCAAACCAATTTCATTACTGCATTTCTCATATGAATATAAATTGATGATTTAACTATGCAAAAGTAAGCAATTAACCGAACAGAATCTGTAGACAGATTACTGAGATTCATACCTAAATTCGGGTCAGTAGCTTTTTAGTGGGGATATGCATATAAGTTCGCAATGCGGAATAAGAAAAACTTCTTGTCTGCAACCCC
>CALUOT010000097.1 GCA_944322355.1 uncultured Bacteroides sp. | reverse complement strand
AATTTATACGTTAGTAATTAATAGTTATTTCACTTCCATACGGATTAAAATCGAACAGAGCCTTGTCGGCTTGCATCGTTACTTCAAGCGATTTTCCGTCTTGCCGGGCGGTGATGCGTTGATTACTCATGACGCACACCACCAAAGTCAGTGGTTCGTCAAAGAGTGTCTGATTTAGGTTCAAGACGGGAGTCACTATCCAGCCCTTATCCGTTTGTTCAGTCACTAATTGAATCGAGTCCCGTTCTTTCACATAAGCAGCTACTTCTACGAAAGTGGCCACCCAAATGCTGTCCTCGCGAGATTTTACATAATCCCAATGCTTCCACAGGCGGGAAGGATTTCCGAAAGCATCGTAACCGTATGTCAATCCGTGCGTCATGCCCACGCCCCAGTCCTCGTTTTTTAGCAAGGTGTCAGCCCAGCGGTTTAAATCTTCCAACGTGCGCTTGCTTCCTACCGACCATTGTGTCAGGCGTGTACCCGTGCGTCCTTGCATCACATAACTCTTTCCCGGTTCGCTCTTATTGTTGTTAGGATAGGCGAATGTACGTGAAGGAATACCTACATGAGCTTTAATGGCACTGTCATTCTGTAGAATATCTTTTTTCAATTCTTCCAATGGGAAACGGGCAAAGTTGCGATGTGCCCAACCATGATTGGCCACTTCGTGCCCGCGTTCGGCCATCTCTTTCAGTTGTCCCCAGGTGACACGGGTCGTATCTGTTATGGGCTTCCCGTCCTCATTTACTTTGGAACCGTTAATAAAGAAGGTACCCCGAAATCCGCGTTTCTCCAGTTCGGGAGCGGCCAATGTGTATTGTTCGGCCAGGCCGTCATCAAACGTATAACTGATGGCACATGCCTTATTACCCTTATAACGGGCTACATAAACAAGAGAATCTGATTGCCCCCATGCGATACTTTCACCGATGAAAAAGGCTACGATAAATCCAACTATCCACTTCATACTAAAACAAACAAAAATGATGCAGACAAATATAAAGGATAGTCTTGATATAAACGAATGGAGACGGATGGTGAAATTGACCAATAGCTGTATTTTGGGGTTGATGACTGATTTTCAGTAGTATAAATCGTCTCATTCTCTTGTCTGTATTATATTTCGATGGCTTTTCCTGTACTTTTCTGTGTATCTTTCCAAAAGATTCTGTACATTTGTCCGAAATAAATTGTTAATTCGAACATCCATTTTACTATGATGAAACGTCGTTTCCTTTGGATACTTTTATGGACCATGTGTTTTCTGTCCGCTTATGCCGGTCGGGCGGAAGTTCGTACACAAACCTTGAAGACCACGGATGGCTTGCCGAGCAACATCGTGCGGGCCATTTTGCAAGATTCACAAGGCTTCCTTTGGTTTGGTACCATGAATGGGTTGAGCCGTTATGACGGACATACATTTCGTAATTTCTATGCCACAGCACCTGGTAATGAGCAACCGGGTCTTATTGATAACCGTATCAATGGGCTAACAGAAGATCATGATGGTTTTTTGTGGATCAGTACCGCACAAAGACACTACAGTTGTTATGATCTTCAACGAGATCGTTTTGTAGACATATCCGGAGGGCGAACCACAGAACCTGAATACTCGCGTATTCATCTCATGAAGAATGGGGATGTCTGGTTATGGCATCCGGCAAGAGGCCTGAAGCGAGTGACGCACTCGGAAAACCGCACGCTTACCACTACGTTGTACAATCGGGCAGAAGGCAATCTCCCGGATGATCATATACGGTTTGTTCATGAAGATACGCTCGGGCATACCTTGTGGATAGGGACTGTGCGTGGATTGGTAGCCGTTCGACAGGACCGTACAGTGAATGTGGATACGTTGAATGACTTTCTGGCAGCTGGTATCTATAAACAGGAAAACTATTTTCTTACAGCCAAGGGGTATCTCCTCAAATATACATCAGATGGTTTGCAACGAATTGCCGATTTCCAGAAACTTTTAAAAAACAATCAGTTGACAGGACATTTTATTCTTGCCGATCAATGGGTGTTTTTGACTACTAAAGGTTGTTATAGCTATCATTTTTCCAATAAAAAGCTTCTTCCGGATGACCGTTTCCCTTCTCAAGGAGGGATTGTGCTGTTTGATGACCGCGAGCATCCTTGGGTATATAACCATACGGGACGCATTTACCATATTCATCCCCATACAGGGAAAATCAAGTCTCTCGATTTGCTTCCCGCCGAACGGCTTACCTATATTGATCGTGAGCGCTATCACATCGTACATGATACGCGGGGGGTGATTTGGATAGCGACTTATGGTAATGGCTTGTTTGCTTATGACGAAACTAATGAACAGCTTCAACATTTCGCGACCGGTACAGATAAGGATAATCCTCTCAGCTCCGATTATCTTCTTTACTTAAAAGTAGATCGTGCTGGAGGCATTTGGGTCAGTATGGAACATGCCGGTGTGTTACGCTTTAATCTGTTATCAGAGAATGTCAAGCGTATACTTCCCGAAGGGTATGATAATTTTGACCGGGGCAACATGGTACGTATGGTGCAAGGAAGTGAAAACGGAAGCATACGTATGGGAACCAATAATGGTCAGGTATACGATTATAATCCGGTGAATGATACTTTTTTGCCCCGGAAAGCTTATCCGGCTAATGTTTATGCTATAGTCGTAGACAGTACGGGTAGGGTTTGGGTTGGCACCCGGGGCGAAGGTTTGAAGATTGGTGAAACCTGGTATAAGAATCAATCTTCGGACACGACTTCGCTATCTCATAATACGATTTTCTCTCTCTGTCGTGACCGGAAAGGCCGTATCTGGATAGGTACTTTGGGCGGTGGCTTGAATTTGGCGCAACGTACGGCGAAAGGGAACTACACTTTCCGTCGGTTTGTTTGGCCAAGTTTCGGGAAAAATCAAGTACGTGTCATTCAGGAAGATACCGCCGGAAGGCTTTGGCTCGGTACCAGTAGTGGCCTTTATGTGTTCCATCCGGATTCGCTGATTAGTGGTCAAGAAGGCAAGTGGTTCAGTTATAATAACGGTGAGTTCTGCTCCAATGAAATCCGATGCCTTTATGCTGACGAAGGCGGAAAAATGTGGGCGGGTACCTCCGGAGCTGGGGTAGTACTTTGTCAACTGAGTCCTGACGGGCAGCAGCTGAATTACGAATCTTTCTCCACCCAGGATGGGTTGGTTCATGACAATGTGCAATCCATTTTAAAGGATAAGCAAGGTGAATTATGGATTGCTACGGAATATGGCATGTCCCGGTTGGACCCGCAAAGCCGCTCGTTCAAAAACTATTTCTTTTCCGCCTATACGTTGGGAGATTCTTATAGCGAAAACACAGCGTACCGGGATGAGGAGGGACGATTATACTTTGGTACGGATTATGGTTTGACCCTTATTGACCCGGCTTTATTGCCGGTGGATACCTTAGAAGCACCTGTCGTTTTTACAAATCTGTATGTGAATGGCAATCGGGTAACACCTACCACCGAAGATTCACCGTTAGAAGTCGCCTTGGCTTACTCTGATAAGATTGTTTTGAAGTATTACCAGAATTCGATTCAGCTCGATTTCTCTGTTTTTGATTATGACCATAGCGGACAAGCGAAGTATCAATACCGGCTCGAAGGCTACGAAAAGGATTGGAATGTACCTTCGGAAGCAAGTTCGGTCTCTTACAAATATTTACCTCCGGGTTCTTATACGCTACAAGTGAAAAGTCTGACTCCGCTTAAGCATGAACAAGAAGCTACACTCGATATCGTCATTACTCCGCCTTGGTGGAAGAGTCGGTTGGCTGTTTGGGGCTACTTGTTGTTGCTGGTATTGGCAGTTTGGGTGACCTATCGCATCATAACCAATTTCAACCGCATGCGTAACCGTATTGAGGTGGAACGGCAATTGACAGAATATAAGCTGGTCTTTTTCACCAACGTTTCTCATGAGTTCCGCACTCCCTTGACGTTGATACAAGGAGCCTTGGAACACATGGTCAGTTTGAAAAATATTCCGGTGGAGATGCAAAGTTCCTTGCGTACGCTGGAGCGTAGCACCCAACGGATGTTGCGTCTTGTCAACCAATTACTTACCTTCCGCAAAGCGCAGAAAGGCAAGTTAAGCGTAGCTTTGCAAGAAGCGGATGTGATAGCTTTCCTTTACGACATCTATCTGAGTTTTGGCGACGTGGCAGAACAGAAGCGCATGGATTATCAATTTCATGCTTCCCTGCCGTCCTATACCATGTATATAGATAAAGACCATTTGGATAAAATCGCCTATAATCTGTTATCCAACGCATTCAAGTATACTCCGGCCGGCGGAACGGTGGCTTGTACGGTGACAGTGGAAGAAGCAGGGAAGCTGCTACGTTTTCAGGTAAGTGATAATGGTATAGGTGTTCCTCCGGAAAAACGACCGGAACTTTTCAAACGTTTCATGTCCAACCACACGACAAGCGATAGCATCGGTGTGGGACTGCACCTGACACACGAATTGGTCACTTTGCTACAAGGAACCATTGCTTATGAAGAACGTCCGGGTGGCGGTTCTCTGTTTACGGTCAACTTGCCTATACGGATTCCGACTCCGGAGGAACAAGCCAAGGAAGCAGGCAAAGAACTTTCGGACCTGAAAGAACAAAGAAACACGACGATTCGTTCCGCTCAACAGGAATCCAATGAAGTGGTTGCCTCTTCCTCTCACAAAATACTGATTATTGAGGACGATGCGGACGTGCGTCGTTTCTTGGAGGAAGAAATCGGTCGGTATTTCCAAGTAGAAACAGCGGAAGATGGCCTGAGCGGGCAGGCTAAAGCCACGTCGTATGAGCCCGACCTGATTGTCTGTGATGTGATGATGCCCGGTCGGGACGGTTTCGAAGTGACACGCCAATTGAAGCAGGATTTTGCGACCAGCCATATTCCCATCATTTTGCTTACAGCCCTTAGTTCCATTGAACAACAGACCCAAGGCATTGAGGCAGGTGCCGATGCGTATATTTCTAAGCCTTTCAGCCTGAAATTTTTGTTGACACGCATCACTCGTCTGATAGAAGGACGGGAGAAATTGCGTGCCAAATATGCCAGTCAACCGGGTATCGCTCCGGCAACTGTTTATACCACGGCTTCTGACCGGGGCTTTGCCGAACGTATGAGTCTTGTGTTGGAAGCCAATCTGTCGCATCCCGACTTCTCTGTGGATGATTTTGCTGCACAAATGAAGATGAGTCGTACCGCATTCTACAAAAAGCTGAAAGGGTTAACAGGATGCAGTCCGGTAGAATACCTTCGTCTGATGCGTATGAAGAAGGGGGCTGAACTGCTCCTTACGTCGGAAGAGAATCTGAATGTGGCCGAAGTGGCTTATCGTGTCGGCATGAACGATCCGTTCTACTTCAGCAAATGCTTCAAGGCGCAATTCGGTGTGTCTCCGTCGGTGTATCAAAAGAATGGTGGGCAGGGGACAGCATCGGAAACATAAGCATTTATAGTGCCCAAACATAGAAACTTGGGCTCTTATCCTTCATTCAACTGTAAACAAATGAAGAAGCGGATTCCTTTTAGACTGTTCCGTCGAAAGGAATCCGCTTTTTCATCAGTTCGGGCTATAATGTATACCTATTGAAATATCAGTGTTTGCGTTTCAGACTTTTAAGCTTAATAAAATAGTAAAGTCCGATACTTCCCAACACGACAATCAGCCCGATACAATATTCTGCCAACCGCCAAGTCGGTAGAATAATCTGTAACAAACAATCTTTCATAAACCTTTTAATCTACATTATCCTCATCAGCCACAGCTTCTTCCCAATTATCCCATGTTTTGGCGTCAGGGTTGTAGCCATCGTACCCAAAATTTTGTTTCAACTCTCCTTTTGAATTATCTTTGATGGCTTCATTCGGTACGGGGTAATATAAATTATGTTTATTGATGAGATAGGTATATGTATTGCCACCTCCAGTCACACTATGCCCAGTGTTATAGAAGTCATTATAATGGATAATACGCTGATACCAATAGCTACCTCCAGATTTATCGGTACCTTCTTGTTTATCATAGGTGTCAAGTTCATAGGTATTACCCCATTCATCGGGTTTCCCACTCATTGCTAAACACCAGGAAACGCGACTTAATTCGGCATGGCGGAACTCTTCACAATATAATTCCCGGGCACGTTCGTCCATGATGTCACCAATGGTAAAGGAAGCATCCTCCCGATAAAGTTCATCACATTGAGCTCGTTGACGTACCATATTGACGTCACGAGCAGCCAATTCGGGGTGACCTAAATAGAAATTAGCTTCAGCACGTAACAGATAAGTTTCGGCTAAACGATACACATACCAGTTGGCTACGCTACCCAATGTTCCACCATAGAAAGATACAGAATTATCGTCGTCTTCCAGTTTTTTGTCTTTGATATATATTTTATAGACAGGGTATCCGCTCCAACTACGGATAGTATCGGTACAAGTTGGAGGTACTTCCGTAAAAGACTTGCCGTAATATTTGGAACTGGCATTGTTGTATTTCAGTTGCATCATGTCGAACCAATTTCCATTTTCCGTAGTACGGCGCAAATCACCATAATCCCAACGCCCATTTACAACCCAGACTGACTGAAGAGCATACCAAGTAGGGCGTAAATCACAAATACCACGACCGATACCCCGCATAAAGTCAAGCGATGAATTATAATTTTTATCACTTCGTTTATATTTGGTCACCGCCTGTATACCGTCAGGATCCATGATAAATTTGCTGTCCCAAAACGAACCAAATTCACGAGAAAGCATGACACGGTCGTTGTTCTCGCTAATCCAAGAGTCACCGCTACCTTGACATACAATGCCTAATATACTTTCTTTATTAGCTGAAATTAATTTGTTTTCGGGACGATGCAAATCCCATATAATGTTACGGGTTACTGTCCAGTTATCGTCATGAGTGGTAGTGAACGTGCCAAAAAGATCACTGTCCTGCATTAATCTTAAACCGGATTGGTCAATGAGAATGTCGGCTTGTTCTTTGGCCTTTTCAAATTGTCCGGTGGCCAAATAGCATTTGATGAGCAATTGTCGGCAAGCTTCTTTATTTACCATGCCATATACGTTCGTATCAGTTTGACTTGGCACCCATTCTACAGCAAACTCCATGTCTTTTACCAACATGTCCAAGAGTGCTTTGCGTTGGATGGAATAGTAACTTTGTTTAGGTACAGTAGCCAGTTTGGTTATTAATGGCACTTCGTTGAACTGGAATGTCAACATCATGTAACAAAATGTGCGATGAAAATAGGCACGTCCCAAATAAGCGTTTTTCACTGACTCATCCAATCCTTCTACTTTGTCTAGGTAGCTAATAATGGTATTAGCATACTTGGCACCGTTATATCCGTTTTCCCAGAACCATTCGGTAGCTTCAAACATCTCTGTTGGAGTTAAGCGTGTACTAATGTCTGTTAACATATTGGCGTCATCGGTTTTGCCACGTACTCCCATGTCCGAAAACATATATTCGGTATAAAGATTCATCTGTTTGAAATAATAATTACGCAGATGATTGTCGCATGCAGCTAAAGCTGACTTTAAGCCGTTTTCGCTAGTAAATGTTTTGTCCGGTTCATAGAATGATAACGGATCTTGGGCTAAAAAGTCATCACAAGCACTTATGGTCAGCATCACTCCTGCCGATACTGCTATCCCCTTTAGGAGATTGACGTATTTTTTATAGTTATTTCTCATATCGTAATTGATCTGATAATTTGTTTTTAAAAGGTTAGATTTAATCCTAATGTATAGGTTCGGTTCAGATAACCACCCTTATCGAACTCAATATCTCCATAGTTCCAGTGACGGTCTTTGTGCCAAACGGCAACATTGCGTACAGTAGCATAAATTTGTGCATTGCTGATGTTCCACTTTTGTAAGAAGGTTTTCGGGAGCGTATAACCGATGGAAACATTTTCAAGACGAATGAATGAGCGGTCTCGATAGATTCCTGGACTTTCTACGCCTGTAGGACCTTTAGAATTTAAGCGGGCATAGTCGTTTGTTGGATTGTCTGGTGTCCAATATTCGGCAACCGGCAGGTTGATGGCATAGGTCACCATGCTTGAATTATTATTTTGGTTCAAGTAGCGTGAATCTCCCAGTTTATGTCCCCAGTAAGAATAGAGGTTAAATGAAAAATCGAAATTCTTGAAAAACTTGAAACTGTTGCGCATCTGCCAGAATACTGGTGCTTTAGTCGTACCTAAAAATTGCTTGTCATTATCGTTATATACAGCGGTGCGGGTACCGTCTTCATTAATGATGTCATCTGCAGTATAGGAATTTTCTACTTTAGGATCGCCTGGACGTTGACCAAACTTGGCAGCTTCTTCAGCTTCATTTACTTGCCAAATACCTGTTACTTTAGGTTCATCCGACATTTCGCGTGATGCGGCAATCATGCAGTGCATATAGCCTTAGCTCAAAGTATCGTTCATCC
>CALUOT010000096.1 GCA_944322355.1 uncultured Bacteroides sp. | reverse complement strand
GGGCGTTGACGGATTCGAACCGCCGACCCTCTGCTTGTAAGGCAGATGCTCTGAACCAGCTGAGCTAAACGCCCGTCTTTTTATGCGAAAGTGAAGGTTGTCTTTTTAGTGGGCGTTGACGGATTCGAACCGCCGACCCTCTGCTTGTAAGGCAGATGCTCTGAACCAGCTGAGCTAAACGCCCGTCACTTTCGTTTCAAAAGCGCTGCAAAGGTACTACTAATTTTGATACCTGCAAACCTTTAGCCAAATATTTTTTCAAAACCAGCCGTTTTATTTGTTTCTCGGGAGGTGTACCGATTCAGATAATGGGTACATCCTCCCGAAATGAAATAAAATTAGGGATATAATACCTGGCTCAAATCAGCTAATCCGGTTTCACCGGGAAGGTTGGGATAGGCCTTTTTCATGGCTTCCATGAAAGCAGAGGCATTGGGGCAAGCATTCCGTATTTCTTTCATCTTTTTCAGATAGGCGATTTTGAATTCTACGGCATTACGGGTGGTTGCTCCCCCATGTCCGCCAATGAAGAGTTCCGCGCCAGATGCTAAGGATTGTTCCGCTTCGGTGATTTCGGCTTCGATGGCTGCACGAGACGAAATTTGCAGATGGCTGACATGGGCTTTTGCCGGTGTCCAATGGGTGTAATAAACTTTGCCGCCAATCAGAATACTGGCCCCGGGAAAGTCGGATGAAGCGCCGTGGCGAAATTCGAATGGAACTCCTGCCCAGGTTTGAGTCGTACCGAAGGCTACTTCCGAGATTTTGCCTGTCGGCATTTCCGTGAGGGCATCACCGAATGCCTGTGTAAATCCTTTCATCATACCGCCATATATTTCCCCTTGGGTGAAAGCGGGCATGCCTTCTGCCATGACTATGTCGTGATTTCCCGTGCCTCCTACGTGATAGTTGGTGATGCGTTGTGCTACCGGTTTGTCTAGTGCGGAGAGATATGTGTTGAATTCTGTTACGTTATCTTTAAACAAAGGCTGCTCCATGGTGACCAGTTCATTGGCTCCTTCAATGATATAACTGGCATCGCCCAATGCATCGTTGGTGTAATATACATGCAGTTTAAATTCACCTAAATCATGTACTTCAAAACGCCCTTTGTTTTGGGCGGAGGTTGTAAGTGTTAGCATACTTATCAGGATAAATAAAATTTTTCTCATTGTATCTGTTTGTAGTTGATTAATAACCGATGGTAAAACGTTCGTAGTGATGAGCCGGATTTTCCAATTCGTCTATCATGGCTACGGCATAATCTTCTACGGAAATATGGCTATTGCCGTTTTCATCCACAATCAGGTCGTCTTTTCCTAAACGGAATTGTCCGGTACGTTCGCCCGGTTCCAAAGTTCCTGCCGGTGAAAAGAATACCCAGTCGATGTCTTTCTCATTCATCAGGGTGTTTAGGTAAAATTCACCGAGTGATCTTACGCCGCCCATAATGGCATCGGGGATAACTCCCGAATCGACTACCCGTAATCCCGGAGCGCAGAATAACGTTCCTGCACCGCCTACACATAACAAGCGTCCCACTTGAGCTTGCTTGGCTGCTTGTAAAATCAAGGGATAGTTGTGCAAGGTCTCTTCGTAAATGTTCGGGTTTGTCCAACCAGGATTGTAGGCACTAATGAGGGCGTCTTTACCCTGGCAGATTTTTACCAGTGTTTCCGTGTCTGCTACATCCGCTTTTACTGCCTGCAGATGGGGATTTTCTGCGTTGATTTTTTCCGGGTTGCGGACAATGGCCGTTACTTGGTGGCCTCTCATCAACAGTTCGTTCAGGATAGCGGTTCCTACGAATCCGCTTGCTCCAATCAAGGCTACATTTTTCATATACATACTTTAATTATAATATATTAGTTACTAAAAGTGTCTTTATCTCTTTTGTGCTGCAAAATTAGTGGTAGTCTTTTGAATGTGCAAGTAGGTTCTTGGAAGTCAGTAGGTTACGTTCGGGTAACTATTGTTGGATATGAACGACTTATGCGATGAAATTTTTTTGAAAAAAAGTTTTTTGCTCTTCAAAAGAAGTTTGCTTACCTTTGTAGAGCAATTTGAAAAACAAACTATTATGGATAGAACAACCATTGAAGATGTGATGTATCCGGATTGTCCGATACGGAATATTTTGGCTCGTATCAGTGATAAATGGTCGTTATTGGTTATTTTTACATTGGATAAAGAGCCCAGAGAAAAAGTACGCTTTAAAGAGTTACAACGGGAGATACCGGACATCTCGCAAAAGATGCTGACTGTCACGCTCCGTACGTTGGAAGAGGATGGCTATGTGACACGTACGGTTTATCCGGAAGTACCGCCGCGCGTGGAGTATGCGTTGACTCCTCGGACTCATTCGCTTCTCCCGCACATTAATGCATTGATAGAGTGGGCATTGGATAATAAGGAGGCCATTATGAAAGACCGCAGAAAGGCGGTAGGAAAAAAATAGGAAATATCCGAAAGGAAGTATTCTCTTTTTTCATGGGTTTACTCCAAAGAATTTCATACATTTGCATAGTTTATAGTAGTAAAGGTTAAAACAATGACAATGATGCAAAGAACCCAAACTTTATTCATCGTGTTGCTCAGCCTGTTTCTGACAGTACCGGCATGGGCAACTGGAAAGAATGGAAAAAACATTGAAGTAGTTGTTCATCGGGGTGCCAACCATCTGGCACCGGAAAACACCGTGGCTTCGGCATTGGCTGCCTTGAATGAAGGAGCCACCTGGATTGAAGTGGATGTACGTGTCAGTCGGGATGGTGTCCTGTATAATTTGCACGACGAAACATTGGATCGTACAAGTTCCGGACGAGGCAAACTCAACGCCTGGACGTCCCAAGAGATAGATAAACTGGATGCCGGAGGATGGTTTGGTCCGGCCTTTAAGGGAACTCGTATTCCTCGTATCAGTGAAATGCTGGATGTACTGAAAGGGAAGGCGAATGTGTTTTTTGATGTAAAACCGGGAACGCCTGTACGCGAACTTATACAACTCGTCAGGGAGAAAGGTTATCAGGAACATAGCTTCTTTTGGTTCGCCGATACCGAGATGCTGAAGGAGTTCGTTCGTTTGGCACCTGAAATGAGAGTTAAGGTAAATGCCAAGAACGTAGATGAGTTGAAACAGTGGCAGGCGATGTGTACTCCGGCTTATATTGAGGTAGAACCGGCTTGTCTTACGGATGAGCTACGGCAATATTGCCAGGAGCATGACATACGCATCATGGCTGCCTTGCAAAACGATGGGGCTGAGGCATATAGGCAAGCCCTTGCCTTGAATCCGGACTTGGTGAACTTGGATCGTCCTGAATTATGGAGACAAGTGATTCGGGAGAAACAGAAGATTGAGTTGGCTCACTATGTCGACCCGCGTATCGGTTCGGAAGGTTTGGGACGCGTGTTTATCGGTCCTTCCTGTCCTTATGGCATGGTGAAACCTTCACCGGACTGCACGCCTTCGCCCAATAGCGGATGGTTGCCCATGCCCGAGCGGGTGGATGGTTTTTCTCAAGTGCATGTCAGTGGTACGGGAGGTGGGCCTAAGTATGGGAATGTATTGGTGATGCCTTTTGGAAACGGTATGGATCGTACTCAGCATGTCGCTCATCGGGAATATGAAGAAATCCGATTGGGCTATTACGATACCCGTTTCAAGGAAAATGGTATCCGTACGGAGATTACCACTGCTGAGCGGGCTTCGTTTTATCGTTTTACATATCCTCAGGATTCATTGCAATCGTTAGCTATCGATGCCGGATTCTTCTTGGGCGAAGGAGCCTTGCCCGACGGGCGTGAGGCACAACAATTCGTAGGCTCTGAGATACAGATACTTTCCGATCATGAGGTTTGCGGATATACTCGCATCCGGGGTGGTTGGAACGATGGGCGAGCCTATACCGTTTATTTCTATGCCGAGACCGACCGTCCTTTCTCGGAAACAGCTACTTGGAAAGGAAATACCATTATGCAGGAGAAGGAGCAATTCGACACCGGACAAAAGACCGGAGCTTTGTTGCGTTTTGCCAAAGGAGATAATCGGGTGGTACAATTGAAGGTCGGAATTTCTTTCCTGAGTTGTTTGAAGGCTAAGGATAATGCGAAGAACCAAATACCCCATTGGTCGTTCGAGGAAGTACACCAGGCCTTGCTGACCCAATGGGAGAGTCTGTTTGCCCGTATCGAGCTTGACTCCAAGACTACTGAAGCTCATAAACGTATGTTTTACACCGCGCTGTATCACACTATGCTGATGCCGGTGGACCGGACCGGGGAGAATCCTTTGTGGACCGATCCCGAACCCTATTACGATGATTTCTATGCCATTTGGGATACTTATCGTACCTCTTCTCCACTTATTACGCTTATCGATCCGAAACGTGAAGCCGATATGGTACGTTCCCTTATCAACATCTATCGGCGTGACGGCTACATGCCCGATGCCCGTAGTGGCAATTGCAATGGACGTACGCAGGGAGGTTCGAATGCGGAAATTGTCATTGCCGATGCGTTCGTGAAAGGTTTGAAGGGCATTGATTATGAAGAAGGCTTGAAAGCCATGCTGAAAGATGCCACCGTAGATCCGGGAGACAGACACGAAGCCGAAGGACGTGGCGGACTGCGCGAATACTTGGAGTTGGGATACGTGCCTTGGGGAATTGACCGGGCAGGAAATCGTACGGTGGAGTATAGTTATTGCGACTATGCCATTGCGCAGGTGGCTCGTGGATTGGGATACGATGACCTTTATCAACAATACTTGAAGCAAAGTTCCAATTGGAAGAATCTCTGGCGCGATGATTACGAACATAGCGGAGCACGTGGTTTCATCTTGCCACGTGATGCTGCCGGCCAATGGCTCGATAGCCTGCCTTATGGACATAGCAAGGTGATGCAACCGAAGTATGAATACACGCCCATGACTTTCGAGGGGCCTTGGTATACGCCTTGGTGGAGCATGTTCTTCTATGAAGCTTCTTCGTGGGAATATTCGTTGAGCATTCCGCACGATGTGCCGGGACTGATCGAGAAGTGTGGAGGAGCACAAGCTTTCGAACAACGGCTGGACACGTTCTTCCTGCGTGGATATTATAATGTAAATAACGAACCTTCGTTCCTCACCCCATGTCTTTACCATTGGATAGGAAAGCCTTGGCGGAGCAGCGATCGTATTCATGCCATTCTGGAAGCAAGTTATAACGATGGTCCTGTAGGGTTGCCCGGTAATGACGATTCGGGTGCCATGTCTTCTTGGCTCGCTTTCCACATGATGGGCTTCTATCCCAATGCCGGGCAGGATTATTACTTGATTAATACTCCCTTGCTGCGCTCGGCGACGTTGCATCTGGATAATGGACGCGATTTCCGTATAGTGACCGAGGATTTGTCCGAAAGCAACCGCTACATACAGAGCGCGACCCTCAATGGAAAAGATTATCCATATTCCGCTTTGCGTCATAAAGACCTCATGGCCGGCGGAACGCTGGTGTTGAAGATGGGGAAAGAGCCCAGCGAATGGGGAAAAGAACTGTTTGAAAATTGAAAATAGAAAAGAAATATATGAAGACAAAATTATTGCTTACGTTTGCTCTTTGTGTGGCTTTCTCTTTAGGGACAGTTGCGCAAAACACCTTGCCCGATACCCTGCTGTTTGTCTTTAAGCTACATGGACAGACTCGTAAATATGAAATGACTTTTACGCCCAAGCAGGATTCCATCGTGCTGAACTGGCGTATCCTTCGGAACTTGCATTGGCAGAAAGGTTCTTTTACCGTGACGCCCCAGGCCGTTATCAATGCTCAGATTCTGAGTTCCCTGATGCCGGAAGATAAACGTCACGTGATTCTGCCCGATAGTCAGACGGCCTATTTTCTTTCACAAACTGCTTACCGGAGCTTGAAAGCCCGTCACTCGTTTACTTACAACCATACCGAATATGAGTGGTTGGATAATGACGAACGAGCCGGAGGGTTTGCCTTGTTGCACGTACGGGACAAGCAGGAAGGTGCTGAAATGTGGATTCTCGACAATCCTTCTCTTCCACTGGTATGGCGGATGCAGCATAATCCACTGGAGATAAATTGGACGGTTGAAGCGGAAGGCTGGTGATTCGAAGCCCCTTTATACTGATAGAATGAGTCTATTAAAATAGAAAGAAAGCTTTGCAATGGATATCTGTTGCAAGGCTTTTTTTATAGCTGGTCTATATCTAAGTACTCGACTACTTATAGGTAATTAGGGAGGTAGAAGAATACTGCCAAAAAGTCAGGAGTAAGCTGACAAAATTTCTTATATATTCATTGGCCTACGAATATAAGTTCATCGGCCCACGAATATATATTCGTGAGCCCACGCACTTATAATGGCCAAATCAATTAAACAGGTTTTACCAAAACCAATCTGTATCAATTTGTGCAATTTTACAAATACTTTCTTCAGATTTTCCACGCAGTGAGTGGAAAATCCGTATTGCTCACATGGACGCATTACCGGACTTTATTACAAGTACACAACAACGAGGCTCGCGAGTGGTATGCCATTGAAGCAGCTAAAGAGATGTGGAGTGTACGCACGCTGCAACGGAATATCTCTTCGCAGTATTATTTCCGGCTCTTGCAATCGCAACACAAAGACTTGGTCGAAAATGAAATGAAGACATTGCCCGCTATTCCATTCTGAAAGGCAATGAACAGCTTTTTGCCACAAAATATAAACTTTATCTGCCTACTGACGAAGAATTGCGCAGGGAAATAGAACAGCAAAAGACTATCTATTATTTGCAGCATAAAAAGGAATAATAAAATGAAGGCTAAATTCCGCTGAGAATAAGGAAGATAAGAGGAATAAGTGAGTGATTGATGCAATCTCCATAAAGAGCAAAACACAGAAATGCAGTTACAGGCGAAGATTATACTCACTTTTTACGAGTTCTTAAGATAAATCATTATCTTTGCAGATAGCGTTAATCTATTGTCGCATACTTGTAAGATGCTGATGAAGATAGTAGCCCATATTGAATGTGGATGCGAGAAGATTGGTTTATAATGGTAAGACATATAAGAATATGGCTAAAAACAATTAGTCGAGAAAAATAAGTATTTGCTCTATGACACCTAAAACGTTTTCTACTTAAGTTAAAGATGAAGCAACAGTGAAGTGCAATGTAAGAACTATTCTGTCTGGAGAAGAAAAGCAAAAAGGAGTTATTGAGCTTGTTTAAGAAGTTGAGTTATGGCATTGGAAAATAGAATTGTAATCTATCGTTCTGCTGATGGGGAAACACAATTGGATGTTAAAATAGATAGGGAAACTGTGTGGTTGAATGTAAACCAAATGGCAGAATTATTTGGAAGGGATTCTAAAACTATTCGGAAGCATATCGACAATGCTATTCGTGAAGAATTAGCAGGTGAAATGGTTGTCGCAAAATTTGCGACAACTACTCAACACGGGGCTATGGCAGGGAAAAAACAGACACATGATGTGAGTTTTTATAATCTGGATGTAATTATATCCGTGGGTTATCGTGTGAAATCTAAAAATGGTGTTGAATTCCGTCGTTGGGCCAACAAAGTGTTGAAAGAGTATCGACCAAACTCGATTGTATTGTTCCATGGTGCGTCCTTTGAAAATTATCATCCCTGATAACGATACCTTAAAAACATATTCTAAGAGTTGTAGACCAATAAAATGTTTTATTGAACAAAAGCGACAAGAAAATAAGAAATTACAAGAATTACAGTCTTTGCTTTTAGCGAAGATGGGGCAAGGAAACATGGTAGAGACGCAAAATTTTGCGTCTCTACAACGTGGGGACCAACAATGACATGATAATTGAACAAGAACAAATGGATAGATTTCAAAATAAATACCGAATACCAACGACACGAGTTGCATGGCATGATTATAAAGGCGGTGCCTATTTTGTAACAATATGTACAGCTGAGCGTACCCATGATTTTGGCGAAATTTCAAACGGACAAATGTTGTTGTCACCAGTCGGCATATGTGCGCAAGAATGTGCGCAAAACATTTCGGTACATTTTCCACATGTGGATGTTCCGCTGTTTGTCGTTATGCCCAATCATATCCATTTGATTGTGATTATCCATACGGATGGAAATGGGACAGGCAGAAATGACCAAAACGACGTAGAGACGCAAAATTTTGCGTCTCTACACAACCATGAATCACAACGAAACCAACACCAACGGCAGCAAAACAATTTTGGACCGCAATCCAAAAATTTGGCTTCGGTTATTCGTGGTTTTAAAATAGGCGTAACCAAATTCTCGCGTCAAAACAACATACCATTTGAATGGCAACCTCGTTTTCATGATCGCATCATTAGAAACCAAGAAGAAATGAACCGTATTGCCCAATACATTGAAGAAAATGTTGCAAGATGGGATTTTGACAAACTCAACCCTATCAATAACAATCAGACAAATTAAATATGCGTTTTACACATGATAAATAAAAATTAGATGCCATGGCACTACCTATAAATATAGAAGACTTGCTCAATAAGCGAAAGATTGAATCT
>CALUOT010000095.1 GCA_944322355.1 uncultured Bacteroides sp. | reverse complement strand
GTCGTTCGGCCCGTACAGGTTGGTCGGCATCACACTGATGTAGTCCGTTCCATACTGTCTGTTCAGGAACTCACAATACTTCAATCCCGAAATCTTGGCCAGTGCATAGGCCTCATTGGTCTTTTCTAACTCCGAAGTCAGCAGGCAGCTTTCTTTCATCGGTTGCGGTGCCAGGCGCGGATAGATGCACGACGAACCGAGGAATTCCAGTTTCTTGCACCCGTTTTTCCAGGCTGCATGAATGACGTTCATTTCCAGTATCATGTTTTCATACATAAAGTCAGCCAGTGCCGACTGGTTGGCTACGATTCCTCCCACCTTGGCCGCAGCCAGAAACACATACTCCGGTTTCTCTTCGGCAAAGAAACGTTCCACCGCCTCTTGCCTGGTCAAGTCCAGTTCCTGATGGGTGCGGGTCAGGATATTCGTATATCCCTGTCTTTCCAGTTCCCGCACGATGGCAGATCCCACCATACCCCGGTGTCCTGCCACATATATTTTTGATTGCTTTTCCACGTTGATAATGATTAGTAGTTAATGGTTAATGATTAATGGTCAATGATTAATGGTGAATGGTTAATTCTTCATTCATCATTCTTCATTCTTAATTTATTTTACGATTCCCTTCTCCAGATACTCTTCCAGGTTGGTCCGCACTCGCTCTCCGGCCCGTTCCACAGCCACCTTGGCCATGTCTGCCTCTACCATCAGCTTCACCAGCTGCTCAAACGTGGTCTTCTGCGGGTTCCATCCCAGTTCGCGTTTGGCCTTGGCAGGATTTCCCCAAAGGTTCACCACATCGGTCGGACGATAAAAGTCGGGCGATACTTCTACAAGCACTTTCCCGGTCTTTACATCAATGCCCTTTTCATTTTCTCCTTCCCCTTCAAAACGCAGTTCGATGCCTGCATAGCGGAAAGCCAACTGGCAGAACTCACGCACCGAATGTTGTTCACCCGTAGCAATTACGAAGTCTTCCGGTTTGTCGTTTTGCAGGATGAGCCACATGCATTCTACGTAGTCCTTGGCATAGCCCCAGTCGCGTAGGCTGGACAGGTTGCCCAGATACAGTTTGTCCTGTTTGCCTTGGGCGATACGGGCAGCAGCCAGGGTAATCTTCCGGGTCACGAACGTTTCTCCTCTTCGTTCCGATTCATGGTTGAACAGGATGCCCGAGCAGCAGAACATGTCATACGCTTCGCGATATTCCTTCACAATCCAGTAACCATAAAGTTTGGCCACGGCATACGGACTGTAAGGGTGAAAAGGTGTATGCTCGTCTTGCGGCACTTGTTCTACCTTACCGTAAAGCTCTGAAGTGGAAGCCTGGTAGATGCGGCACGTATCTGTCAGGTCACATTGGCGTACGGCTTCGAGGATACGGAGTACACCCGTCGCATCCACATCGGCTGTAAACTCCGGCGAGTCAAACGATACCTGCACATGGCTCTGAGCGGCTAAGTTGTAAATCTCATCGGGCCTAACCTTCTTCACCACTTGCAGGATGCTCATGGAGTCACCCAAATCTGCATAGTGCAGGTGGAAGTTCGGATGTCCTTCCAAGTGGGCGATTCGTTCGCGGTAATCTACGGACGAGCGGCGAATGGTGCCGTGTACGTCATACCCTTTCTCCAATAAGAACTCGGCCAGGAACGAGCCGTCTTGACCCGTAATGCCTGTAATCAATGCTTTTTTTAGCATACTTATAACTATTTGTTTTTAGTGATATATTCTTTTTAATACGCATTCTTCTCCCCGTGCAGTTGGCGACGGTCTTATAGATAATGTATAGATCCAGCCAGAAGCTCCAGTGCTCGATGTACCAGATGTCTCCCCGGATGCGTCCTTCCATCTGCTCCAGTTCCTTGGTTTCTCCTCGGAAACCGTTGATTTGACTCCATCCCGTGATGCCCGGCTTGATGAAGTGCCGCACCATGTATTTGTCTATCAGTTGCGAATATTCTTCGGTGTGTTTCACCATGTGCGGACGCGGTCCCACGACACTCATGTCTCCCAGGAGCACATTAATGAACTGGGGCAATTCGTCAATGTTTGTCCTGCGCATGATGTCGCCCCACTTCGTCTTTCTGGGGTCGTTCCGGGTGGCTTGCACCTGGTCTGCTTCCGCATTCACTTTCATGCTTCGGAACTTCAGGCAGTAGAATTCCTTGCCATTAAGTCCGTTTCGTTTCTGCCGGAAGAATACCGGTCCCGGCATGGTGGTTTTGGTAATGATCGTGACAATCAGCAGGATGGGCGGGAACAGAGTGCAGAGGAAGAGCAGGGAGAATACGATGTCGAACGCCCGCTTCACCAGCCGGTTCTCGATCCAGCTCAGCGGTTCTTCGTGCAATCCCAGGCAAGGCACACTGCCTATCATGCTGAAGTGCATCTTATGATAGAGGTAGTTACGCACATTCGGTACACTGTAGAAACGCACCAGGTGATTTTCGCAATACTTGATGATGGGCAGGATTTCATGCTTTTGGTTGGAAGTCAGGCAGCAATACAAGTTGCGCACCTCCTTGTGCTGTTCCAGGTAAGGGATGGCATCCGAAGGCATGCCCAGGTAAGGACATTCCTGCGGAAAGTTTGAGTTCGGTGCAAAGTCGAAGTAACCGCAAGCCCGGTACCCGATGGAAGGGTCATCCACCAGTTCATGATAGAGGGCGACATTGTTTTCCGTACTTCCCACGAAGACCACGCCGTTCAGGCTTCTCATCTTCTTCCAGTACATTTTGATGCAATAGCGCACTCCTAGCCGGAAGGCGAGAAGTACTCCCATTAATACCAGCAGGAAAATCCCGTATAGTTCCCGGACAGGCATGGCAAAGCCTCCCCAGTACAGCAGGCAAGTCGCGATTACTGAAAAGTAGAACACATTACGCAGCACCTTGGCCACGATTTGCCAGTTGTTCACCTTTTTGATGTGCAGGATGATACCTCCTTTCACCGTACAGCAGAAGTAAACTGCCGAAATCAGCAGGTGCGATTGCAGTACGGTAGAGTTCCCGGTCACTTTTCCGTAGTGGCAGGTCAGGTAGAACAGCAGGTTGCAAAGCACCAGGTCGCCTACCATGACCAGCATTTTGGTCAGAGCGTCGTCCCTTCGTTTATAATCTAATCTGTCCATATTCAGTGAGGGTTAATTCATTTTTTCCTTCGCCATCAGCCACAGGAAGCGGGCATTGCCGATAAGGTAACGTTTCCATAGGCGGCGCGGTTCCTTCCACAGGCGATACAACCATTCAAAGCCGCTGTCCTGCCAAGCCTGGGGAGCCCGTTGCATGGTGCCGGCATAGAAGTCGAACACGGCACCGATGGTACCCGCATGGCAGTTGATTGGCAGTTCCTTCCAGTGGGTGTAGGCCCATATCTCCTGTTTGGGAGCTGTCATGCCTATCCACAGCAAATCCGGTTGAGCCTGGTCGATGGCAGCTATCATGGCTTGGTTCTCTTCCGCAGTGAACTGGGGTTTGTAAGGTGGACTGTAGGTCACTACCCGGATGTGCGGATAGTCCACGGCTGCCCGTTGTTCGATGCGTGCCAGTACCTGCGGGCTGCTTCCCAAGAAGAAACACGTTCCGCCGGTCCGGTTCAGTTTATCCATTTCAAAAGCAAACAGGTCCCATCCCGCTATCCGTTCTTGGGGTTGCGAGGAAGCTTGGAGCCATCGGCAGGCTTTCACGATACTCATACCGTCCGGTATCAGCACATCCCCCTGCTTCAAAGCCTCGGCAAAGCGCGTATTCTCTTGCGCCATGTTATACGAATAAGCGTTGATGGTGTTGATTAGCAACTTGCCTTCAGGCAATGCCGCCAAGTCCGACTTCTTTCCCAGAAGCCGGAGATTTTTGAGTGATAACATATTGTTGTAATTAAATGGATAGTGTGGTAGGTTGGTCGGTTAAGGCCATACGAAGTGCTCTCTCATCGGTCAGGTACCGTGAGCAGCACTGTGGTTATTTCTTTAATATGTAGGTAGCTTTTTTAATTTCAGTACAAGAATATATCCATGCAGAATGGGTATATTTAGTTTGTTCCTGTCATTTTGTTTTTTACAGGCTCTCTAAGAGAGCACGTTCCTTCAGTCGTGCGTAAATAGTTAAAAGCACGTCTGTTTTCGTAATGAGTTCATTCAATACAGTTATCGTATCTTTCTCGTCTATAGGATAATCATGTGCGATTTCATTTCTCAATTCACGGATATAAAGCCATTCAGAGGCAGATGGAATAATTAGATAACGTTCCAAACGGTTTAGAATGTCCCGCATAGGTAAAGACTCTATATCCTCATCCCAAAGTATCAGAATATACCTGAACATCTTTGCCCCCATTGCATCCTGTAATTTGGAGAACCGGAAAATAAACTGGTCTATACAACGCACTTTTTCACTACTTAGGTTTGCATAAATATCCGGCTGGAGTGGGAATAGCTCCGACAATTCATTCAAAGCTTCCTTTATGCGCCATGTATGACGGTCACATATCGTGAATTCTCGCAGCAAACGTTCCTTTATTTCATTTTTTGTCTTGTTCATGTCAATAAAATGCCTTGTTTTAATGCTTCTTCCGCAACAGTGGATTGTTCATAATCGCTGATAACATCTATTTTTTGATCCCCTAAAAGTTCTTTCAGCCTGGCTATCATCCGGATACGTGACAATACTCCTTTTTTTTGTTGAGGCGTACGAACTAACAAATCAATATCTCCTCCCCGTTTAGAGTCATCTGTACGTGAGCCAAACAAATATACCTTTACGTTACTCCCGTAAATTTCTTTTGCTACTTGCCGTATAATATCTAATTCTTTAGTCTGTAAACGCATCATTCCTTAATTTAGATTGCTATTCATGGCAAAGATAACATGTTTCAGTCAAAGAGAGAAACATTGTGGCTATTTTCGTAAGTGTTTTTATATTCCAAAACTTCTAAAAGAATCTCCGTTACACTTCTTTTGTGCATCATGCATGCTCCCACTTTGTAAACATCTTTTCCATCTCTTCCTCAGAGGCTATTCCACTTACTTCCGAAAGCCGCAATTCTTCTCCAAACTCTTCATCGGTAAAGACGCACGGTATTTCATCGGAATGCAATAAATACAAGCATTCCTGTAGTTTCTGCTCATCGTTCGTAGGGTCAATGGACGTCATCAGCTTGTCCTTCAACCCCTGAAGAGAAGGCGTATTATAAGCGGTTACTGGTTCAGATGCTTTCATCGTATGTTCCTCCTATTAAATCACCCTACAAAGAAACGAATTTATTTGGGGAAAGGCAAAAGAAAACAATGCTTTCTTTATTCAGTACGGTAATACTTTGTAATCGCCATAGAGCAATTCCATGTGTGAATTCGTAATAATGAGTGCAGCGAAGAATTTTAGGATGTCAATGCTTATATCTCTTTGTTTCATTTCTGTAGAATCCTTTTGTATAAATTGACCATTTGTTGGGCTTTACTTTCCCAGGAAAGCTCCTTTTGTCTGTCTTTGCAGTTCGAGGACATTTCTTTTAATAAGTCCCGGCTCTTTTCAAAACGATTCAAGGCTTCGGCAAAGTCCTGTGTCGATTGTTCGGGGTTAGTCAGTTCTATTTTATGCCCCACCTTCTCATCTATTACAGATGCCATGCTTCATATATTGAAGTACAACACAAGTAGGTTCACGGAGTGCGAGTGATTGTTGCTTACAAATATCAAACTTTAAATGCTTGATATATTTGTAAAATTTTTATTGTACGTATTCCATCAGAATCTTTTTTATGTGGTTCTCAAAAACAGATAGTGTGAATTCTTTTTGATATTTTCTATATCCGTTTTCCCCCATTTCTTTACTTTGTTTGGGATGGCTTATTAGCCAAGCGATTTTATCAGCCAGTTGGGTTGCATTATGCTTTTCCACGATAAATCCGGTTTTGCCATTGTCTATAATGTCAGGAATGCCGCCTTCCGTAGTGCTGATACAAGGTAAACCGTGTTGCATAGCTTCCAGCAATACTATGGGGAAACATTCATTATTATAATAGGTGGGAAAAACAAATATATCGGTATGGTCAAAACATTTTTCTTTTTCCTCTCCATATTTAGCTCCGTATGCCTTTACACAATCTTCAAGCCTCTTCTCATGAATAATGGCGTTGAAGTTCTGTTCCGTGATGTCACTCCATTTCCCTACGAAATCACATTGGAATGTCATACCTTTCTCTTTTAAGATCCGACACGCTTCCACTAATTCCCATACCCCTTTACTGGCTATCATGTTTGATAGAAATAATATGTGAGGAACTTCGTTGGTAATATGGTTCCTATTATATCCAGTGCTTTCCGGTATTCCGTTCGGGCATATAAAAATATTCTCTTGGGAGACATATTTCTTGATGTCTTCATAAAGAACATCTGCCAATAAAATGATTTTTATCTCTTTGAAAAAACTTTTGTATAAAAAGTCATCTAAGAATCTGTCTTGTCGGGTAGCTACCCCTTTGTTATGATAGTGTATTATTACCTTTTGCTTCATGGCCTTTAACATCATCACCACTACCCAATCTTTATAAAAAGCTCTTCCGCAAGCGTTTGGGGTTACATAAACTAAGTTGGGCTTTATTCGTTTCGTCTCTTTGCGTATATGATGAAGTAATTGCAAAAAATCTCCTAACTTACGGATTCCTCCCTTTCCAATATCTTGTAAATCTTTGGCCAATGTCAAGTTGATATAATGACAGTCAATTGCTTCATTTATTACTTGACTATCATGAATATATTTTCCCATCATGGCGGCGCCATGAACTGGTGGGGGCATGTGCATGATGAATAAAATTTTAGATTTCATAGTTTGGAAGAATATGTTGGAAATATTAATACATATTATTTGTTATTTTTTCTATTTGTTGGCGCATATTTTGTACAGAATATTGTTCACACCATTTTGCTTTTTTCATAATATTCGCTTTTTCCAAAAGAAGTGCTTCTTTCATCTTTGTAGCAAATAATTGTTCATCTCTTTCTTCTACAACGAATCCGTTAAATCCATTTTCTATCATATCTTTTGCGCTACTGAAATTTGTCACGACACATGGTACAGCTGATGCAACAGCCTCAACTAAGGATGTTGACCATCCTTCTTTATAAGAACCCATCACATATAAGTCTGCTAAATTTAAGTAATCTGCAATAAAGTTAAGACTTTGTCTTCCTAATAAAGTGATTTGATTTTGGCAAGTTTTTTCTTGGATGTATGCTTCTATGTTCTCTCGGTCTTCACCGTCACCGATAAAGTATAAATGAGCATTTGTTTTTTCTTTATTAAAGAGGAGAAAAGCATCTATTATAAACTTCCATCCTTTGAACCAATTCAATCGCCCGGTAATAACAATAGAGATTTCTGTGTCTGGAATATTGTATTGTTTACGTAATGATGAGCGATCTTTGGTATGGAATATATCTGCGTCGTAGCGAGTTGGAAATTGATATATATTGTTAGGTTTTAGCTTTTCTTTGCTTCGTTCGATAAATTTCTGAATGGAACATTTATCTGCTGCCGCTAATATATAACGTGTTTTTGCTGCATATTTGAAAAAGAAGTTATCGTAGATTTGCTGAAAATGACGAGCTATTTTATATCTGGATATACTTAATGGATTCTCCACTCCAGGCATTATGAGGCAAACTTTATAGAGTACTTTTACTGGTAATGTAAAGAGCACTTCTGGGGTTTGTACAATGATTAAATCATAGGTGTTTAATTTCAGTTTGTTTATTTGTTTTTTTAAGGAGCAAAAGTCTGTTATTCTGGTTGGAATTATTGGCTTTTTGAATGAATGTTTTTTTATATATGCCACATTATATATACGGTAATTAAATCTGTGTATTGTTTTTGTGGTCCATTTTCCTACTTTTTCAGCCGGATCTGTTGTGATGCCTACAAGATCTATATTCCCTTCCATGGCTTGTGTTAGATGTAAAGCAAATGATAAGTGTCCACCTAAGGGGTAGTCTTGAAAATTACATAATTCTATAAATAGGGTTTTCATATCATATTAGGATATTTGTTGTAATTTTTGTTTAAATGTTTCGGAATATTGATTCGCACATGTTTGCATTGAAAATCTTTCTTTGAAATATGCTTTTAGATGATTTCGGTTGAAATTAGCATATTTGTTATAAGCTTCTTCTATCGTGGCATAAAAACTGTTCTGATTAAAATCTTTTGAAACAAATCCAATTTTCTGGTTTATAATCACATCTGGTATTCCTCCTGCTGGGGTGCATATAGGAATGACTCCTACTGAAATTGCTTCTAATAGTGAGATAGGCAATCCTTCCCATAAAGAAGATAAAATAAAGAAATCAGAACAAAATAAGTAATCACATACATTGTTTTTTGTTCCTAACCAATAAATCCCTTTGTGTGCTTTGTTAAGTAGATACTTATGTTCTGGCGCATCATAAGAAGCCCCAATAAGAATGAGAATCGCGTGCTCCCCATTGTCTATAAACTTGTTAAAAACATTAATTAGCAGTTCTTGGTTTTTCTCTTTGCTACATCTAGCTACATGAATAAATATTTTATCGTCATTATGTATTTTTAATTGAGCTATTTGCTTTTTTATTATAGCATAATCTTCGCTAGGTGTTAGGACGGAACGTCCATTGTTTATATTGGTAGCATTATGCAATTTGTATAAATTTACATTAGTGTCCACTAAAAAATCATAGAAGTTCTTTGAAATTATTGAAATTCAATTTGTTATAGGCAATTTTAGA
>CALUOT010000094.1 GCA_944322355.1 uncultured Bacteroides sp. | reverse complement strand
GATTTCATTCATTTAACGTCATAGCCGCTACCTTCCATGAGCATTATGATGAGATCCTGAACTTCTACAACAACCGTGCGTCCAATGCGATGGCTGAGTCTTTCAACGCTAAAATCAAACTCTTCAGAGCAAACCTCAGAGGGGTTGCAGACAAGAAGTTTTTCTTATTCCGTATCGCAAACCTATATGCCTATCCCCACTAAAAATCTACTGAGCCGAAAAACCGACCACACAATAAAGGCGCAAGAGATACAATCCCTGCGCCTTTATTTATCTATGATGCGTGTGCTTTATTTACTTCACTTCAATGCCTTTGTTGCGTAAAGTCATATTCAGCACTTTGGCATATTCACCATACTGTTTTTCACTCAACGTTTTTTTCATCAGTTTCAAATTACCATAAACAGCGTTACGTACCATCTTATCGCGATTTTTCTTCGATCGGGTTGCACGTGCCATTTGTTCATCAAAGAACTCGCAGATGTTTGTCACTTCTTCACGTTGTTTGTTGTCCAGCTTCAGATATTGGCTCAATTTAGACACATTGATGTTGCCACTCCACTTCGCAGACTCAACAACGGGTTGATTACCTGCTGCAAAAATCGCAGCCATCAGGCAGAATACTGCCACAAATGTTAATCCTAAACGTTTCATAATACCTAAATTAAAATTGTTAATCCTAAAAACTAATCTCTCAATTACCTTTTATCTAATACTTATTGAACTTGTCCTAACGTTAGGTCTTAATCTTTTTACCGATGCAAAGATAGAAATATGTTTTATAACATAAAAACGGATCGAGAAGAAAATACTTCCCGACCCGTTCTTTTTTGATTTATGTCAAGCAGAGTCTTTCATTCAGGCTCCTTATGGAGTATTTTGTTGCTGTTTTGTAACATCCTGCAATACATTTGCAACATACAGACTCTTTTTGACTACGCCATATTATATACGGCCTACACAAGCCATTATTTATATTCTTGCCAACTCTTAATCTGAATGTCCTCCAACTTCATGTCACAAAAAGCCTCAATGAAGGCACTGGCCAGCCGTGCATTGGTAATCAGCGGGATATTATGATCAATAGCTCCCCGACGTATCCGATATCCGTTGGTCAGCTCGCGCTTCGTATGATTCTTCGGAATATTGACAATCAGGTCAAACTTATGCTCGGAGATCATCTTCATGACATTGTTTTCCGCATCAGGACGTTCATCGGGCCAGAAAACAGGTACCGTATCCACCCCATGCGCATTAAGGAAGGCTGCCGTACCTGCCGTGGCATAAATCTTATATCCTTTCGCATAAAGGATGCGGCTCGCATCGAGCAAATCTACTTTCGACTTCATAGCACCCGATGACAGCATTACACCTTTCTCCTTATCGGGCACGGTAAAACCTACCGCAATCATGGCATTGAGTAAAGCTTCATCGAAATCGTCACCTAAACAACCGACTTCACCGGTAGACGACATGTCGACACCCAAAACCGGATCGGCCTTATGCAAGCGTGAGAAAGAGAACTGGCTGGCCTTGACACCAATCCAATCAATGTCGTAAGCCGACTTGTCGGGCCGGGTATAAGGAGCATCGAGCATGATACGGGTAGCCGTTTCAATGAAATTACGCTTCAATACCTTACTGACAAACGGAAAGCTACGCGAAGCACGAAGATTACATTCGATAACCTTCACCTCGTTGTTTCGGGCCAGGAACTGAATATTAAACGGTCCGGAGATATTCAACTCTTTCGCAATCTGACGACTGATTTTCTTGATGCGACGTGCCGTGGCAAAATAAATCTTCTGTGCAGGGAACACCAAGGTGGCATCACCGGAGTGTACACCGGCAAACTCGATGTGTTCGGAAATGGCATACTCCACAATTTCACCATTCTGAGCCACGGCATCGAACTCGATTTCTTTGGTGTTTTGCAAGAATTGCGATACGACGACAGGATATTCCTTAGATACCTCGGCGGCCATCTTCAGGAACTCTTCCAACTCATCTTCATCGTAACATACATTCATTGCCGCACCCGAAAGCACATACGACGGACGTACCAATACCGGATAGCCTACTTTCTTCACAAAACCTTTCACATCGTCCAAGCTGGTCAGTTCCTGCCAAGCGGGTTGGTCAATACCCAGCTGGTCAAGCATGTGCGAGAATTTGTTGCGGTTTTCAGCGCGGTCGATAGAGACGGGGGACGTACCCAATACCGGCACTGACTGGCGATAAAGCTTCATAGCCAGATTGTTCGGGATCTGCCCACCTACCGATACAATGACTCCGCGTGGCTGCTCCAAGTCAATGACATCGAGCACACGTTCAAAGGACAATTCATCAAAATACAAACGGTCGCACATATCATAATCCGTCGAAACAGTCTCCGGATTATAGTTAATCATGATGGACTTATATCCCAACTTACGGGCAGTCTGGATAGCATTCACCGAACACCAGTCGAACTCGACACTCGAACCGATGCGGTAAGCACCCGAACCAAGTACCACCACCGACTTCTCATTCTTATAATAATTCACATCATATCCTTCCGTCCCATACGTCATATAGAGATAATTGGTCAACTCGGGATGCTCGCTGGCCACAGTATTGATACGTTTTACGGCCGGCAAAATACCCAACTTCTTACGAAGTGCGCGTATCTGCAAGTTTTCCTTCTCCATGTTACCCGACGGATTGAGGACAAAACGGGCTATCTGAAAATCGGAGAAGCCCAACACTTTGGCCTGACGCAACACATCGGCAGGAATATCTTCCACCTTATTATATTGAGAAAGCACGTGCTTGTAATCCACGATATGCTTCAACCGCTCCAAGAACCAAGGGTCAATCTTGGTCAGCTCATAAATGCGGTCAATGGTATATCCTTCTTCCAAAGCCTGGGCAATGGCAAAGATACGCAAGTCTGTCGGATGGGACAATTCATGGTCGAGGTCATCAAAGTGCGTACCCTCATTGCCTACAAAGCCATGCATACCCTGCCCTATCATGCGAAGGCCTTTTTGGATAATCTCTTCGAACGACCGGCCGATGGACATAATTTCACCCACCGACTTCATGCTAGAACCTATCTCGCGGCTCACTCCTACAAACTTCGTCAAGTCCCACCGGGGAATCTTACAAATCAAATAATCCAGCTGAGGAGCCACGTATGCCGAATTCGGAGTACCCATTTCACCAATCTCATCCAATGCATAGCCCAAAGCAATCTTAGCAGCCACAAAGGCCAACGGATAGCCCGTCGCCTTAGAAGCCAAAGCCGACGAACGGCTCAAACGGGCATTAACCTCAATCACCCGATAATCGTTTGTCTCTGCATTAAAAGCATATTGGATATTGCACTCGCCCACGATATTCAAATGGCGGACACACTTTCGCGAAAGCGCCTGCAAAGTCTCGACTTGCTCGCCACTCAGCGAGCACGTGGGAGCCACAACAATACTTTCCCCCGTATGGATGCCCAGTGGGTCGAAATTTTCCATCGAAGCCACAGTGAAACAATGGTCATTGGCATCGCGAATCACCTCAAACTCAATCTCCTTCCAACCCTTGAGCGATTCTTCCACCAAAATCTGGTTGGAGAAAGTAAAAGCACTCTCGGCCAACTTCAAGAAAGTCTCTTCATCGGGACAGATTCCGCTACCCTGCCCACCTAATGCATAGGCCGAACGAACCATAACGGGATAACCAATGTCATGAGCCGCCTTCAAAGCTTCGGCCATTGTCTCCACAGCATGGCTTTTAGGCGTCTTCATCGGAATCTCATCCAGCTTCTTCACAAAGAGATCGCGATCCTCCGTATTCATGATGGCCTCCACTGACGTACCCAGCACTTGCACACCATTAGCCTGCAGAATCCCCTTCTGATAAAGCTCTGTACCGCAATTCAAGGCAGTCTGCCCTCCAAAAGCCAGTAAGATGCCATCAGGACGCTCTTTCTTAATAATCTCTTCCACAAAATAAGGTGTCACCGGCAGGAAATAAACCTTATCGGCAATACCTTCCGAAGTCTGAATTGTAGCAATATTGGGATTCACCAATACCGAACTGATACCTTCTTCGCGCAACGCCTTCAACGCCTGCGACCCGGAGTAATCGAATTCTCCGGCCTGCCCGATCTTGAGCGCACCCGAGCCCAAGACCAATACTTTCTTCAAATTGCTTCTCATGCTATATCTTTTATTAGTGTTATCTGTTTTCAAAATAAATGCGTTCATCCCGAAAGATAAACGCATTTACCATAGAACCAAAAGTATTTTATACCCGTGTGATTGCATACTTCTTTATACAAATTATGCAAAGAAAAGACTTATTTACGAAATAAGCAAATATTTGGGCTGATTTTTGCAAAAATACAACTAATTGACATATACCACAGGAGTCGCAAATTGGTCGTCCAGCATATCTTTTTCTTTATAATAAAGCTTGTTGTCTTTTAAATAATAGTATTTAGGAAATCCTCCAAACTCAATGTTGGCATACTCTTGATTATCTTCGGTATGCGAAATGCTCCATGTACCTTCGTAAGTAGTACTGTCCTTAAATTGAATCAGCGTAGTAGAATCTGTTTTCAATTCGAAGCGAATACCCGATTCAGTAAAAAACACGCCACTGAAATCCTGTTTCTTCGTACCGGAACCTCCACACGAAACGAGTACCGATAGGAAGATACACCCCCCAATAAAAGAAATAATTTTTTGCATACAAATCGTTTTTTAGATGAATTAAAAAGAGGGTATCCACAAGGGACACCCTCTTCTTATTGAATTTATTTCAAGACATCTGCTTCCAATTATTGGATACCTTCAGCCTTAGAAACCTTAACTTTAATGTCATTCTTCGGCAAGTTGCCCCACTTGTACTTAACAGTTACGTCAATGAACAGTTCGTAATCAACGTTAACCGGAGTACCGGAGTTATTGAAGTATGCCAAGTGAGTCGGGTCAGAAAGAACTTCTACTGCAGTAGCCTTCGGAGTAGATTCATCCCAATTCATTTGTTTCAATGAACGTCCTGTCGGAAGAACACCGTTGGTAACACCATCCTTATGGATGTAAGTGTTCGTAGCAGCATCCCATGCCAAGCTGGTCGTAGTCTGGTCAGTCAAGAAGGTTACTTCGTTCACTGCATAGTAGTCATACAATTGGTGAGCGAATTGTTCTTTCTCACTTGCCGGATTCGGATCGTTAACACGAGCTACTTTGTAACCGTTCCAGTCAGTGAAGGTGAAGTTTTCAGCTACACTCAAGAAGCTACCGTCTACCATAGCATCAACGAAGTTGTCACTGATAGTACCATCGATATCCAACGGAGTGATAAACATTACTTCAAATTCTTGAACTGGCACTACATTATAGTCGTTGTAAGCTACTAACAGTTTTACAGGAACTTTCTTGCCAACTAATGCATTAGCAGCATCAGTACCGTTCAACTCATCTTTTTCGTGCAAACGGATGATTGCCTTACATTCATCAACACCAGAACCTAAGATTTCGTTGTAATCCCATTCCAAGTAGTCTTGGTTCGAAGTTGCTGTAGCACCCATGAAGTTATTGATAGTTGCAGCCAAATTGTTGTCCTGTACATAATCCTTGATGCCTCTATCAGACTCATTAATATTGTCATTCGGAGTAACATCACTATCGACAGCAGTACCAACAGAACCCTTCCACAACTCAGTTGCATCACTGTTAACAGTGTAACCAGTCAGATAATCATAGTTGATGAACTTATCCTTATCAAATACGAACTTCACGTCAGCACAGTTACGGATATATTGGATGAATTGTGCCAAGTTGGTCGGTTTCTGTTTCGTCGGTTCATAAATATAACCGTTAACCAAATCTGCTTCAATGTGGCTATAGTCTTTCAGCTCGCAACCGTTAGAAAGACCCGGATATACGTGGAGTTGTTCAGAACCTACCCATCCATCGTTATTAGTATTGAATACAATCGGGTTCACATTGAATACGCCTTCACCCTTACCATCAGCCCAGTAAGTACCTTGGTAAGCAAATTGCTGAGTCGGAGCAACGATAGTCTGCTTAAAGGTCTGATTGATGTTACCATTCAAACCGCTTTCGTCTACATATACTACATCGATTTCATAAGTAGATGCATAGCCGTTGCTAGCACTCAACGTACCTACAGTCTTCGGATTCATCGCCCATACCAAGTTGTAAGAAGTGTTGTCTTCCGCATCTTGCAACATAGCAAATACCAAATCGTAGTTATTCAAGATTTGTTCACCGCCATCTTTTTCTGCTCTGTCAGAACCTTCATTCCAATCGGCCGGATCTGTAGAGATATTCAGTGTAGACAAATCAACTTTTTGACCATCTTTTCTCAATGCTGCAATTTCCATCTTCGTATAAATGCTGTGGAATTGAGTCTTGCTGATGCTTTGACCACCATCAAATTTAATCTGATGGTAAACAGCTTCATTCATGCCTTGAGAGAAGAGTTGTTGCCACATGTCATGACAAGTAACCACGTCATTATCGAATGTATAAGCCGGAATAGTCTGGCTCTTTTCACCCGTCCAACGTACTTTGATGTAACGTTGAGCTACCAAGTTGTTATTCTTGGCATCTACCAACGATACACGAACGATAGGTTCACGACCGATAGACGTCTTTGAGAATTCGTCATCTGCTAAGTCAATATCATAAACCTCTGATTTCAAGAAGTGGTCGTTCAGAATCCTACCGAATTCCTGTTCGTCCGTCTTCAAGTCACCTTGCAGATACTTAGCACTTGCCAATGCAAAACGGAATTCCAATCCGTAGTCTGCATAGTTTTCCAACCATGCATGGCCGCTGTGGTCATCAGCTTCTTCGCTTGTACAAACCGTAACGAGCTTACTCAAATCCAGTAACTCATTGTAGGGTGCATACACATCCACCAACTCATCATTCTCAGAGTTGTACAAACAGATAGAGTCATGGTAGTGAACGAAGAATGAACCGTCTTCATCCGTCTGAGTTTCATCAGCAAATGTACCGGAAATGGCTTTGTCGAATTGAGTTCTTGAGTTAGCCAAATAAGGTATAGCGATGATTTCTTCGATACGGCTATATTCAGAGTTTACATAAACATCTTCACCGGCAGTCTTTTCTGCTTCAGTCAGATTTTCCTCTGCAATCGGCGTTTTCAAAGAAGCCATGTAGAATTTCTCTTCCTTATTTCCTGCATGTGCATCACCGGTTGTACCCAACAAAGTGTTCAACCACTTCTCGTTCTTCTTGAACGTAACTTCCATCACACCATCTTTGATGTCATAGCCGGTTACGGCAAGCGGAGCCTCATCGCCACTCATAATGTTAGCAGCCTTCGTGGTGATGTTCTTAGATTCAATGCAATCGAACGAAGGAGTTTCCACATCATCGTTCATAATACCCATGTTCGGATTTAGCTGGTAGTTCACCTTGTTCTTTTCCGTAGAAATATACATCGATTCGCCAGCATCCTTGTGATCTAGCCAAGGTGTTGAACTGTGATTGAAACCTTCATTGCCGATATGATCCTTATGTTCATTCTTTACATATACCTGCGGAGTATATTGCAAAGTGCGGAATGTGATAGCTGGGATACCGTTGATATGCATTTCCGGAATCAGCGTAATGCTGCTCAAACGACCGCCAACAATGTTCATAAGCTGGTTACAATACTGAGTCAACTCTTCTTGCAGCTTAGTCAAGTCTTCTTCCGTAGCTGCAGTATTAAGTTTATTTTCCAGCTCTGCAACTTTGGTGTTCAAATCATCCAACTTTGCAATCTTCTCATTTTGTTCAGCTATGGTGTTTTCCAAAGCTTCCACTTGAGCTTGCAATCCGTCGACTTGTGCTTGCAATGCACTGGTATCACCACTACCTCCAGCGTTAGCTAATGCTTGCTCTGCTTTTTCCAGAGCTTCTTGTGCTGTAGTCAAAGCAGTAGCTGCATCTGTCTTGGCTTGTTCGGCTGCAGTTTTTGCCTCGCTAATCGAAGTCTGCAATCCTTCTACAGTCGATTGCAGCTCATTAAGTTTGTCCACCTGACCCTGTAAGTTGGCTATGTCGTCATCATAGTCCTTACAAGATGTGAACGTTCCTGCCGTACCCAACATCAGGGCACTGAACAGGATCACACTTAGATACTTTTTGTTCATAATAGAAAAATTTAAATTTATAAATTTAAAAATGTAAGTAATTAAATTCCTTATATTTATAATTCATTTCCTTCTCTCTTTCATTTCTAAATTGTCCGTCTTTTTCTCTCAAAGCAAGAATGCTTTCATCCGGCTTTTTCATTCCGTTATTCCGCAAATAACGGAAAGCAGTTGTTTGTTTGCTTATAAAATTGTATATCAACCAGTTATGGCTATATCTGCGTATTTCCTCGCATTTTTCTTCTTTCGTTCTTCTGTAAATAGTTTTGATTCGGTCTTATATGCTGGTTATCTAAAGAAAAATGTGATAGATTTCGTTTTTTATCCTCGAAAAAATGTAGTTATTAGAAATTTTAATCCTCGAAAAAGTGTATCTTTGCATGTAGGATATGTATTTCACTAATGCAAATATGGTATGAGACGGAAAATAATAGATAAATTAAAAGCTTGGAAAAATGCACCTTCACGAAAACCGCTTATTCTTTTAGGGGCACGTCAGGTTGGGAAAACTTGGATTATGAAACGTTTTGGGGAACTCGAATTTACCAATGTGGCTTATATCAATTGCGATGAAGAGCCGTTGGCTAAGGAACTGTTTGCTTCGGATTATAATATTCCCCGAATATTGCTTACTCTCCAAGCCATAACAGGCACAAAGATTGAAGCGGGAAAGACACTCGTCA
>CALUOT010000093.1 GCA_944322355.1 uncultured Bacteroides sp. | reverse complement strand
TAGGGATGAACGATACTTTGAGCTAAGGCTATATGCACTGCATGATTGCCGCATCACGCGAAATGTCGGATGAACCATAAAAGGTTGGAACGGGAGGGCATCACCTGCTTTACCCCAATGATCGACAAGCTGTTGATCCACCGGGGAAAACATGAAAAGCAGCGAGTACCTTTCCTGCACGACCTGCTATTTGTCTTTGAAAATCGCCGGACACTCGACCCGTGGGTAGAACTCATACCGACTCTCCAATATCGTTACCTGCGTGGCAGCTACCAGACTCCCATGACGGTCCGGACAACGGATATGGAACGGTTCATTCGGGCTGTGGAATCGACCCAATCACCGATTTACTATCGTCCGGACGAAATTACCCCGGCGATGTACCGGCATCGCATCCGCATCATCGGCGGACAGTTGGATGGGTGCGAAGGTCATCTGGTCACGACACGCGGCTCCAAAGTCAAGCGGTTGCTGCTCGAACTGTCCTCGGTATTGAGGGCCTCGGTAGAAGTGCAACCGGAATACATCCAGTTTTTGGAAGAATGAACGGATTCCTTCCCCATCCGGTGAAAAGGAAGCGAACCCGACAGCAGAAAGAAAAACCAAGCTCAGTCCACTTGCCTCCCCGAATCAGGGCTGCAAGTCAGCATACTCGGCCAACACATCCAAGCAGGGACATGCCTTAGGCACGCCCAAATCCCTATGCCCCACGATCAGGGCATGCGGATACTGCCGATGCAATGCCTCCAACAGGGAGCGCAACGCAACACGTTGCGCCGGCGTACGTGTATCTTTCGGAGTCTTCCCGTCCGCAGAAAGACCGCCGATGTAACACACGCCGATGCTGTGCCGGTTGTGATGCCGGCAATGGGCACCGACTTTTTCCACCGCCCGCCCCACTTCGATGGCTCCGTCTGTAGGAATCACATAGTGATACCCGCATCCGTTCCATCCCAGCGAGCGATGATAGCAGTCGATGTCCCGGCACCGTAGCTGGCTCCCTTCCCGATTGCCGGAGCAATGCAGGACAATCAGCGTAATGGTACGCATCTTCCTACAAGCTGCCGGCGGCTGCTCCACCGGCGGCGCCGGTCAGGAGCAACTCCACGAAGCGAACGATATAGACGATGATTTTCTTCCAAATGGTTTTCATACGTTTGGTTTTTAAATAAATGAATATGATAAGCAGTTTCATTCCTCACGTGATTGCGTTATGCCAACGGATCTTCCGTTTCATCCTCCCCGGATGTCGAAGTGTCTTCACTGCCTTGCGAATCACCCGACGAACCGGCAGGCAGCTTGTTTTTGGCCGCCTCCAAGTCCACCGTACCCAGTCCGGCTTTCTCGGCCTTCAGGGTAGCCTGTTGGGCAATCCGGCTGCTGACCAGGTTGAACGTGGCCTGCGCAATCAAGTTTTGGAAATTTTCTCCTGGCGTAAACACAATGTTCACTTCCTTGATGTTTTGCGAGGAAAAAGCCTGGAGACTCTCGGCTCCTTCCGAGCTGAGCGAAATCCAGAAGTTTCCCAAGTCGCCCAAGAGCACTTTGTTCCCTTGGAGCAACATTTCCACCAGGCATTCGCACATATCCGAAATGACGCCCTTCACCGTCCCCTTGGTATATACCCCATTGTGGTCGGCAATGTGTTTCACAAACTTGTCGAAGGTCATCAGTTCCGATAACTGAGGTTTAGCGTATGCCTTGGGGGAAGCCCCCCTATCCAGCGGGTTCCCCATCAGATAAACTGAATAATTAATCATACGAATTACATATTAATAGTTGTTTTTTACTTACTTTTGTCGAACGTTGCTTTTTCTTTCCTGCTGTCTGGTCCCATCCTGTCAAAGAGCTCTTTGTCGTTGATTGACAGGACAAAGATAAAGTCTGAAAACGGCGTTTTCCAAATCGGTTCAAAACCCTTTAATGCCATTCGGAATTTATTTAATACCATTCGGGATTTCCCGTATTCCCTTCGGAATCCATTCGGTTCCGTTCGGACGGATCCCCCTAAAAAAACGATTGTATGGAAGAAAAAGAGAATCATTCTTATCAAAACTCCGGCACCATCCACCAGTTCAACACCGGTGCCCATGCGACCTTGATTTATCACGGCACCGAAACGCCGGTCGAAAACCAGCCTTATCCCCTGCCGCCAGAAGCTGACCTATCCGCCTGTTCCGATGCCGAACAGGCGTTGGCCATCTATATCACCGACGCCACCCGGCGGGCTTACGTGGTGAAGCAACTCAGGCAGGTCGTCACGGCACACGACATTGCCTTCCGGGTCGTAGCGGCTCTGGAGGACCTCCCCACCATCGATGCCCGGGTGGTGGTCAAGGAAAGATTCATCCAGCCGCTGATTGATCTGGCCGTGAATGTATCCCAAGGCCGGTCCGTCAACAACGTGCGCGAGCAAGTCAACCAAATGGTACACCTTTATAAATGGAAAAAATAACATGCAGACAGAATCATCACACACCCGGTTCGAGCCCTTGCGTGCCTATCTTACCCAGGTCGCCACGCAGCTCACCATCTGGATATTGCTTTATCTCTTGATTACAATCCTCGAAGAGGAAGAAGAACCGGTCCTCAGCCATCCCCTGTTCACCGGGGTATGTCTGTACTCCCTGCACACGGTTTTAGACTTTCCGCTTCTGCGGCTTCGCCAGCGGATAGGCCGGCACGACCGGGAAGCGCCGCCCACGCACACGGTGAATCACTACCACCACTGCAACTACATCAACAACCATCACGGCTGTATCCACCAGCTGAACACCGGTCGGAATGCTTCCCTGACCTACCACCAGCCCCCCTTGGAGCAACCTCCGAAGCAGCCGGAACCGGATGATTCCTACGGGTATTTGCCTCCCGTCCTGTACTGAAACCTCGAAAAAGCAGCCGTCGGTCAATGGCTGACAACCTGGCAGTCAAGACCTGACAAATTTTCTTATATATTCATCAGCTCACGAATATATATGCGTGGACCTTTTCATATAAGTGCATCGGCCCACGCAAGTATATTCCTTAAAAACCTCATTATAACATGAAGAAAAAATACGTATTGTCGTGTACCCTCTGCTTGTGTTTGCTGGGTACCCTCCTCTACAGTTCCTGCGGTGCCCCCAAAGAAGTGGTGTATTTCCAGGACCTGAAACCGGGAGAAAGCGAAATCAAGTTACCGGAAGTGCAAGCCATCACCGTACAGCCGGAAGACAAGATTTCCATCATCGTCAACAGCCGCGACCCGCAGCTGACCGATTTATTCAACCTGCCCTATGTCTCGCGCCAACTGGGCCTGTCTTCCCATACCTATGCAGTGGGAACCAACCAAGGCGTATCGGGCTACACAGTAGACGCGCAGGGCGAAATCGATTTTCCCGTCTTGGGTAAAATCCAGGTCGCCGGGAAAAAACGGGAGGACATTGCCGCCTATATCAAAAACGAACTGATCCGCGAGAACCTGGTGAAAGACCCGGTAGTCACCGTCGAATTCATGAACCTGTGCATCTCGGTCCTGGGCGAAGTCAATAACCCCGGCCGCTTCAACATCGACCGCGACCGCCTCACCGTGCTCGATGCGTTGAGCCTGGCGGGTGACCTGACCATCTATGGCAACCGCTCCAAGGTTTTGATCTTGCGGCAGGAAGGAGAGGTACAGCGTGTGTACGGCATCGACCTGACTTCCGGCAACCATATCTATACCTCTCCGGCCTACTACCTGCAACAAAACGACGTGGTGTATGTAGAGCCCAACGCCGTGAAAGCCCGCCAGTCCACCGTCAATGGCAACAATGTACGGTCCACCTCGTTCTGGATTTCCCTGGCTTCGTTGCTCACCTCCGTCGCCATCCTGATATTCAATTAACTCACTAAACTAGACTGATTAGATATGCCTACTCATCTGCCCAAAGACACTGATTTATTCCTGGACGAATGGGAAAAAACGAGCGGAACTTCCCTCAATCTGAAAGACTGGTTCTATCTATGCCTGTCCCAATGGTACTGGTTCGTCCTTTCCGTCGGCGTAGTGCTCGGCCTCACCGTAGCCTACCTGCTGACCACCCCGCCCGTCTATACCCGTTCGGCCTCGCTCCTGATTAAGGAAGAAAGCAAGGGAAACTCGCTGACCGATGCCACCGGGGTACTGGGCAACATGGACCTGTTCCAGACCCACACCAACGTCAACAACGAGATGCAGGCCCTCCAGTCGCCTTCCGTCATGTACGATGTGGTCAAACGCCTACAGTTGCACGTCAACTACACCACGGACGGACGGTTCTACCGCGAGGTATTGTACAGTTCTTCGTGCCCCTATACCGTGGATTTCATCGACCTGCCCGACAACCAGGGCGTTTCCTTCACCGCCTATCCCGTGCCCGGTCACAAAGGCGTGCAGCTGACTGAATTCGTCTACCGGGAAGGAGAGGAAGAAATGGAATCGGACGAAAAAGTCTATGCGCTTTTCAACGATACGGTAGCTACTCCGGCTGGCCGGGTATGCATCCAGCCCATGAGCACCGACAGTCTCCTGCTCGACCAACCGGTGTATGTTTCCCGCGTCGGCCTGTTAGAGGCTGTGAATGCGTATGTTTCCCGGCTGACCGTCAGCCTGAACGATGAGAAATCCACCGTCGTTAACCTGGCTTTTGAAGATGTCTGCATCCAACGGGCCGAAGATGTGCTCAACACCGTAATTGCCGTTTACAACGAAAATTGGGTCAAAGACAAGAACCAGATAGCCGTCAGCACCTCCATGTTCATCAACGAACGCCTGGGCGTCATCGAACAGGAACTGGGCCATGTGGACGAAAACATTTCTACCTACAAAAGTGAGAACCTGTTGCCCGACGTACAGGCAGCCGCCAGCATGTACATGATGCAGAGCAACGAGACCAGTTCCCAAATCCTGGCGCTGAATACCCAGCTGACCATGACCCGCTACATCCGCAACTACCTCACCGGAAACACCACGCAGAACCAGCTGCTTCCGGCCAACTCGGGCATTGAAAGTTCCGGCATCGAGAACCAGATTGCCGAATACAACGCCATGCAGTTGCGCCGCAACGACCTGGTAGCCAACAGTAGCGAGAAGAACCCCTTGGTCATCGACATGGACCAGTCGCTCCAGAACATGCGCCGGGCCATCATCTCCTCCATCGACAACCACATCGTCACGCTGAACACCCAGCTGCGCACGCTGAAGCAAAGCGAACAGCAGACCACGGCCCGCATCGCGGCCAACCCCAACCAAGGCAAATACTTGCTCTCAGTGGAACGGCAGCAAAAGGTCAAGGAAGCGCTGTACCTCTTTCTGCTCCAGAAACGCGAGGAGAATGAACTGTCGCAGGCCTTTACAGCCTACAACACCCGGGTCATCATGCCGCCTACCGGCAGCATGGCCCCTACCGCCCCGGCTTCTAAAAAATACCTGTTGGCCGCTTTGGCTTTCGGCTTCTTCCTGCCGGTCGCCTGTATCTTTGTGCGTGAAAACCTGAACACCAAGGTACGCGGGCGCAAAGACCTGGAAACGCTGTCCTTGCCTTTTGTCGGTGAAATTCCCCTGGCTTCCGACCGGAAAAAGAAGAAAGACGCTGCCCCCCATCCCATAGTCATCCAGCCGGGAAGCCGCAACGTCATCAACGAAGCGTTCCGCGTCTTGCGCACCAACCTGGAATTCATGATCGATACCAACCGGGAGGGAAAAGCCGGTGTCATGCTGTTTACCTCGTTCAATCCCGGCAGCGGCAAGACTTTCCTGACCATCAACACCGCCACCAGCTTTGCCCTGAAAGGCAAGCGGGTCCTGGTCATCGACGGTGACTTGCGCCGCGCTTCCCTCTCCCACTATATCGACAATCCGCAGAAGGGACTCAGCAACTACCTGGGCAAGCAGGAAGACCATCCGGAACCACTGATCCGGACCATGCCCGACCATCCTAACCTGCACATCCTGCCTGTGGGACCGCTTCCGCCCAATCCCACCGAGCTATTGGCCGAGGACCGCTTCGGCACTCTCCTTGAAAAGATGCGCACTGCTTACGACTGTATCTTCATCGACTGTCCGCCGATAGACATCGTGGCCGATACCCAAATCATCGAGAAACTGGCTGACCGCACGCTGTTCGTTGTCCGCGCCGGCCTACTGGAACGCGATATGTTGCCCGAACTCCAGCGTGCCTACGAAGAGAAGCGCTACAAGAACATGGCGGTCATCCTGAACGGCACGGAAAGCGGTGGCAACCGGTATGGCTATCGGTATGGCTACAAGTACGGTTACCACTATGGGTACGGCAGCCAGAACTACTATAATAATTGACAATTTACGATTGACAATTGACAATTTAGTTGCCTTGTTACCTCGTTAACTTGTCAACTCGTCAACTAATCTTGCGAAACTTAAATTAATCGTTCTTCATTCTTCGTTCTTCATTTATATGTGGTTCTGTAAGAAAAAGACGTTAGCGGAAAGCGGATTCTTTCCGGGATTCGTGGATTGGCATTGCCATCTCCTGCCGGGCGTGGACGACGGTGTAGACACCTTCGAAGAGGCGCTGCACCTGTTGGCTGAATACGAACGGCTGGGCATACGGGAGGTATGGCTTACGCCACATATCATGGAAGATGTACCGAACACCCCGGCCCGATTACGGGAACGCTTTACCGAGCTGCAAGCCGCTTATGCGGGTTCTGTCAGGCTCCATTTAGCGGCCGAGCACATGCTGGACCGCTTGTTTCTGGACCGGTTGGCACAGGACGACTTAGTCCTTCTAGGCGAAAACAACCGCCGGATCTTGGTCGAGACGTCCTACTTCCATCCGCCTCTGGACTTATACGGCTTGCTGAAGCGAATCCAGTCCCAAGGCTATTCCCCCGTATTGGCTCACCCGGAACGGTACGAATACATGGAAGCGGCTGATTACAGTCATTTGAAAAGCCAAGGGATTCGCTTCCAGCTCAATCTGGGTTCCCTGTGTGGACGATACGGCCCGGCTGCCCGCCGCAAGGCTCACCGGCTCCTGGAAGCCCGACACTACGATTACATCGGTACAGACCTCCACAGCATCACCATGTGGAAGGCTTTACTCCAGGAAAAGTTTCCTCCCACGACACTTGCCAGGCTGAAACAAATTCCTTGTTTTTCTTTGGATAATTACTAATTGAGCCCATTTATTTCTTTGGATTTTTTCAGTTTTCAATAAATTATTTCTTTGGATAATTTATTTTTTCTATCTTTGTTCAAAGTAAAACAGCCAATTAGCATGTATCATAAAAGAATCATAGATACCTATTTAACAGATTGGGCGTTACGAGAAACGCACAAGCCTGTTTTGTTACGTGGCGCCCGCCAAGTCGGTAAATCGACTGCTGTACGCCATTTGAGCGAACAATTTAATAGTTATGTAGAAATCAATTTTGAGAAACAACCGGCATACAAGACTTTGTTTCAAGGGAATTTGGATGTAAACCGTATTCTATCACAAATATCCGCTTTAAGTGGTATTCCGATTCAAGTAGGTCAAACGCTTTTGTTTTTGGACGAAATACAAGCATGCCCAGAGGCCATCATGGCTCTGCGTTTCTTTAAAGAAGACCTGCCTGCCCTTCACGTCATTGCCGCTGGTTCACTGTTGGAATTTGCTTTAGAAGAATTACCGACTTTCGGTGTAGGACGCATTCATTCCATGTTCATGTATCCTATGACTTTTGACGAATTTTTAGAAGCTAATGGAGAAGAATTGTTAATGAATGCCCGTAACCAAGCCACCATTCATGACCCTCTTCCTCTTCCCCTTCACAACAGACTGGTAGAATTAATGCGAATTTATATGCTTGTAGGCGGCATGCCGGAAGTCGTAGCCAAATGGGTAAATACCCACGACTTTATACAATGCCAAGAGGTTCAAGATGACATCGTAGTCAGTTATGAAGATGATTTTCCTAAGTATAGGAAAAAAGTCAACCCAACTCTTCTTCGTCTCACGATGCGCAGTGCCGCTATTCAAGCTACTCAAAAATTTGTGTACGCACAAGTGGGAGGAGAATACAAAACCAACGAAATTAAGAAAGCACTTGATATGCTTATATTGGCAGGGTTACTTATCCCCGTCACACACACTGCTGCCAATGGGCTTCCATTAGGTAGTGAAGCTGACAGTTCTTACCGGAAAATGTTATTGCTTGATACTGGTTTAATGCTTCGTTTGCTCAATATGTCTATGGGTAATATTACAGAAATTACTACCCATATTCTAACCGCTAGTGCATCCGACTTAATCAATAGAGGTCCTGTTGCCGAACAAATTGCCGGACTGGAAATGTTGCGTTACCAAAGTCCCAATATTCGGCATGAGCTATTTTACTGGGTACGATTAACCAAGAATTCCCAAGCAGAAATCGATTATCTAACCCACCATGCCCAAACCGTATTGCCGATAGAAGTCAAAGCCGGTACACAAGGCGGCATGAAAAGTCTGTGGTCATTTATGCGTGAAAAAAAATTGTCTCAAGCTATTCGATGCTCATTAGAAAACTTCGGCACTTTCCATTACGTAGATAAGGAAGCCGAAGAAACTGTTCGGCAAGTATATATTTGCCCGCTATATGCGTTATCAATGTTACCGAAATTATTGGCATAAGAGATTTCCATTTGTCATGTTTGCCAGGCTGAAACAAATTCCTTACCTTTATTAAAGTATAATCTAAAAATTTAATCGGCCATGTGTTCAGAAGGTATTTACGATAGATATATCTATTTCTACACAGATTTCGCGTTCAAAAGACTTTTCGGTACGGAGATCCATAAGTTACCTTGTTTGATAAATGGTTGTATGCCATCCGGGTTGGGTGTTGCTCCTGAAATCATAACCCAAGTTACCGGGCTTAGCGCAAAGGATATAACGGCATTATAAGAAACCCTTATACCATATTACATTAGTGTCCACTAAAAAATCATAGAAGTTCTTTGAAATTATTGAAATTCAATTTGTTATAGGCAATTTTAGATTT
>CALUOT010000092.1 GCA_944322355.1 uncultured Bacteroides sp. | reverse complement strand
ATAGTTTCCTGTTTTAAATAATCATTAGGTTTAGTTTTGGGCAAAGATAGGAATAAAAATCTTCAATTTGGGCTTTTCTTATGTGAAAAAGACAGATTAATTTCGAATCGTTTGTACCCGTGCGTTTCATTTAATGTGACGCTCCGTTTCATTTAAAGAAAAGGAAAAGGAGATTAAATGAAGATTTCAGATTTCAGATTTAAGATTTTTGGGGCGGCGAAGCCGTCCTCTTTCGCATCCTTATCATATACACCGCAGGTGTCGCTCTCGCTCCACCAACGGCTACTCATGGTGAGACGGTTCCACCGTCTTTATGGGAGGGGAGCCCCAGGAACCTCTCCGAAGCCGCGATGGTGGGGAAGTACACCGGGAGTCCGCAGGTTCGCTACGCTCACCAATCGGCTAAGCATCGTAGAACCCCTTCGGGCTCTGCAATGAGAGTCGAAATACCCCCCCTAAACTCATAACTCATAAATCTAAAATCTAAAATCTTAATTCTTAACTCTTAATTCTTCATTCTTCATTTAATCAGGGCTCCTCAAAGTGCTCCACCAGCAGTTTGACCTGGCGGCGGCTGAAGGTGGCCTCGTTGCGACCTTCGGGACCGCTGTAGAGCGACTCGTGCAAGTCCTGCTGACGCTCTATCCAGCGGTTCAGCTTCCGCAGGGCACAGCGCGGCTTCAGCTCCGGGAAGTAGAGCAAGGCGAACTCCGTCTTGCGGTAGGGCCGGAGGACAAACGGCTGCTTGTCCTCCCGGGTGGGTATAGGGGTAGGTTCGGATTTCATGTCGGTCTCCTTTCTTGTTAAATGGTTTTACTGTTTGATGGCGTCCGGTGAACGGACTTTAGGGTTCATTTTGGGTTCAGGGTTCATTTGAACCTTCTCCTGGGAAACCTGATTTCACCTTTCGATAGCCATCTTCTTCTTTTTCAATGAGTTGGGCGTTGATAGCTCTGTGTAGCATCCGTTTGCTCGTACTCAGCGAGAAGTGGTTTTTGGTGGCAAGGGTGATGAATTCGGTGTAAGAGAATTTCTCAGGCAATGCTATTAATAAAGCTTCTAGCTTGTGGGGTTGCTTCAAGGGTGCTACGGGACGAGCACTGTCCGGCAACGAGCTGCTCAGCAGCAGACTGTGTTCCAGCACCGTCCGAGTGATGAGCAGAGCCGCATGGAAGTCGGTGTCCGTGCAGCGGTACTCGCAGGCATGGAGGAAGTCGCTACACTTGCGGAAGCAGGTCAGGACGGCGGCCAGACGCATCGTCAGCAGTCCGTGGCGGAAGACGATGCTCAGCATGGCGTCGCGTCCTTCGGCATGGACCAGGGTCAGCATGCGGCTGAAGAAGGCGGTATGCTTGGCCCACTGTTCGGGCGTGAAGGTGACCCGGGTGGGGCTTTGCAGCAGCTGGGTGTGCCGGCTCAGCAGTTCGTCGCTCAGGGTGCGGAAGTAGGCGTGCAGTTCGGGGCGGTCGTCGTCGGGGGCGCACGATTCCCACTGCACGGCGGCAGGACGGGTGTAGATGGCGAAGCGGCTGTAGAGCCCGGTCTCCAGCGAACGGAAGAAGCCGGCGAACTGTTCGGGCGTGCCGCTCAGGGACAGGGCCAGGCGGGGATGGCGTGCCACGATGGGACGTCCGTCTATCTTGTAGGACGAGGCCACTTCTTCGTGGTGACAGGCTTTGAGGAGGATGTCCTCGAAGCGTCCGTAGTCCTGTCCGATGGCTTCGGTCAGCGTGGCCATTTCGGTGGTGACCATGGCGCATCCCACTTCGCCCGCCGTGGCCAGGCAGCCGATGAAGCGGCTCTTGCTGATGGTGCCCGGCAGCTTGAAGTAGAGCAAGTCTTCGGGGCGGGGCCGGTGGCTGAAGTCGGGGGTGCGGTGCTGCTTGTTGGCTTCTGCCATTTCCAGTTTCCAGGCTGCTTCGGCCGCTTCGTTGGCGCGTTCCTTTTCTTCGCGCAGGCGGGCATAGTAGTCCTCCGTAGCGTCCAGCAGGGCATGGGTGAAGGCCAGGATACCTTTACCGGTGCCGGCGGGAGCCACGCAAACTAAGTAGAACTGGGGCGAGTACACCACCTGTTTGTACTGGAAGCGGACGCCCGTCAGCACCGCGCTGCAACTGTTGAGCGAACCCAGCAGGAGCAGGTCGCGTTCGTAGGGGTTGCAGGCAGGGCGCACGCAGCGTTGGAGGAAGTCGGGCAGCGTGTCATACACTTCGTCGGGAATCAGGGGCAGGGAGTTCATGAGGCTTTCATTTTTTTCCAACAAATCCTCTTTTTCGTCCTCGAGGCTGTCCTCCGGGAGAAGGTTCAAATGAACCCTGGACCCAAAATGAACCTTACTGTCGATTTTCTCGGTCTGCGGATTTTGGCTAACGTACTGATAACCAGCCAATACCCGTTCGCGGATGTCGTTCGAGGTAAAGTCCTCCGCTGCATGACGATAACTGTAGAGTTGGATGAGTTTTTCCAGTTCTTCCGGCGAAAAACCTTTACTCCGTGCCACTCTGCCCAACTTCAGGGTGAGGTCGTTTCGCCCTCCGCGGACGAAGGGATTGCGATGCTCGAAGTCGCTGACGAACTGCTCCAGGAATCCGCTGCCAGGCTGGGGTGCGGGAGCCTGTTTCACGGGTTCGGGCGCGTCGGTGAAGGGAGCTTCGCCTTCCTCCGGGGCTTCCGGGGAGGCCGGCATCGGGAAGCATTGGGCGTCGGGCCGGTAGTACGCATCGGGGTCCCAGGCATAGTAGCAGGGCTGGGTCAGAATCTTGCACTTGTCGTCGTAGGGATGCTCCGCGCAGGCGCTCACGGCCCTGCCCACGGCTGCATAGAGGGTGGCGTAGCGTTGCTGCATGTCGTCGGGGCTGACGTGTGCCACCACTTTGAGTCCCTGCCCGGAGATGCTGCGGAAGGCCGCTATCACCCAAGGCAGCCGGCGGACCCGTTGCAGGATGTCGTCGGTGCGTTCGTCCGTATGGTCGAGGTCGATGCACAGCAGTCCGCTGTAGCTGACGAGGTTGCGCACGGCATGTCCGCCTTCGCATTGTCCGGCCATCACCACGCAGGGTGTTTCGCCCTTCACCCGCTGTGCCTCGGCACGTGTGGCTTCGTCGGCAGCCAGGTGTCGGTAGTTCAGGGTATGTTCCTTGTAGCGGTCGCTGCGCACCCGCTCCATGAAGGTGCTGAAGCGGATGGCTTGTGCCTGGTGGCTCCTTACGTTCGGGAATTCGGAGATCAGGAGCGGTTCGTGTGTTTTTACCATTGTTTCCATGAGTCGTTTGGTTTTTGTGTGTCGTGCCGGCGCACTATTGCTCCGGCTTTATCCGACTGCAAAATAACGTACAATGGTGTCTCCCTCCAAATCGTTTTTTTTAGTACTTTTGTTATCTAAGTAGTTGTTAATCAAGTATGCTTTTCTTGGAAAGTACTTAAAAAATGCGGTGTTTTCTTTTTCGATTATTTAACTTTGTGATTAGAGAACAACCACAGTATCCGGGAAAAACAGAGGATTCTGTTTGTTTTTCCGCAAAAAGCGTCTGATGGAGAACCGAATATATACTTGTCATCCAATACGCCCCAAATGCGGATTAGTTACAACGGCCATCCATTTGACTTGGTTTTTGATACTGGGAATGTGAAGTCCGATTTGGGCAGTAAATTTGCTCAAACATTTCCCGATGTCCTTGAGGGACTCGCCGAACAGACAACTTCCCGTGGAGGTTTTGGCGGAATATCGCAAACCCAAGCCGTAGTCTTGCCTGAATTCCGTTTCGAGGCGGCCGGTTCCACTGTTACATTATACGATACGGAAGTCATTCAAAATACCGAATCCGGTAGCCAGTTGTTTTCCGGTTCATTAGGAGCGGATTTCGTGTTGTCATTCAAACGCTTGGTGATTAACTATCAGAACATGTTTGTGCGTGGGGAATAAGGCTTGAGGGTGTGTCATCATGTAAGACTGCTATTACCGCCACAGCGGTTCATTCAACCAATCTTGCGGAATACCTATCGCCTTGTAATCGACGCTTGGATATTGCTCCAGCAAAGATAGGAAATGTTGCTTCATGTCGTTGTGGGGCGATATGATGTCGATAAACCACTTGATGATGCAGATTTCATAAAATGTTCTATGTGGCGGTACGGCATCGCTTATCCAAGGCCGTTTCATTTTCCGTGCTACCATCGGGTTGATAGCGTACTGCCTGTTCCATACTCTTGCGTGGTGGCAGCAGGAATTTCGGGTAAGCGTTATGACCGTCAGCCATGAAGTAAAAACGGGAACGGGCAGGTCATAGCAGGCCGCAATCTTTTTCTTCAACGGGTTGGACTTGATATTCTCGTAGATGCGTGTCACAACACCCATCGGCAATATCTCCACAAGCATCCATGCCGGAGGATAAGCATTGCTGTATTTGCTCTTGAAGTGCAGGATAAAATCCTCCTTGGAGTTATTGACCTCCTTGTCTATCAGTTCCATCGTGCGGTTGAACTTGTTTGGGTTGGCGAACAAGGAACTGTCGGTCATCCAAAAGATATTTCCGGTCTCTTTCGCCACGACATTGGCCAAAGTGCTGCGCAAGGAAATCTCAATCTTCTCAATCTCATTGAACATGAAAAGACGGAGTTTCTTGTCAAACCGATAAAGTTTGATGGCGGCGTCAAAGCTGCTGCCCTGCTTGAAAATCTGCCTGTCTTTGGGAATTTCAAGAAAAGGATAGAAGTATGCGCTTAGCCTGTAATAACCTATGTTGCGGATGTATCGGCAGACACGCTCTTTGTCATCAAAAGCAAGTCCTCTTTGGGATAACAACTCGGCCAAATTTTCCGGGCTGTTGTATTGTTTTGGAAAATTGATTGTCATTAGGGTACAAAAATAAAACGACCCCCGATTTGAGCATTGTTAAGAGGCTTGGGGGTTCTCGTGCTGCAAAGGTAAGCAAAGATTTGCATACAACCAAATATATTTTTCCTTTCATCCAAAAATTTCAGTTTCCATCAATTTCTCGTATGCTCCAACACTCACGGCCAGTTCAGGGTACAGTTCATTAAACATAATTGTGGTTCGGTTCATTAGGAGCGGATTTCGTGTTGTCATTCAAACGCTTGGTGATTAACTATCAGAACATGTTTGTACGTGGAGAATAAGAACCCCTTCTTTTCATCTACCGCCCCGCCTTCCGGAAGGCGGGGAGTTAGTTGCTATTCAACTACGCAAGGATTTTTCTCCTGGAGTCTAAGCATGCAAATATTCGTATTTGATGCAAAAATACGGAATCAATTTAAACAATCCATGGCAAATAAACGCTTTTTTACTTGTTGCATCATGAATGTATCTCTTCCACTTCTCTACTTGCCGCGTTCTTTTTTGCGTTGTTTGCGCTTTTTCTCGCTATTTTCTTTCAGTTCCTCGGCTATTTTTATGATGGGTGTCAGCGCATACGTGGCGTTGTAGCTCAGTTCTCCACACTCCTGCTTTATCAGCTTTAATATGTCTGCGATTTTTCTCAGTATGTTCAGTACGTATTTGCCGGTTGTCAGTTGCGCGTCTTTGCCTATCAGCCCTGTGTCAATCTGTGTGGCCGCGGCGGCTTTACGGGCTTTTTCTATTTTTTTCAGTTCTGTTTTTATGTTTTCCAGCTCTTCTACTTTCTTTTTCAGCTCTTTCTCTTTCTCTTCCAGCTTTTCCTCCCCTTTTTCCATTTCTTGCAGGATTTCCTCTGTCAGTTTGTCTGTTCTTTCCCGTGAGGTGTCCATGAACTCCAATAGGTCGATTAACTGCTGGTTTACTTTCACGTAGTTGTCTGTCATATTTAGCAGTGCTTTTAGCGCTTTCTCATCAGAATGTTTTTCGCGATCCATTGTTGTTTTACTATAAGGTTAGATTGCGAAGATACGTTTTTCCCTCCGATAAAACAACTTTATTTATAAAGAAAGTTAATCAGCGACACCGATAAACCCATCCGGTCACCGCGGGGTAATGGTTGGTCAACTGGCGTCAGCGGGCTTCCGTATCTTTGTGGTGTCTTCCAGAGGGGAAGATGCGGCATCTGTGCCAACAGACCGCTTTCCATTTATTTTCATAAAAAGAAAGGAGACTATTATGTCTGTAACGTTCAAACGCGTCCTGCGCAAGAATCCGCAGGACAAGCAGGCCCCGGGCAAGTACTACCCGCAGGTCATCAGTTGGGGGAAACCCGCTACACTGGACACGTTGGCCTACAAGATGACGTACTCCAGCTCGCTGACGCTGGGCGACATCAAGAGCGTGCTCACTAACTTTGTCTACGCCATGCGTGCGGAACTGTTCGCCGGGCGTTCGGTCAACATCGAGGACTTCGGCGTGTTCAGCCTTTCGGCCACTACCGAAGGTTCGGAGACCAAGGAAGAGTGTCAGTCGACCAAAATCAAGTCGCTCCGCATCAACTTCCGTGCTTCGAGCAGCGTTCGTCCCAACCTCACCTCCACCCGTGCCGAGGACTACATCGACTTTGTCGACTTGGATTCGCGTCTGGAAGAAGAGGGAATGACCGGCGGCGGTACCGATGGTGGTGGCACCGGTAGCGGTAGCGACGGCGGTGAGGACCAGGAGGAAGATCCGTTGGCTTGATGAAGTGAAGAACTGAAATGCTGCATTTAATAGAACGCAGATGACGCAGAAAAGCGTATCTCTGCATATTCTGCGACAGTCTGCGTTCTATGATGGCATGAACGAAAATGTACCTATGTATGCCACAAGAAGTATAAACTTTTAATTATCAACTGTTATGAGAGCAATTCATTACCTTATCATCCATTGCAGCGCCACACGCGCTGACCGTGACTTTTCAGTGGAACAACTGGAAGCCGCCCACCGGGCTCGGGGCTTCCGGGGCATTGGTTATCACTACTACGTTCGCCGTGATGGTACGGTGATTAATACACGTCCCATTGCCCGGGTCGGTGCGCATTGCAAGGGTTACAACCGGCACTCGATTGGTATCTGTTACGAAGGCGGACTGGATGCGGAAGGCCGTCCCGCCGATACCCGTACGCCGGAACAACGGGCATCTCTGCGCCTGCTGGTGTGGCAGCTTCTGGGTGTCGTGGGGCGCAACGTCCGCCTGTGCGGGCACCGCGACCTCAGTCCCGACCTCGACGGTGACGGCACGGTGGAGCCGGAGGAATGGACGAAGCAGTGCCCGTGCTTTGACGTGGCGAGAGAGCTTTAGTTAAATGAAGAATGAAGAACGAAGAATGAAGAATTATGTGGAAAGGAGGTGTGATACAGTATGGCTATTAAGAAATCAGTTTGGGATACGATCCTGAAGGTAATTATCGCCGTGGCTTCGGCCATTGCCGGCGCTTTGGGTGCGAATGCGATGAATTTGTAAAGAGATGGGGCGTGTGGAGACTGATGTTGATATACGCCCTATTTCTTCAATAGATTTTTTTATAAAACATACAAAGACTATGAAACGATTGATAGCCCTTTTACTTTTGTTGGCCGTGTCACTCTGCTGACTGACTGCTATTTTAAATGAAATATTTAATCCGGAATATTTCCGGAATTTGAACTAATTGTTTATATTTGCCTGATAAGGGTTGGATTATGGTATTTATAAAAAATCAGTTATGCGATATTTATCCCTATTTGTTGTATTATTCATCTTTTCATGTACGAAGGATAGGTTTTCCACTCGTGAAAGTTATCTGGAATCTTTGATTATAGATGTCTATTGTTTGTATGAAAAATCTAATTATATATACCCTGCAGCAGTTGAAGTTCCTTTGTGGATTTCAAATTCCAGCACTTCTGATTCTGCGTTAGTAGTTGTTTCCGTAGGCTATTTAGCTCAAAAGTTACAGACTAATATGGATGTTTTCCATGATAGTGTGGACATTCCCATGTGTGCTCAGAAAATGTCTGAAGGATTTCTGATAGTTGATAGTTTAACTTTTTTAGAAATACGAGATGAATGTAAGGTCGAAAAATGTTCTAAAGTAGATTCTATTTATCATTCCGGGGGAATAAAATCATTGTTTCAACATTATGTAAATAATAATTTTTTTATTTTCAATTTCAGTTCTTTTAAAGAAATGAATTATTTAACCTATCTATTTAGTCAATATGATATATTCCTTAGTAGTGGTTTTGCCTGTGAGGATGGTTTCTATTATTATGTGCATCCTCCTTATCGAGATGACATGAAACAACTGCTTGATTCTGTTATCTATGAAAAAAGCAAGAAGTCTTTTGACTCTTTGGATAGAGTATCTGTTAACTGATAGTTAGTAAGTTAACTAATCTTTTTATATTGGGGAGTTGCATGAAATATTCAGTATTGATTATTGTTTGTATCCTCTTTCCTATAGTTGTATTTTCACAAAACTGGGTACGTATAGGAAGGCATGTTAAAGCCGTCCAGAAAGAGCAATGTGGTAACGATAGGGTATATCAATCTTGCATAACTGTATTGGATAAAGCGCGAAGACATTACCATGTTTGGGAAGAGCTGAATATAGATTTCAATAATGATACAATATTCATTCTTGATTATCCACGAATAGGAGAAGAACATTGCTTTTCTCAGATCTGGAATAATCGGAAATATGTCGTAGAATTGGATGTCGTTTTAGTCTATAAATTTAAAGGAGAGCGATGTGAGTTAGACATCCCTAGGACTTTAATGGATGGTATTAAAAAGAATGTTTTGAACATAGAAGAAACTGGAATAAACAGCTCATTGATAGATGGCTATACAGAGATAGATTACAAAGATTTGGCAGAGGCATGGAATATTCCAGCTATACGTTTCGGAGAAAAGTATGGAGGTCATGCGATGCAGGAGCAAAGTGTTTATTTAACAAGAATCATCTTTAATAAAGGTAAGGAACATTGTGATTGCATCGTTTTTAGAGATTTTATGCATATTTCCAATGAATATATAGGTCGCTTTAGGAAAATATTGAATGATAGTACGAAAATAGTAATTCGGAAATGGAAATAATAAGAAGTGCAGATATTCATTCATAATTCTAACTGTGTTATGAGAATAAATTATTTCATATTTTTTATGCTTCTCACATTCCTTTGTGGTTGTGCTACTCCAAACTGGAGCAGATTATCAAAAAATATCAGGCGAGAGCAGATGCAAATGGTTCGTCAATATAAAGAAGCCCCTTCACTAGTGTCCACTTAAAATGATTAACAATTCTTGTAACCAGCTGATATAAATATAAATACAGCTAAAATTCGAC
>CALUOT010000091.1 GCA_944322355.1 uncultured Bacteroides sp. | reverse complement strand
TAAGGCATTGACATTTTGATAATGAATTGAATTTCAAGGATATAGGAGAGCAGGTTCATAACCCTGTCTCTCCGCAATAAAGGGTGTAAATCAAGCATTTGCGAGGTTTGCATCCTTTATTATGTCCCCCAAATAGAAATCGGGTATTTTTTAGTGGGAAATAACCTTATGCATCCAGTTTTGAGTATAGAGGTAAAGAAGCTAAAAGCATAATAACGATGTGAAGTAATTACATATTATTATGGAATAATGTGAGAGGGATATTAAACTTGAATATTTAAAAAAAAGGAAAAAGAAGCGGGCTCTAAGATTTTATTGTATCTTTGCGCCGATTATGAAAAGATTTCTACTGACATACTTATTCCTGTTCTTGGCAAGTATGCTGTACGTGCAGGCACAAATCAATCAGACTACGTTGCGCGATGAATATGGTAATCAGATTGATCCGTCCACACAGCCGGACAATCTGGAAGATTCGACCGGGGTGGAGATTGAAAGTTTGCCGCCTAAACTTTATATGTGGCAGTTGGATGAATTGCTGGGGGAACGTACTATTATTCCTGCTGATACGGCCAGTTTAAATTTTCAAAATACGAACTTGGTGGAGGGTATGACCGGGCACTACAACTATTTGGGGAATTTGGGGACTCCCCGCCAGTCGCGTTTATTCTTTGAACGCGACCAAAAGGCACACACCTTGTTTTTGGAGCCGATGTCGAGTTTTTACTTTACGCCCAGCGACTTCAAGTTTACCAACAGTAACGTTCCTTATACCAATCTTACTTATTATAAGGCAGGTAATAAATTGGATGGGGAAGAGCGATTTAAGTCTTATTTCTCGGTTAATGCCAACAAACGGCTGGCTTTTGGCTTCAATATCGATTACCTGTATGGACGTGGATATTACCAGAATCAGTCGACTTCCCATTTCAATGCAGGGTTGTTTGCTAGTTATATTGGTGAGAAGTATCAGATGCAGGCCATGTACAACAACTTCTACATGAAGATGAACGAGAATGGTGGTATCACGGACGACCGGTACATCACTCGTCCGGAGGTCATGGAGGAGGGCGGGCACAGTGTCGATGCTAGTAGTATACCTGTCAACATGGAGCAAACCACCAACCGTAATCACCATTTTTATGTTTATCTGACTCATCGCTATCGGATGGGCTTTACTCGCGAGACCGTGAAGGTGGAGGAAACGAAGGATGAAAACGCGCTTCGTAAAGCAGCTACGGACAGTACGGCTATCCCGATGGATACCGTTATTACGGAAGAGTATGTGCCGGTGACCAGTATTATCCATACGCTTAAGATCGAACGTTCCCGTCGTCACTTCCGTGCAGATACCGAACCTACGGGTGAGAATTCTTTTTATGATAATTATTATTTGCAGGAGGGTTTCAGTAGCGATAGTACGGTAGCCGTCAGCATTAAGAACGTGTTGGGAATCTCCTTGCTTGAAGGCTTCAATAAGTATGCGAAAGCCGGGTTGACAGCTTATGTTTCGCATAAGATGAGTCGTTATACGCTGATGAATTTGGATACGACTTTGACGCGACGTCCTTCCATAGAGCATACCGAACATGAGCTCTTTGTGGGTGGTGAACTGGCTAAACGGCAAGGCAGTTTACTACATTATCGGGTGAACGGAGAAGTAGGCCTGGCGGGTAAGGCCATCGGACAGTTTCGTGTCAATGGAGATATGGACTTAAATTTCCGTTTGGGTAAGGATACGGTGAACTTTTATGCCCGTGGGTATGTCAGCAATACGCTTCCTTCTTTCTATATGCGTCATTATCACTCCAATCACTTCTCGTGGGATGACGATATGGACAAGGAGTTTCGTGCCCGGGTGGAAGGTGAGCTGAACATCGACCGTTGGCGCAGTAACCTGAAGTTCGGTTTTGAGAATATCAAGAACTATACCTATTTTAATAGCCAAGTGCTTCCTCAACAACATAACGGAAGCATTCAGGTAATGTCCGCCGTATGGAAGCAGGACTTTAAACTGGGTATTCTGCATCTGGATAACGAAGTGGCTTGGCAGAAGTCGAGCAATGAATCGGTGCTTCCCTTGCCAGACTTTTCACTTTATCACAATCTGTACTTGTTGGGAAAGGTATTCAAGAAAGTGTTGACCATTCAGTTGGGTGCCGATGTTCGCTATTTCACCAAGTATAATGCGCCGGCCTACCAACCGGCTTTGCAACAATTTCAGCTTCAGCCGGAGGAAAACCGGGTGGAACTGGGTGGATACCCCATCATTAATGCTTATGTGAATTTGCATCTGAAGCGTACCCGTATTTTTGTCATGATGTATCACGTCAATGCAGGTATGGGAAACCGGAATGCGTTTCTTGTCCCCCACCATCCTCTTAACTCCCGTTTGTTGAAGCTGGGTGTTTCGTGGAATTTCTATGATTGACGTTTGATTCGATATGGCTTCTCAGAAATCTATCCGGATAGGCATTTCCTTGATACTATTGAGTATACTCGGATTTGTTTTCCTGTGGTTGGACGATGCTCCTTCTTTCCCCATTCAAGGCCAACCGCGCGATTATGAGGATATTGCCCGAGAAGGTGTTTTGCGTGCTGCCTTGGAGTATAATTCCCTCAGTCTTTTTGTCGATGGAGATACTTTGGCCGGATTTGATTATGAACTGATAGAGGCTTTTGCCCGCGCCCATGGATGGCAGGTGGATATTCACCCCGATATGAGTTTTGACAAGCGTTTGGAAGGACTGGCCGTCGGTCAGTTTGATGTCATAGCCAACGGAATTCCTGTGACCAGTGTGCTGAAAGATTCGTTGCTGCTTACCGTACCCCTTGTTTTGAAGAAAGAAGTATTGGTTCAACGCAAAGATTCGTTGCAGGCTGACTCGATGTTTATCCGGAGTCAACTGGAGTTGGCCGGTCGGACCTTACACGTGGTCAAAGGTTCGCCCTCCATTTTGCGCATCCGTAACTTAGGGGATGAAATTGCAGATACTATCTATATAAAAGAGGTGGAAAAATATGGTCCCGAACAACTAATCGCCATGGTAGCCCATGGCGATATAGACTATGCTGTATGCGATGAAAGCATCGCCCGTGCTGCCTCCGACAGTATGCCGCAGATAGACATCTCTACGGATATCAGCTTTACCCAATTTTATGCATGGGCGGTCAGCAAGCAGTCACCTCAGTTGCTCGATAGCCTGAATGCATGGCTTGACCGCTTTAAACAAACTTCAGCTTATAAGGCGCTTTATCGGCGGTATTACGGACGTAAGTAACGTGAGTTCGATATAAGTGTCCTATACACTCCTGCGTTAATCAAGACTTATCCGGCTGCTTTCGCGTCCCTTTCGTACTGCCCCGGTGTTCCCTTTGCGCTATCTTGATATTGTCTCTAAGCCTTAGAGTGAATGTCTCTAAGCCTTAGAGTGAATGTCTCTAAGCCTTAGAGTGAATGTCTCTAAGCCTTAGAGTGGATGTCTCTAAGCCTTAGACAATATCAAGATAGTGCAAAGGAGGACCTATGAAACACCTTCACAAGCTAGTTCTTATATCGAGTTCACGTTAAGTAGGGATACTGCATCACAAATCCTCTAAATCTCTGAGCCAAGCTTCCGAAGAGGCATCACTCGGCATGCGCCAATCGCCTCGTGGACTTAATGACACACTTCCCACCTTGGGCCCATCGGGCAGACAAGAGCGTTTGAATTGCTGATTGAAGAAACGGCGGAAGAATGTCTTCAACCACTTTTTGATGGTTTCCTCTGTATATATGTTTTTGAATGTTCGTGCGGCCAAATAGAAAATTTTGGCCGGACGGAAGCCGCAACGCAGGAAATAATAAAGGAAAAAGTCATGCAACTCGTAGGGACCTACCAAGTCTTCGGTGATTTGACTTATATTCCCGTTTTCATCGGCCGGTATCAGTTCAGGGCTGATGGGAGTATCCACGATGTCAAGTAAGGTTGTGCGTGAAGTATTGTCCATACCTCCATACTCAGCAACCCATTTAACCAGATGTTTTACTAATGTTTTAGGCACACCGGCATTCACTCCATACATGGACATGTGGTCGCCGTTGTAAGTGGCCCATCCCAATGCCAGTTCCGATAAGTCACCTGTGCCAATTACAATTCCGCCCGTTTGGTTGGCGATGTCCATCAGTATCTGTGTCCGTTCGCGAGCCTGTGCATTTTCGTACACGACATCACGCACTTGTGCATCATGTCCGATGTCTTTAAAGTGTTGCAGGCAGGCTTTTTGGATGTTGACTTCGCGCACAGTTATTCCCAATGTCTTCATTAAGCTGACGGCATTTGTATACGTACGGTCCGTAGTTCCGAATCCTGGCATGGTTACTCCGATGATATCTTTGCGCGAGCGGCCTAGTTTGTCGAAGGTTCTTACGCAAACCAGTAAGGCTAACGTGGAGTCCAGACCGCCCGATATGCCTACTACCACACTTTGGGCATGCGTATGTACCAGACGTTGAGCCAATCCGGATATTTGGATGGCAAAGATTTCTTCGCAGCGTTCGTTCAGTGTTGGTCCTTGGGGAACAAAAGGGTGAGCTTCGTATGTGCGAGTTAGGTTCAGTTCCTTGATATTGACAAACTCGGTTGATATATGTATGGCTGCTTTCGGAGCCTCCATTGAGCGGCAAGTCGTAAACGTGGTATTGGTTCGGCGTTCAGCCCGTAAATATTCTACGTCGATTTCACCAATCACTACTTGTCCGTCGAAAGAAAAACGTTGGCTGGCTGCTAATAGGGTACCGTTTTCATAAATCAGTCCATTTCCTCCAAATACGACATCTGTAGTCGACTCACCAAAACCACATGAACTGAATACATAGCCGGCTAAGCATCGGGCCGATTGCTGACTGAGAAGAGAGCTAAGATAGGCGTGTTTGCCAATAATTTCATTGTCAGCTGAGAGATTAAAGATGATTTCAGCTCCTTGTAAAGCCAATGAGGAACTTGGAGGAACCGGAGCCCAGACATCTTCACAAATCTCTATGCCGAAAGTGGTATCCGATGTGTCGAATAGCAGGTTTCGGCCTAAGGGAACCACCTGTCCGCAGAGGCGAACGGAAGAAGCGGAAACCGCTGCTCCCGGAGCAAACCAACGCATCTCGTAAAATTCCTTGTAATTGGGCAAATAGGTTTTAGGGACTACTCCCAATACTTTCCCTTTCTGAATGACAACTGCCGCATTGAGTAACATGCCTTCCACCATGACGGGCATTCCTAAGATGGAAATAATATCCAGCTGACGAGTCGTATTCAGCACTTGTATTAATCCCATTTCGGCTTCTTCTATTAAAAGTTGTTGGGCAAATAGGTCGCCACACGTATATCCGGTAATACACAATTCCGGAAAAGCGATGATTTGGACTCCTTTCCCGTCAGCGATAATGATTTCTTTTTCTATCTGTCCGGCATTGAATTTACTGTCTGCTATGCGGACATGAGGCACAGCTGCCGCTACTTTTACGTATCCGTAATTCATAAATAAGTGTTTTATTGCTACAAAAATAGGTCAATTTATTTATATAGCAACATTTTTTTTCGGAAAAACCTTTGGTAATTCAAAATAACTTCTTACCTTTGTGCTATTAATAAAAATGTAATTATTACAATTTTGAAGTTAACTGTATGAATGCGGTAGAAAGGTTGCAAAGTCATCACATCAAGCCTTCGGTTCAGCGTATGGCCATTATGAAATATCTGATGGAGCATCGTACGCATCCCACGGTAGACGAGATATATACCTCGCTGGCTCCGGAGATGCCGACCTTGTCGAAGACTACGGTGTACAACACGCTGAAGTTGCTGGGTGAACAGGGAGCCATACAGGTATTGACGATCGATGAGCGTAATACTTGTTATGATGCGAATACGACGCCTCATGCTCACTTCTTGTGTAAAAAATGCAACCGCATTTATGACTTGATGCAGGATGCTTGCGTGAAAAATGTAGAGATAATGAATGAAGATGGTCACGAAGTACAAGAAGTTCATTATTATTATAAAGGTATCTGTAAACATTGTAAGGAGGAAGTAGAGAAATTATCATAATAAATCGAGAGGTTAAAAAACTAATTAATTCACAAAATCTGAATAGAAATGAAAAAGTTTAGATGTACAGTATGCGGTTACGTTTACGAAGGCGATGCCGCTCCCGAGAAGTGTCCGTTGTGTAAAGCACCTGCAAGTAAGTTTGTAGAAGTTGTTGAATCGAACGAAGAAGGTGGTCCGTTAACTTTCGCTGATGAACATGTAATCGGCGTAGCTAAAGGATGTGATGAAGAAATGATTAAAGACCTGAACAATCATTTCATGGGCGAATGCACAGAGGTAGGTATGTATTTGGCTATGAGCCGTCAGGCTGATCGTGAAGGCTATCCTGAAGTAGCAGAAGCTTTCAAACGTTACGCTTGGGAAGAAGCCGAACATGCTGCTAAATTTGCAGAATTATTGGGTGATTGCGTGTGGGATACCAAGACTAACTTGGAAAAACGTATGAATGCAGAAAGCGGTGCTTGCGAAGACAAGAAGCGCATTGCTACCCGTGCAAAAGCTTTGAACTTGGACGCTATTCATGACACTGTGCATGAAATGGCCAAGGATGAAGCTCGTCATGGCAAGGGATTTGAAGGCTTGTATAACCGTTATTTCAAAAAGTAATCTCTATTAAGAGATAAATGAAAAGGAGGATGCATCTCAGAGGTGTATCCTCTTTTTCATTTTCCTACTGTCCTAAAATGCGACATTTATGGTCGTGAGTGACATAATACTTAAAAGAAGTTATAAAATGAAGAGTGAAAACTTTTTTCAGTGGAGAAGTTTTTAACTTTACGCACTCTTTTAAATAGGAAAATATGGAGCAACAATATACATTGAAAGCGATAGACGCGGCTCTGAAAGCCGGTGAACAGATACTTTCCATTTATGAAGATCCGGCATCTGACTTCCAAATAGAACGGAAAGCAGACAATTCCCCTTTGACGATAGCGGATCGTAAGGCTCATCAGGTTATCAGCAAGATGCTGTCGGATACACCTTATCCGATACTGAGTGAGGAAGGACGGTCTATCTCTTACAAGGAACGGAGTCAGTGGGAGAGCTTTTGGATTGTAGACCCCTTGGACGGAACGAAAGAGTTTATCAAGCGCAACGGAGAGTTTACCGTTAACATTGCTTGGGTAAGCGGCTCGCTTCCCCGTATGGGGGTTATATACGTGCCGGTAAAACGTATCCTCTATTTTGCGGACGAAAGATTGGGTGCTTACAAGCTGGAAGGCATTACGTCCCGTGAGGACGCTACGTTGGGAGAACTGATGGCACGTGCCGTGAAATTGCCTTCCGACAAGGGGCATGAAGGCTATGTAGTGGTGGCTTCACGTTCGCATCTGACACCTGAGACGGAACAATTCGTGAAGGAAGCGCGGACAAATCATCGTAAAGTGGAGATGGTTTCCAAGGGTAGCTCCATAAAAATGTGCTTGGTGGCTGAAGGTTTGGCGGATGTCTATCCTCGCTTTGCGCCTACGATGGAGTGGGACACGGCGGCGGGACATGCCATTGTGCGTGCAGCCGGTGGAGAAATCTATCGGACGGACGTGTATGAACCCTTGCATTATAATAAGGAGAATTTACTTAATCCTTGGTTCATTGTATACCCCAAACGGGAGAAAGATACAATTTAAAATAGGATTGAATTATGAATTTTGAGATAATTTTCGTACTGCTCGGCCTGATAGGCATGCTGATTGCTCTTATCAAGGACAAAATGCGTCCAGGCATCGTGTTGTTGTCATTGGTGGTGCTGTTCATGGTTGTCGGCATCATTACACCGAAGCAGATGGTGGCGGGCTTCAGCAACCGGGGAATGATTACGGTGGCTTTGTTGTTCCTCGTGAGCGAGGGCATCCGGCAGAGCGGAGCTTTGAGCACCGTGGTGAAAAAACTTTTGCCCAATGAGAAAACTTCTGTTGCCAAGGCACAGATGCGCATCCTTCCCATTGTAAGTGCTTTCTCGGCGTTTTTGAACAATACTCCCGTGGTAGTCATCTTTGCGCCAATATTGAAAAACTGGTCGAAGCGTATCGGCCTTTCATGTACGAAGTTTCTGATACCGCTTTCCTACGCCACTATCTTAGGCGGCTTGTGTACGCTGATAGGCACCTCTACGAATCTGGTAGTGCACGGCATGATGATAGATCGCGGTTTGGAGGGCTTGAAAATGTTTGACTTGGCTTACATCGGGATACCTATCACGGTGGTAGGCCTTCTTTTTATTATCCTTACTTCGAAAAAACTTCTGCCAGACTCGCGTCCGGATAACTTTGAGGAAGAGGAAGCCGATGCGGCCGAAGAAAAAGGACAGCATGTGGTAGAAGTGGTGCTTGCTTCCCGTTTTCCAGGTTTGAAGCGCAAATTGAAGACATTTGATTTCAAGCGCCGGTATGGGGCTGAAATCAAGGAAATTCGTCAAGGCGGGCAAGTGATTACCCATAATTTGGGCGAGGTGCGTTTGCAGGAAGGCGACACTCTGGTGCTGTTGGCCGATGATGCCTTTACAAAGACGTGGGGTGATTCGTCCGTCTTCCTGATGATGACCAACGGAAAGGAAATACCTTCCAGGCAGATGCCCGGTTGGAAAAAATGGACTGCCTTGGCCTTGCTTATCATCATGATTGTGGGCGCGACAATAGGTGAGTTGCCTTATTTTCAAGAGCGTTTCCCGCGGGTGAAGATGGACATGTTCTTCTTCGCTTCGGTTACAGCCGTGGTGATGGCCTGGCTCAAACTTTTTCCGCCCAAGAAATATACGAAATACATCAGCTGGGACATTCTGATTACGATAGCCTGTGCCTTTGCCATCAGTGCGGCCATGGAAGAGTCGGGCTTGGCAGCGTTGATAGCCAATTTCATTAAGACCGTCTCCGGTTCGCTGGGCGCTTGGGGTGCGTTGGGCTTGCTCTATGTCGTGACGCTCATTATTACGGAGCTGATAACGAACAACGCCGCGGCCGCGTTGGCTTTTCCCTTGGCGTTGGAGACGGCGGCCAAGTTCGGTGTCGACCCGATGCCATTCTTTATTGCTATCTGCATTGCGGCTTCGGCAGGTTTTGCTACCCCCATCGGTTATCAGACGAACTTGATTGTGCAGGGTGCCGGTAACTATAAGTTTATGGACTTCGTGAAAATAGGCATTCCGATGGATTTGATAGTAATGATTATCTCCGTAGGGCTGATACCTCTGATTTGGCCCTTTACGGCGGTAAGTTAATATATAAATATAATATGGTAGAACATATATATCCGATATTCGACAAAATGTTGACCCGGGCAGACAAAGAGGAATTGCTCGGCCAGCATGGCGTTATGATTTGGTTTACCGGCCTGAGCGGTTCGGGCAAAAGTACGATAGCCATCGCCCTGGAGCGGGAGTTGCACAAGCGGGGCATCCTGTGCCGCATCCTGGACGGGGATAATATCCGTAGCGGCATCAACAATAACCTGGGCTTTACGGAGGCCGACCGTGTGGAGAACATACGGCGCATCGCCGAAGTATCTAAATTGTTTGTAGATACGGGCAT
>CALUOT010000090.1 GCA_944322355.1 uncultured Bacteroides sp. | reverse complement strand
TAGGGATGAACGATACTTTGAGCTAAGGCTATATGCACTGCATGATTGCCGCATCACGCGAAATGTCGGATGAACCACAGATTATGCAAATATCAAAACTTCTCCTATTTATTCCGACCTCAATGCGCTACAAGGGAACTTCCCTTTATTATTATTGGTCTTGGAAGAATACTTGAAGACAGATGATATTACTAAACTTGAGCCATTTGATGTTTTATTGAACAAATATGCAAAAGTGCCCAATATTAAGCGATTCGAAGCAGTTAACGGAGAATGTGTTTACAAGGGAGATACAATAACCTTGCATTGGGAAATTGAAAATTATACTGCCGCATATGTAAATGGGAAACTCATTCGAACTGAAAATCAAGATTCATGTAAAGAAACGATAAAATCGGATAAAAACTTCTGTTTAAAAGTTATTAATGGTTTGCATGTTGTATCTTCTGATATATCAGTTCGAGTAGTGGAAAAACCAAATATTCAATTTAGTTCTACTACAAAAAAGCTAAAGCAAGGCAAACATGAACATGCTACATTACAATGGAATATTGACAACGCTATTTCGGCACTGCTTATTACTAATGGAAAAGAGAAAAGTATTGATTTAAATGGCAGAGAAGACGTTTCTCCTTTAGAAACTTCAACATATGCACTTAAGGTGAAAGGATTAGATGGGAAAAAATATTTTAATAGACGGTTAACATTATCAGTACTCCCTGAAAGCGAGATCGAATTTAAAGCAGATAAACTTTATTCTTTACCTCGAATACCGGTTTCTGTAAGTTGGAATGTGCGTCATGCCAATTCAGTAGAATTGATAGGATATGGAATGGTTCCTAATAAAGGAGAAAAAATAATAGAGATAGGAAAAGACACATCTCTTGTATTAAAAGTAACGGATGAGTTCGGTGTCCAATCTAAAAAACTGAATATAAAAATATTACCTCTTCCAGTTATTAAGTCTATTATGGTTCCAACGCCACAAATAACAAAGAATATTGTGGTTCAGAATCAACTGACTCATATCCAAGCAGCAGTTTCAATACATCCTGATTTTATGGTTTTAGCAGATAATTTTCAGGGAATGAAGTTGCCAGCTTTTGAAGATTTACATATAAAATTGCATGGGCAACCACAATTTTCGGAGATTCCTATATTTCATCAACCACAAATTGATATAGTGAAGAAAACATGGTGGAGAAAAATTGCAGATCGTTTCATAGACTTGAACAATAGATATAAAAATCATATATACGGAACTTTATGGAAAACAAAAAGAACCAAGAATTAGAAGAAGTTCAATGGGGAGGACTCCTAAATGAATTTTTATGGACTTGTGCAGGCGTAAATAAAAAAATTCTGCGTCAATGTCCTACGGATTATGCTAAATATGCGGGAATTGGTGGGACTATATTGTTCACGGCATTAATGGCCATGCTATCTGGAGGCTATGCATTCTATACAGTGTTCAGTAATGAAACTATAGCTATCATATTTGGTATATTTTGGGGATTACTTATTTTCAATCTTGACCGATTTATAGTGAATACAATGTATTCAGATGGAAAAGTTTCAATTAGTTGGTATGAATTTACCTCAGGTTTACCACGTATTATTATGGCCATATTTCTCGGAATTGTGATTTCAACTCCTCTTGAATTGAAAATATTTGAAGACGAAATTGATGTGACAATAAGGGAACTTGCACAATCTAAAATCGAAGAATATAAGGCAACAGATTCGCACCGTATTGATTCATTATCTAGAAAAAGAGAAGAAATGCAAAATTCTACGATCTCTATTTATGATGCAAACATAACAACAGGTAATGAGTTGATTAATAGATTATTGTCAGATTTAAGAGATAAAAAATCTGAATTATCTAAAGAGAATGACTTTATAAATAGTCTTAGTCGACAGATTCAATCATTAGGTATTAATGACAGCATTCAATATAAACGACTTGTTAATGAAAGATATTCACACATACGTAAACGCAATATAATAAATAGAGAAATTACTAATCTTAATGCGAATCTAGCATCTAATGATAAAGATTTGCGTGAATTATTAGACAAAGCAACAAAGGCAAGAGAGGAGGAGTTGAATAGATTACAATCCGAAATTGATGAAATTAAAAAAAGATTAGATGGGAACACTGCGGAATATAAAGAATTAATAAATAATGAATTTGGAGGCTTTCAAGCACGTATGTTGGCATTTAGTAAAATGAAAGAAAAGCATGAATCTACACGTATAACCTCGATATTTATCATGTTACTTTTTATCATTATTGAAACAACTCCTACTTTCTTTAAAATGATGATTGCATCCGGTCCATATGATGATTTATTGCGCTCTGAAATGCACAAAGCGCGTGTGATGTCAGAGAAAAGAATTTCTGATATTAATGATGAAATCAATACAGAAGTTAAAATTTCTACAGAAAGAAATAAAAATAAATTAGAAGCAGAAGTTGCGGCCAATAGGCAACTATTAAATCAAATTGCATTAGCGCAATCTGAATTATTATCGACAGCAATCGAAGAATGGCGGAAATCTGAATTAGAGAAAATTTTAGAGAATCCAGAAAATTATATAAAGACTTCTACTGAAAATAAAGAGAAATAAATTCACTAATAGTAATAAATATGAAAACAAAAATTCCCGGCCTCACCTTCTCCTGGAAGCGTGCCTTAGGTATTACCCAACTGAAATAAAAAATTGCCCGTCAAACCGGAATTCCGATGTCAAAACAAGGAATAGAACGGAAAATAGGAAGCGTAATATTGAAAAAACTGATGTGTCAATATTGGAAATAGGAAACTTGAATGTTCCAATGTATGTAACACGTCCTCCCTATAAACTCTATTATTTAAAGAAATAAAGGGCTCATGAATCTGGGAATAACGAATAAAAATCTATATCTGTTGCTGCCTGGCAAAGTTAGTCGATAGTACAAATATATGCCAACAACCAGAAGAAATGCTCCCTTAGACGACATGACTATTTGATAATCATGCGAATCAGCAGGTTGGAACAGGACGGTAAAACCGTCCTACTTTACTTAGCCGCTGTGTGCCGCGTAGCGGTACCTGCGGTAGGTATGTGATACCCGCTCACTCGACCTCGAAGGGGTGCTGCAATGGGGAGAGGATGACCGTTCCCGCAGGTACCGCTACGCGACACACAGTGTTAAACAAAGTAAGGCCTCTTCAAGGTCTCCCTACTGCTGATTCGCATTAATCAACAAAGAAGTTAAAAGGCTAACAAGCCAGATCGGGAAATCGAATCTTACCCTACCAACAAAGCATGAATAATACCTAAGCCATTTACTCTCCACGGCTTTCATTTAAACATAGATAAAGGTGTATAGTTCCCCCACTCACTTTCATGTATGGCAACCGAAACGTGAATACATTCGAACTCACTTCAGACTATCAACCGACAGGCGACCAGCTCGAAACTAAACCTGTAGAAACGGAAACCATCGCATTCAGGAAACCGCCCTCATTTCTTTACCGAGAAGCGTAAAGTTCGCACAATACCGGATTATGGTCGGAACATAAGTCCCAATCGGGCGAGTAATAAGAGGCACACTGAAGCCCGGATGAGTGAAGAATATAGTCGATGCGCAACAAATGTTTGGCATAACGATACGTATACATATACCCATTACCCGCCTCCTTAAATCCATCCTGAAGCAGATCGGTCAAATATCCATACGTATAAGAAGAGGGAATTGAATTGAAATCTCCACAAACGACCACCGGATAAGTGCTCTTTCGGACAAGGTCTCCAATGAATTGCGTTTGCTCTGTACGCTTATCAAAGTTTCCCAACAAGACACCAGCTACACTCTCTATGGCCTGTACTTCCCGCTTCCGGTCGTTTGTCTCCAACTCCCGTTTCCACTTATTTCGATTTTGGTTTACGCTGGTCGTTTGCAGATGATTATTTATCAGCCGAACCGTATCTTGCCCGATAAGCACATCGCACATCAAGCTACAATTTCCCGACTCTGGATAAGGTATAAAGCGTTCACCCATAAGCGGATATTTACTAAATACTCCCATGGGAAGGCTGGACAGCGAATCGTTCACAGGCAAATAAGCATAAGGCCAATCCCCAAATGCCCGGAGGATGCTGTCCGTAGAAAAATGCCGATTTCCACCCATCTCCTGAAAGCAAATCACGTCTACCTTTTCTTGCTTCATCAGACGGGCTATCTCTTTGCATGAATAACCTGTGACTTCTCCTCCAAAATGATGAACATTGTATGAAGCAACCTTCAATCGATAGCGAGCCTCCTCGCCCTGTGACGGGAAAGAAATTTGAAATACGGAAGACAAATATCCCCAGCAGCCCAAGAGAGCGATCCCCGTAGGGATGGCCCAGCGTTTACGCACCCAAAGCCATACGACCGACACGAAAAGGCAAACCAACATCAGTCCGGGTAAGGCCAAGCCCAACAAGGCCATGAACGGATACTCGCCCGGTACAAAATGCCCCGAGAAAGCCCCCATCAGTGTCAGAAGAGCCAAGATTACCGAAGCCAAGACACCAATGGAGTAAAAAAGATTTCTTACGGCTTGTTTACCCATGAGATGCGCGATTTTTACTTATTGACCACATTCATCGGTTTCCCCTCAATGAACGCTTTCACATTGTCTAGGGCTATCCGCATCAGACGTTCGCGTGCGGCTTCACTCGCCCAAGCAATGTGAGGGGTGATGTAACAATTCTTCGCGGAGAGCAAGGCATTGTTTGGAGAAGGCGGCTCCTCGCCAAGGACGTCCAACCCCGCCGCATAGATACGTCCTGCATTCAAGGCATCGGCCAAATCTTGCTCGTTCACCAAAGGTCCCCGCCCGGTGTTAATCAAGATTGCCGTAGGCTTCATCAATGCCAAGCGCCGGGCATCGACCATCCCGCGCGTCTCCGGCGTGAGAGGACAATGCAAACTTACAACATCGCATTGCGCGAAAAGTTCATCCAATTCCATTTTCTTGATTTCAGGCGGAAGTTGGAGCGACGTTTTGGAGGTATAAGCACATACTTCCATACCGAAGGCTATGGCCAGACGAGCCGTCCGCATACCCGTATGCCCCAAGCCCACCAAACCGATACGCTTGCCAGCCAACTCGATGAGTGGTGTATCCCAAAAGCAGAAATCAGGACTTTGGCTCCACCGGCCCTTACGCACTTCCTCCGAGTGGTGCTGCACCTGCTGGCAGATGTTGAGCAAGTGGGCAAAAACCATCTGCGCCACCGAATCGGTGCTATAAGCGGGAATATTGGTCACGACAATGCCCCGCTCCTTAGCTGCTTGTACATCCACTATATTATAACCCGTGGCCAGCACCCCGATGTACTTCAAGTTGAGCAATACATCCATTGCCTCGGCATCAATCGGGGTCTTATTGGTCAGTATAATTTCCGCATGCTCGGCACGCTCCATTATTTTCTCACGTGGAGTGCGCTCATAAATGGTGCACTCTCCCAAAGTTTTCAACTCATCCCAAGAGAGGTCTCCGGGATTGGCGGCATAGCCATCCAAAATCACTATATTCATAGGTCGTAATTTATTTGAACTTATCTTTTCCCCAAAGAGCTTCCATCCTTTCACGGTGTTTTTGCTCGGCGGCATTGTCTTGAGGATGCCAGATGCATTGATTCTTCAACTCGTCGGGTAAGAATTGCTGGCGGACGAAATTCCCCGGGTAATCGTGGGCATATTTATACCCATCGCTATAGCCCAATTGCTTCATCAGTTTAGTGGGAGCATTGCGCAAATGCAACGGCACGGGCAGATTACCGGTTTGTTGCACCAGACCGATAGCCTCATTGATAGCTTTATAAGCTGAATTACTCTTGGGGCTGGTGGCCAAATAAATCGTAGTCTCAGCCAAAGGAATTCGTCCTTCAGGCCACCCGATTTTCATGATGGTATCAAAACAGGCATTGGCCAGCAACAAAGCATTGGGATTAGCCAAGCCGATATCTTCCGCAGCAGAAATAACCAGTCTACGGGCGATAAATGCCGGGTCTTCCCCACCCTCCACCATCCGGGCCAGCCAATAAATGGCTCCGTCGGGATCGCTCCCCCGGATAGACTTAATGAAAGCGGAAATAATGTCATAGTGCATCTCCCCATCTTTATCGTAAGCCATGGGATTTTGTTGAAGTCGCTCGGTGACTAATGCGTCGGTAATGCACACAGGATCTTCCGACTCTGATTCTACCACGAGTTCCAAGATATTAAGCAACTTGCGGGCATCGCCTCCACTATAGCGAAGCATAGCTGTCGTTTCCTGCAAATCTATTTTTCGTTCTTTTAGCACCAAGTCTGTACGAATGGCACGTTGCAACAATTCTAACAAATCATCTTTCTCCAAAGACTTCAGCACATACACCTGACAACGCGAAAGGAGTGGACGAATGACTTCGAATGAAGGATTCTCTGTCGTAGCACCGATGAGAGTCACCACTCCTTGCTCCACAGCACCCAGCAAAGAATCTTGCTGTGACTTGCTAAACCGATGTATTTCGTCAATGAAAAGAATAGGACTGGCTTGCGAGAAGAAGCGGTTCGACTTGGCACGCTCAATGACATCACGCACGTCTTTTACTCCACTTGTCACCGCACTCAATGTATAGAAAGGAGTCTCCAACCGGTTGGCAATAATCTGCGCCAATGTTGTCTTTCCAACCCCCGGAGGGCCCCAAAGGATGAAAGAAGCCACACGTCCGGCATCAATCATCTTACGCAATACGGCACCCGGTCCTATCAAGTGTTTTTGTCCGATATATTCGTCGAGTGTTTTCGGCCTGAGCCTTTCTGCAAGAGGAGCCATCTTTGTATATAGATTAGAAAATCATTAATATCATGAATCGAATACCATCTTTCTTTACACCCGGAATATCCGTATACGTCAAACGACGCACGTATTCGATATGCAAAAGCTTGAAGATGTTATAAATACCGACACTTGCCTCTATATAAGGTGTCTTACCCATGACATAGCTGGTGGGCACTCCGTCTCGCATAGGAAAGAGAAACAAATCCGAATCATGGCTCTTGTACGGATTGTTCTTGTCTGTCAAAGTTCCCCACAAGCCACGTACACGAAACATCTCACGCCATTTTAGCTTCTTCAACAAAGGGATACGATTGAAAAGTTTTCCATTTAAATCGTAACTCAATGCCAATGAAGCATATCGGTCGTTCAGAAATTCCATATTATTAATGAGGTTGAACGATTCATTATTTTGGGTGATATACGACAAGTTGGCCATAGGCAAGTTCAGCAAAGGGAAAGGCACTTTGTTCCATTGAGCACCTGCACGCGCTGTCACATCCAGTTTTCCCCACGAACCAAACCAAAAACGCTTACGGGCACTTAACTCTGTCAAGTTGAAATTGTATTCCCCTCCCAACACGCCTTTGAAACCTGCCGTATGCGAAATGGAAAATACCGGAGCATCGAGTGACACAGGCACACGACGTTGTTTGGTATTGACAAAGGTCTCACCAGGCGCATAGCGCAAGGTCACACCCAACTCCGTTGTGGTGATGTCATGCACCAACGTATTGTTATCGCCCAGCACACCGGGCGTATCGCCATCGTTTCTCCAATAAAACAAATTTCCCGCCGGTTGGTCATTCCGATGACGCAACATAGCATTGACGGAAAATCCGGCATTGGTCTCGAGTTCATACGTAATCGTAGCATCACGTATATAGGACATCTGGTCTACCGTCGTCCATTTCCATCCTACGAACATGTTATCCTTATCCGTAGCCAGATATTTGTCCATGGGTGACATGACATCATAAGTGTATTTGAAAGCAATATAATGCTTCGGAAATTCCCATAAAACATATTCCCGTTTGTTGAAAGACCAAGCAGCTTGGGCTGAATAAAACCACTTATGATCCCGCGTTCCGTATGCCCCATAGCCACTAAAACTCAAGTTAGGATGCAGATGTCCGGTGGTCATACCGCTCAAACGCAAACGCACTCCGTTCACATAATTACTGGTGATAGAAGTATTGATAGGCCCAAAGTCAAATTTACTTGGATTACCCGTTTCCACAAAGTTTTCAATCAAGGCTTTAGCCCCAAAAATGATGATTTTGAAACCGGGAATTTGTTCAATGCGGTTCATAAAGAGATCCATCGTACTCTCTTTCTTAGTGAGCGGCACTTGACGTACTTCAGCCCAATATTCATCACTCTTGTTCATCATGTTCGCCTCTTTGACAACATTCCCTTTCAAACGGAAGTAACGGGGGTCTATTTCATCGAACATATACTTAGAATACTTCGTTGTGCGTTGCACTTCCAACCCCTGTATACCTTTCATCAAAGCCAATTCTACGGTCATGTCATCATCGACCAGCACCCAGTTGCTATCGGGCAATTGCTCAAATTGTTGTACGATATCCAGGTTTTCCACAAAGTTTACTCCTGTATGTTTAGGCAAGTTCATCGTACATTTCTTGACAGCATACGTTGAGTCACGCACGACATACAAATGGCCTGTAAAGCCAAAATCTTGCGAGTTATTGGGCACAAATGTCAGATGCACGCACTCCTGACCATCTACCATCAACGTATCCATCAAGTAATACTTATAAAACGCAATAGCTCCACGTCCTATGGGACTCTCAAAGCGACGTTGCAAAAGGCGAATATCATCATCATAAATGTTGATGTCCGAAAAGACATCGTTCAAGATAGTCCCCAACATATCACCCGTACTGAAGAATTCTTCAATACCCGTAGAGTTCATCCCCTCAATAATCGTCTTTTGTGAACGAGGGCTTTTACGATAGATGGTCCGACTGGCCGTTTCCTTAATGGAAATAGGTAAGATGTTCTTACCCGTTTTGGGCGAAACCTCAATCTGGTCTTTGAAGAAAGCGAATTTCTTATACAATCCCTTCTCCATCTTCTCGGGTGTGATGTCATTAAGCGACATCTTCATCTTTTCGTATTTCTGATACTGGTAATAGTCATTTTCCTCCAGTTTGAGTTTCTTTTTCCGGTCGATAACTTTCCGCATGAACTCCACGGCCGGATTATTTTTTCTGGAGTATTTTTCCTTTTTAGGCTTCACCACGACTTCGGCCAGCATGATGTCATCGGTCGATAGTTTGACATTCAGTACCTTCTGTCCGGGCTTAATCTTAACACGCTTGGTCACGTATCCGATGGCGGAAAACGTCAACTCATCCCAGCCCCGGCGGGTCTCTACCGTGTATTCCCCTTTTCCGTTGGTGATGGCTCCTACCCCTTTGCCCTCGTATTGCACGGTGACATATAGCAAAGGCTCATTGGTGAGCGAGTCCGTAACGACGCCTTTAATCTGAGCCGACACTCCCGGCACACATACCCAAAGAAGCAGGAAAGCAAAGGCGAAAACTATATGTAATGGTTTCATATCTGTCATAATGCAGTTGCAAAGGTAATAATTTGCCATGCAATATCTCTGCAACACAGACCCTATTTTTGATTATTTGAGAATTGGGAACTAAAAATAATGAATAACTGTCGGAAGAAACAGGTCCTCCATTTTAAGAATAAATCATTACAGCATCTAATCATCTTCCATTGCTCGCCATAGATAGCCTCGCCCATGTCCTCGAAGAGTTGGCCTTTTATCCAAGGCGTGTCAATCCCTCCCTCAGAGAAAATCAAATCACCTAACAAGGGTAATTTTTTAGCGACTTTCAAGCTCTTCAAAGTTTTCTGAAAAGAACTTCTCCTTTTCATACAAACGAGGCCAATTCCGGCGTATCTTCTCCACGGGCCAATCCCACCATCGCATCGCTTCTAATTTAACGTGAGTTCGATATAAAATTAGAAAATAGCCAGTTGTCCGTCATTGACAAAGTTAACGTCAATGGCGGGCT
>CALUOT010000089.1 GCA_944322355.1 uncultured Bacteroides sp. | reverse complement strand
CCTTCGGTAGAGGGGGCGAAATGATAACCGTCATACCAAGCCTTCAGTTGGGCACAGGTTTCCTCATACGAAAGACCTTGGGCAGCAGCCAACTCGTGCAACTCGTCCTCCAGATTCGCATGGATTTCTTTCTCCGTGATGCCGCAGACATTCAGATACCTCCTGTCCATGGAAATATCCTTCAGGTTGTTCAGATCGCTGAACACGCTGACCTTCCCAAACTTCGTGACTCCCGTCAGCATGGCAAACTTGATGCATCTGTCCATGGTTTTCAGTACCCCGTAGAAAGGTTTCAATGTGTTCCGGAATTCTTCTTGTAAGGCCGGGTTGCCGATGGCCTGCAACATGGGCTTGTCGTATTCGTCCACCAGAATCACCACGCGCTGACCGGCTTGTTCGCAAGCCCGTTTCACCACCCCTTTGAAACGTAAAGCCAACGAGTCTTCCCCCGTACGGGTACCATACAAGGCTTCCCACTCCAATAGCGTTTCATTCAGCATGACGTTCAAGCTCTCCGGCGTATCATACTTCCCGATGTTCAAATCCAGATGCAATACCGGATACTTGGTCCATTGTTGTTCCAGCTTCTCCATCGCCAACCCTGCAAACAACTCTTTCTTTCCTTGGAAATAGGCCTCAATGGTGGAAAGCAAAAGACTCTTGCCGAAACGGCGGGGGCGGCTCAGAAAGTAATAACTGCCGGTTTTAATCAGCTGATAAACCAAAGCTGTCTTATCTATATAGAAATAACCGCCTTGACGGATTTTCTCAAAGTCCTGTACACCGATAGGATAAATTTTGCTACTCATGGCTTGCTGATATTGGTTACTCAAAGCAAAGATAGTATTTTTTTCGGCAATATGCAAGGATAGTGCCTGCATTGATGAAAAATCGAGACACTAAAAAGAAGGGCTAAACTTGGAAGCCGAAGGTTGCAAACCTTAGCCTCGAATGTTTGCAACCTAAAGGGGTAATGTTTGCAACCTTCGGCCTTTAGGTTTGCAACCTTCTTCAAAGGCCTCAGAAGATGTTCTGAACGGGGAAAAGGTCGATGGAACCAGCAAATTGAATAAGACGGGAATCTTGACAAAGGGATGTAAGTGCTCCTTGTTTCCTGTTTTTATTTTCCATGGATCGTCCAATGAATGTTCTTCTTTTGTTTTGTTGAAATTTTTAATCGAATTGATGAGCTTGTCCGGACCCCCGCTCAGAAGGGCATCTGAGTGGGGTGCCGGAATGTTAGTAACATTCGGGTCGAAGGTTACTAACATTCGGCCTCTATGTTACTAACATTCGACCTTCAGGTTACTACCCTCGTTTTTACTGGCTTTTATTTCTGTACTTTTTGTAAAGAATAAATACTTTTGGACAACTACGGGCATCTTGCACCTCCGGAGGTCGGGCGTTGTCTAATCGCTGAGCACCGGAACGTGTCCTAATCGGGGGAAATAACGCGGTAAGTGTGGGAAAAATCCCGTTAAATAGTGCTTCGTAAGTGCTTTTTGGTAGTCTTTGGGTGTATTTTCTAACAAATTCTTGCATGAAATTAAAAAGAAGCGTTAATTTTGCGCAGTTATTTATTCGATTAAAAGAATGGCGGACGATTCTTTGTTTTTGATAGACATCGATAGAGTACTGCGGGAGAAAGCTCCGAAGCAAGCTCGATATATACCTCGTTTTGTGGTTTCGTACTTGAAACATATTGTACATCAAGACGAACTGAATGTTTTTCTGCGTGAGTCGAAAGACAAGGTAGGGGTGGATTTCCTGGAAGCTTGCCTGGAGTTTCTGGATGCGAAGATTGATGTCAAAGGGGCGGAGAACCTGCCCGATGAAGGGCTTTACACGTTTGTGTCCAACCACCCTTTAGGGGGGCAGGACGGCATTGCGTTGGGCTATGTGTTGGGCAAGCACTACCATGGCAAGGTGAAGTATATGGTCAATGACCTGCTGATGAACTTGCGCGGATTGGCTCCGCTGTGCATACCTATTAATAAGACCGGTCGCCAAGCCAAGGATTTCCCGCGATTGGTGGAGGCCGGCTTTGCTTCGGACAACCAGATGATTATGTTTCCGGCCGGTTTATGTTCCCGTCGGCAGAAAGGAGGCGTGATAGCTGACCTCGAATGGAAGAAAACTTTTATCGTGAAGAGCGTGGAACACCGGCGCGATGTGGTTCCCGTGCATTTCGAAGGGCGTAACTCTGATTTCTTTTACGGCTTGGCCAACCTGTGCAAGTTTTTGGGAATCAAGGTAAACATTGCCATGCTGTATCTGGCCGATGAAATGCTGAAGAATCGCCATAAAACTTTTACCGTCACTTTCGGGAAGCCCATCCCGTGGCAAACTTTCGACAAGTCAAGATCGGCTTTGCAGTGGGCACAATATGTGAAAGACATCGTTTATAAGTTATAACACCACACACAATATACACCAGAAGTATGGAAGAAATTATAGCACCGATAGACAAAAAGCTACTGAAAGCGGAACTGACCGAGGACAAGCGATTACGCATGACCAACCGCAGCAATAACCAGATATATATCATTACGGCACAGGATTCTCCCAACACGATGAAAGAAATCGGCCGTTTGCGTGAAATTGCTTTCCGGGCAGCCGGAGGAGGTACGGGCTTGTCGATGGATATTGACGAATATGATGTCATGGAGCATCCGTACAAGCAGCTCATTGTATGGAATCCGGAAGAGGAAGAAATCCTGGGAGGATACCGCTATCTGCTGGGAACAGATGTGCGTTTTGACGAACAGGGAGCCCCTATCCTGGCTACGGCCCACATGTTTCGCTTTTCGCAGGAATTCCTGAAGAACTATTTGCCAACTACTATAGAACTGGGACGTTCGTTCGTGACCTTGGAATATCAGTCTACCCGGGCGGACAGCAAGGGGCTTTTCGCTTTGGATAACTTGTGGGACGGACTGGGAGCCTTGACCGTCGTGATGCCCAATGTGAAGTATTTCTTTGGCAAGGTGACCATGTATCCCAGCTATCACCGTTTGGGACGCGACATGATTCTTTACTTCCTGCACAAACACTTTGCCGACAAGGAGGGACTGGTGGTTCCGATGGAACCTTTGCATCTGGAGGCGGATGAACGCGAACTGGCTGCTTTGTTCTGCAAGCCGACGTTCAAGGAGGACTATAAAATATTGAACTCCGAGATTCGTAAGTTCGGTTATAACATCCCGCCGTTGGTCAACGCCTACATGAGCCTGAGCCCGACGATGCGTGTGTTTGGCACCGCTATTAATTATGAGTTTGGCGACGTGGAGGAGACTGGCATCCTGATTGCCGTAGACGAAATTCTGGCCGAAAAGCGCATCCGGCACATTCAGTCGTTTATCGAGAACGAACAGGATGTCAGTCGTTTTGTCTTTTCCAAGAAAGGGTAATCTTTCCGCTTTACGAAATTTCGGGCAGGCTGTTTCCGTTGATTTTCCGGTAGAGGTCGAGGGCAAAGACGTCGGTCATGCCCGATATGTAGTCCAGCACAGCTTGCATACGTTCGCTGAACACACTCGACCGGATGTGGTATTGGCTGGACACGCGGTCAATCAGTAATTTCGAGTAGGCTTTTTCGGGCGAGCAAACGGCTTCGCTCATCAGTTCGAGCAGAGTACCGATGATGCGGAAACCGGCCAGTTCGATGTCCAGCACATCGCGTGACCGGTAGATTTTCTGCATCGCCACGTCGGTGCAGTGTCGGTAAGCTGTAGCGGGCAATTCGCAGATTTGCTTGATAAGCGGACTTTCCATTTCTCCTTCCAATATCCGGCTTTCGTTATCCAGAAAGACACGGCTGCATTCGTTGATTAACAGGCCGACAACACATGAGCGCAGATAGGCTATCTGTTCGTTTACGTCACTTACCCGTTTCAGCGTTTCCTGCATGTGGGCTTTTCGTCGGTCGTCGAAGTAAGACAGGAACAGGGCTTTCGTTTCGTCGGTGGTCAGCAATTTCAGTTTGTGCGCATCTTCGATGTCCATCACCTGATAGCAAATGTCATCGGCTGCTTCTACCAGATAGACCAGCGGATGACGGGCATATTTTAAAGGTTGTTCGTTCAGTTTCTTCATACCCAATTCTTCGGCAATGCGCCTGAATCCCGCTTCTTCGCTGTTAAAGAAGCCGAACTTCTGTTTTTCCCCGGCCAACCCGGAAGCAAAGGGATATTTGACAATGCTGGCCAGGGTGGAGTAAGTCAGTACGAAGCCTCCTGGACGCCGTCCTTCGAACTGATGGGTCAGGAGACGGAAGGCATTGGCATTTCCCTCGAAGTGAATGAAATCCTCCCACTGTTCCGGCGTGAGCCGTTCTTTCAGGGCAAGTCCTTTCCCTTCCGAGAAGAACGTGGCAATGGCCCGCTCGCCGGCATGACCGAAAGGCGGGTTGCCCAGGTCGTGTGCCAGACAGGCGGCAGAAACGATGGCGCCGATTTCGGATACATAGGTTGGTTGCAATTCCGGTTGTCTGTCCAGTAAGGCTTTGGCTACGTCATTTCCTAAGGAGCGGCCTACACAAGCCACTTCCAGACTATGAGTTAGCCGATTGTGTACGAAGATGCTGCCCGGTAGGGGAAATACTTGCGTCTTGTTTTGCAGGCGTCGGAAGGGAGCCGAGAAAATCAGACGGTCGTAGTCGCGTTGAAATTCAGAGCGGTTTTCGTGGCGTTCGCTGTGAAACTCTTCCAAGCCGAAACGTTTGGTTGATAGGAGGCTATTCCAGTTCATGTCATCTTTGAGGGTTGCGCCTATTTGCAGGCAGTTACTATAATTTAACTGCAAATGTATGACTATTTGCTTCAAAATCCGTACTTTCGCCCGTTAAAATAAGTACATAAAAAACAGTTAGAAAAACAAGCTATGCTGAACGTGCAAATTATCAACCGCTCGAAACATCCGCTTCCCACTTATGCTACAGCCCTTTCGGCAGGAATGGATCTCCGTGCCGACTTGTCCGAACCGATGACCTTGGCGCCTATGCAACGTGTGCTGGTGCCCACCGGCCTGTACATCGCCCTGCCGCCCGGATTTGAGGCTCAGGTGCGCCCCCGTAGCGGACTTGCCTTGAAAAAAGGCATTACGGTGCTGAATTCGCCCGGGACTATTGATGCCGATTATCGGGGAGAGATTCGGGTCATTTTGATTAATCTGTCGACGGAGCCGTTTGTTATGGAAGACGGTGAACGCATTGCCCAGCTGGTGATAGCCCGTCATGAACAGGCCGTGTGGCAAGAAGTGGAAGTGTTGGACGAAACACAGCGTGGAGCCGGAGGATTCGGCCATACGGGTGAAAAATGAGTAAGTGGAAAACGAGATGAGAACAGCCTTTAAAATAGGAATCAGTCTTTGGCTGATAGCTATGGTGCTCCCTTCGTGGGGAATCCCGGCCGAAACGTCGGTTGAACATCCGGCAGAGGGAACTGCCTATACCTGGTCGGCCAAGAAAAAAGGGAAGAAAAAGCAGAAAGAGACGAAAGAAAAGGGCGACGGACCGGTAGTGGTGGAACTGACTCCGGAGCAGCAGCGCCGTTATGATTATTTCTTTCTGGAAGCCATGCGGATGAAGATGCAGCAGAAGTATGATGCAGCGTTCAATCTGTTGCAGCATTGCCTGCGCATCCAGCCTCATGCTGCGTCGGCTCTGTATGAAATGGCGCAATATTATGTGGCGTTGAAGCAGGTGTCCCAAGGGGAAGCCATGTTGGAGCAGGCGGTGAAGTATGCTCCTGACAATTATTGGTACTCCCAGGGGTTGGTGAACCTGTATTTGCAACAGCAGGAAACGGAGAAGGCCATCGCCTTGTTGGAAGAGATTGCGGTACGTTTCCCTGACAAACTTGATACCTTGTACAGCTTGCTCGACCTTTATGGGCGTGAAGACAATTATGACAAGATGTTGGCTTTGCTCAACCAGCTGGAAGCGAAGCTGGGAAAGAACGAGCAAATCAGTATGGAGAAATTCCGCATTTATCTGCGAAAGAAGGACGACAAGAACGCATTTAGCGAGATAGAAAGTCTGGTGGCTGAATATCCGAAAGATACCCGTTATCAGGTGGTGCTGGGCGATGTATATCTGGATAATGGAAAGCAGGAAGAAGCGTATGCCATCTATCGGAAAGTGCTTGAGGCCGAGCCGGACAATGCCTTGGCCCTCTATTCGCTGGCTTCGTACTATGAGCAGACGGGGCAGACGGCGTTGTATGAACGGCAATTGGATACGCTGTTGTTGAACCGGAAGGTGGAGCCGGAAACGAAGCTGGACGTGATGCGCCGCATCATTGTGCAGAACGAGCAGGCCGGGAGGGACAGTACGCGTGTCATTACCTTGTTCGACCGTCTGATGAAGCAAGATTCCGATGATGCCAATATACCGATGCTCTATGCCCAGTATTTGCTATCCAAGGGTATGGACAAACAAGCCTGGCCGGTGCTGGGTCGGGTGTTGGAGATAGATCCTACCAATACGGCTGCCCGTATGACGTTGTTGGGAGAAGCGGTCCGGCAGGAAGATTATAAGGAAATTATCCGTCTGTGTGAAGCCGGAGTGGAATCCAATCCCGATATGCTGGAGTTCTATTTCTATTTGGCCATTGCTTACAATCAGGCCGAACGTACGGATGACGTGATTGCGATTTGCCGTAAGGCATTGACGCACATTACTAAAGACAGTAAGAAAGAAGTGGTGTCCGACTTCTATGCGATCTTGGGAGATGCGTATCACATGAGGAGCCATGATGAAGCGGCTTATCAGGCCTACGATTCAGCTTTGGTCTACAATCCCAATAATATTGGAGCCCTGAACAACTATGCTTACTATTTGTCGTTGGAACGGAGAGAGTTGGACAAAGCGGAGGAAATGAGTTATAAGACTGTCAAGGCTGAACCCCAGAATGCGACTTACCTGGATACGTATGCCTGGATTCTGTTTGAGAAGGGGGACTATGTACAGGCGCGTTTGTACATCGACCAAGCCATGAAGAGTGATGAGGAAAAGAGTGCTGAGGTGGTGGAACATTGCGGTGATATCTACTTTATGGTAGGAGAAGTGGAGCAGGCGGTGAATTACTGGAAACAGTCGCTGGAGCTGGGTAATCAGTCGGAGACCTTGAAAAAGAAAATAGAACAGCAGAAATACATCCGTGAACCGGATAAAAAGACAGAATGAGAATGAAGAAGGCTGATAACAAACACTTTATAAATACTTTTTTACGCTTGTGCGGAGTGATGATGCTGGTGGCGGTCTGTCTGACAAGTTGCCGTACGACTCGTCAGGCGGGCAAGGTGAACAAAGACACCGGTTACCTTTCGTCCAAGGTGGTGCTGACGGTACCGACGAAGGAGGCTGTGCTGACCGTCAACGGTACGATGAAGATGAAAGCCGGCGAACGGGTACAACTCTCGTTCCTGATGCCTATCCTCCGTTCGGAAGTGGCACGTATCGACCTGACGCCTGATGATTTGCTGCTGGTGGACCGAATGGGCAGGCGCTATGTGCAGGCCTCCTACAAGGAACTGAAGAGCATGCTTCCCAAGAAAGCGTCTTTCTCTCATCTGGAGAAGTTGCTCTATACGGCTGCACAGGGAGGAAAAAACACCCTGACCGGTACGGAACTGGGTATACCTTCACTAGAAAAGGGCAGAATCGAACTGACGGACTTCTCGTCCCAACCTTTTTCTATAACTCCCACCCAACTTTCTTCCCGTTACAAGGAAGTGGAATTGTACGAGTTGCTTGAACTCCTCATGAGCTTATGAAGCGTTTCTGGGGTGTGTTGATAGGGTGTTGCTGCTTGTCGGTGCCGTTAATGGCTCAGTCCAACAAGCTGATTAAGGAACTGGAGAATAAACGCGGTGCCTTGCAGAAGCAGATTGCCGAATCGGAAACCTTGTTGCAGACTACCCAGAAGAATGTAGGCAGCCAGTTGAAGGGATTGGCGGCACTGACCGGGCAAATAGAAGAACGAAAGCGGTACATCCTGGCCATTAACAACGACGTAGAAGCCATCGGGCAGGAACTGGTCTCCCTGCAACGGCAGCTTGACGGCTTACAGGGTGACCTGAAAGGGAAACAGGAAAAGTATGCCGCATCGCTTCGCTACCTTTATCGTCACCGCAGCATACAGGACAAGCTGATGTTTATTTTATCGGCAAAGACGTTGGAGCAGACTTATCGTCGTCTGCGTTACGTAAGGGAGTATGCTTCATACCAGCGCTTGCAGGGGGAAGAGATACAGAAGAAACAAAAGCAGGTGACTGATAAACGGACCGAATTGCAACAAGCCAAGGAGGCGAAAGAACAGTTGCTGCTGGAGCGGGAGGGGGAAAAGTCGAAGCTCGAACAGCAGGAGAAGGAGCAGAAAGCCTTGGTCAGCAACCTGCAAAAGCAACAGCGCAACTTGCAGAATGAGATAGCCCGTAAGCGGCGTGAAGCTAATCGGTTGAACGAACGTATCGACCGTCTGATAGCCGAAGAAATAGAGAAAGCCCGTCAGCGGGCCGAAGAAGAAAAGCGCCGTAATGCCCGGAAGAAGAAGACGGAACGTCCTGAAGTGGCCCGCGTGGAAAAGCCCCAGCCGCTCGAAACGTATACGCTGAGTACGGTCGACCGGCAACTGTCGGGTACGTTTGCCGAAAACCGAGGACGCTTGCCGGTGCCGGTCACCGGTCCTTACATCATCACCAGTCACTACGGCCCCTATGTAGTGCCCGGGCTGAAAGGAGTGAAGCTCGACAACAAGGGCATTGACATACAGACCCGTCCCGGTGCGCAAGCGCGTGCCATCTTCAACGGCAAGGTGGCAGCGGTATTCCAATTGAACGGGCTATTCAACATCCTCGTGCGCCACGGATCGTATATTTCGGTCTATTGCAACCTTTCGTCTTCTTTGGTGAAGGCGGATGATACCGTCACGACGGGACAGCCGTTGGGAGACATCTTCTCCGACAAAGCCGACGGCGGGCGCACCGTACTCCACTTCCAGTTGCGCCACGAGCGGGAGAAGCTGAATCCCGAGCCTTGGCTTAATCGTCGTTAGGCAATTCTGCCCCGTCCAGCAGTTTCAGATACAGGCCGATGGCCTCCTCGATTTCCTTGACGAAGATGAACTCGTCCGCCGTGTGCGAACGGGCGCTCTTGCCTGGTCCCATCTTCAGGGAAGGGAAAGGCATCAGGGCCTGGTCTGATAAGGTCGGCGAGCCGAAGGGGGTGCGCCCCAGGGCTACTGCACGTTTCACCAACGGGTGTTCGGGCGGCACGTGCGACGAACCCAGCCGGAACGAACGGGCCTTAGCCTCGCAACGAATGTGTTGGCTGATTTCGTCGAACAAAGCCTGGTTCGTGTAGCATTCGTTACTGCGGATGTCCACGACGAACGTACAGCGGTCGGGGATGACGTTGTGTTGCGTACCGGCGTTGACCATCGTGACGCTCATCTTGACCGGTCCCAGTAGGGGGGAAACCTTCTCGAAACGATAGTCGCGGAACCAAGCGATGTCGTCCAGCACCTTGTAGATGGCATTGTCGCCCTCTTCGCGTGCGGCATGGCCCGAACGCCCCGTGGCCGTGACATCCAACACCATCAGTCCCTTCTCAGCGATGGCGGGTTGCATCTCGGTAGGTTCGCCCACCAAGGCGAAGCGGATGGGAGGCAACTGCGGCAATACACTTTCGATGCCTCCTGTTCCCGACACCTCTTCTTCGCACGAGGCCAGGTAGAGCAAGTTATAGCTCTGCGACGTGCGACACAGGGTGAGGAACACTTGCAGCAGGCTTACCACACTGGCTCCCGCGTCGTTGCTGCCCAGCCCGTAGAGCTTGCCGTTGGCCTCCAGCGTGGGGCGGAACGGGTCTTTGCGCCAGCCCTGCACGGGCTTTACGGTGTCGATGTGCGAGTTCAGCAACAGCG
>CALUOT010000088.1 GCA_944322355.1 uncultured Bacteroides sp. | reverse complement strand
AATTTAATGCTTTTATCGCTATGTTCCTAATTTTCAAACGAATATTTTTACTCCTTATATCGAACTCACGTTAAATACCTACCTTTATAAGAATAGAATGCGCGTCCTAAGTACGAGATCAATACGGGGCGGGAAGAGTTGCCGCTGGTATACAATCCGCTCGTGGCGGCATCGAGTTCATAAATACCTTCCGCCATGCCTTGTCCGGAGCCTGAGAGAAATCGATAATCATTGACTGAGTATGAATAACCCGCCAAAAAAGAAATCTTATGTTCACCGAATGTTCGGTCAAATGTCAGCAAATTTTCCAAAAGCAAATTACGGGTACGACTTTGTTGCTCGCTCAGTTGTGTGATGCCGTTCATTACAAGCCCAAAATCATAAAGTCCGGTGTAAGAACTGTAACGGTTGAATTGAAAGTCGGGTACAAAATTCAATTTGTATTTTAATCCTTCAACAGGTTCTAAGGTAAAGTAAACATTTGCATAGATTTTCGTGTTGTTGTTTCTACGGCGCATTAGGTTCTCATCAATGATACCAAGTGGATGCTCAAAGTTGACTACATCGCCATATTGCGCACCATAACCTCCCTGCATAGACTCATCATAGCGTGCCAATGTGGGAACAGATTGTAAAATACGTCCTACCATGCCTCCACGTGTTCCTCCGAACATAGGCTTATTCTCGTCAAATTCCAGCAGGATGTTTGTCCCGAGTCCGAAGATACCTCTTTTCATGTCAATTTTGCTTTGCATGGTATATCTTTGAAAATCGGTTTCTTTTATTGTACCTTCCTGATTGGTGTATCCAAAGCTATTATAATAAGTGGTATATTTGCTACCACCAGAAACAGAAACTCCATAGTTCTGCATTAGGGCAGGTCCGTACATGATGTCTTGCCAATTGTTGTCTTCCTTTGAGGTTAAGTCTTGAGCCATTTCAAGCGGAGCCAATCCGGAAGCTTGACGAGCTACAGTTGTTATCTCAGCCCATTCAGCCGCGTTAAGCATATCTAGATATTTAGTCGGAGTACTTACACCGATATTAGCGGATAATTTGATTTCCGGAACTCCTTCCGTATTGCTTCCGCTTTTAGTTGTTACAATAATTACTCCATTGGCAGCCCGTGAACCATAAATAGCGGCGGATGAAGCGTCTTTCAATACATCGATGCTTTCAATGTCCGCAGGATTGATATGGTCAATGGACGACATATACATGCCGTCCACGATGTAAAGCGGTGTAGCATTGTTCAAAGTACCGATACCTCGTATCATGATGCGTGAACCTGATCCGGGTGTACCACCTTGTGAGACGATATCCACTCCGGCAATCTTACCTTGTAAGGCTTGTCCTATGGTAGTATTGCTTTGGGTATTCAGCTTCTGAGCGTCCACATTGGCTACGGATCCGGTAAGATCCGCTTTCTTTTGCACACCGTAGCCGATGACTACTACTTCATCCAATGCGTTCATATCTTCCTCCATCATGACGTTTATCGTTTCCTTGTTTGCAACGACAGTGGTCGTTTTAAAACCTACATAAGAAAACTCTAAAGTCGTACCTTTATCAACGGAAATGTTATAGTTGCCATCCATGTCGGTTATTGTTCCGGCTGAGCTGCCTAATACCTTCACGGAAACACCAATGAGAGGTGCGTTCAGGTTATCTACTACAGTTCCTGTCACGTTTAAATTCTGTGCCTTCATCATTAAAGGAACACACAGCAAGCCTATTAAGGCCAAGACAAAATGTTTCATGCCATTAGTTTTTTAAATGATTAATAGAGTGTTTATTTGAATTCTTTATATATTTCTGTTTCCTCACCGGCTTTCAGTGTTATTTTATCTGTGGACTTACCTTTTAAGTAAATGTCAACAACTTGGTCTTTGGGGGAAAATAATACGGTTTTCACGCCTTGGGCATTCCAGTCCAGTTCTTTCATCAGAATGCCGCCCCGTAAAGCCACTCCCTTGATGTTTCCTTCCGGCCATTCTTTGGGAAGACAAGGAAGTAAGGAAATCATATTCGGTTCTGAATAAACCAGCATTTTCATAATGAGTGATGGGTAGCCACCACTGATATCTACGTTGAATGTACAACCGGGGTCGTGAGTAGACACTAAGTTGTTGTTCCAATAGCTGTTTCCCAACCATCGTAGCATGTCGTAGGCGATTTCCGATTCTCCCATGGCTGCTGCGGCAAATGCTAGATGGACCATGCCAAACGCCATGATACCACCTTTGTCCCGTCGGCGGATTTCCATCCTTCGGTCAATGGCTTTTTTGCATCCTTCACGTAAGGCTTCGTTTTCCATGATTTGTGGGTCATGGAGATCATAGAGCCCAAACAGATGCGAAGCGTGACGGTGGTTATGATTGTCTTGCATATCTTTCCACAACCATTCGCGAATCTCGCCCTGCTCATTCAGTTCATAGAGAGGCATTTTCTTCAACATGCTTTCCCACTTGGCAATCTTATCCTCATTGACACCTGCTAGTCGGCTAGATACTATTACGGCACGCAACAGTCCGTTGACGCCCATGACTTCCATTGTGGCGTTGATACAAGCCTGACTGGGATAGTTGGCTGGATGGTTCTCCGGCGAATAAGACGGGCAAAACATCAGCTTTCCGTCCTCGTTTTCTATCAGGAAATCTTCGTAGAATTGGGCAGCTTGTTCCATGAACGGCAATACCCGATTACGCAAGAAATCCATGTCTTGCGTGTAGAGGTAATAGTCATAATAGAACATCGAATACCAAGCTGCACCTACCGTCCAGAACGTCATGGGCCAAGTGGCATCGAAGTGGTTGTTCAGCCCGTGCGTATTGAAGTGTGAAGGAATACATATCCCCCGGCAATTGAATAGCACACGGGCGTTCTCCCGAAAGTCGTTCATCAACGATTCTAGTTTGTCGAACAACGGCAGCATCAACTCCGGCGTATTGGCTTGCAGGTAGTGTGAGATGGCCACCGGCAGGTTGCCGTTCGTCGTAAAGTCGCTCGACCAAGGCGGGGTCATCGTGGCTCCCCAAATGCCTTGAAGGTTGGGCGGATTGGTACCCGTACAAGAGATGATGTTGTAACGGGCTGCATCGAATAAGCGTTCAATCAATGCCGGGTTACCGCCTCCGGCAGCCAGCAAGTCTTCCGATGATTTGGCACGGTCTTCGGCTGTAGCGTGGAGGTCCAGTGAGACACGATTAAATAAATCGGCTTGAATCTGCCGGTGCGGGCGGAGTAATTCCGCATAGTCGGCAGGTACACGGCCCAGCTTGTCCAGTAAGACATTGACAGCCGATTGGGCCATGTTCCACGACGGTTCCACACGAGCCAGCATCAGCACTTCAGTCGCATTGCTGACGATGAGCTTGCTGCCTTCGGCACGCACGTTTCCATCGGTATCTACCACCTTCACCACCCCTTCGTAACCCTGCGCACTGCCTTCCCATGTTTTCCCATACCAGGCACGATAGCAAAGTCCGTCTTCCACGTTGGTGACTTCGCGCTTCTTGAAGCCGTAATTCTCTCCCAGATTGAACTTGTCTATCCACCACGGCTCGCACTCAGTCACTTGAGTGAGCTCCATAATCGTATTGATTTTCCCGCCTTCGGCGGCACGCAGTCTGATGACCACCACACTGTCCGGTCTGGAGGCAAATATCTGCCGGCTATAGATGCCGCTAGGGTCTTTCCACTTCACCTCCACTTCGCCGGTAGTAAAGTCGACGGTACGGACGTAATCTTCCAACGCCAAAGAATCGCCGCCGGACAAACCCAACTGGAAGGCCGGCACGTAGGGATCGGTGTAATGAATGCCTTTGCCAAAGCCTTCCTCTACTGAAAGGTCGACCACCCATTGCGAGGCTTCGCCAAACTTATCATCCAGCATCATCCTTCTGATTTCCTCCAGGTGTTTGCCTTGGCTGACGGGCGTGTGAGGCTCGTGCAAAGGCATATACAACAAGGCATGATTGAGTACGATAGACTCGTGATAAGGATATCCCGCAATCATGGCCCCCATCGTCCCGTTGCCCGTCACGAGGGATTCTTCCCATTTGGCAGCCGGACGGGTACTGTAGAAACCGTGTTCCGGCATATCTTTCAGTTCTATTTTCTCTGCCGTACAACTTATGAATAGCGATAGAACAATGCTTGAAAATATTATCTTTCTATTTTTCATTCTTTATATAATTTATGTTATCCAGAAAACAACCTGATACCTTTAAATACTCATTATATCAATTGTATGCGTTTAGTATGAAAGATGTTTTACCGATATAAGTTCTTCTCCCGGACGGCTGTCAGCTTCACGAGGGAAATAAATAGGAGCATCTTTTTGTATGGGAAGAATGCGTAGTTCCAATTGTTTGCAATTTTCCGGTAAGCGCCAAAGTCCGTATTGGAAGGTACGACCGTTGTAGAAATTGTCGTTGATGAGCTTACCGTTGGCATACAGTCGGGCGACATCTCCCCGATAGGTAATGTCCAACAAACCTTCATGCGAGGGGACATCTATGTAATAAACAGCAGCATTGTCGAAATCTGTATCTGTCGGTTGCTCAGCTACATTACATACACCGATGGTGATTATGCGTAGCGGACCTGCTTCTTTTGCTTTGTGGAAGCTGACTTCTGTTGTTTTTGTAACCGGTTCAGATTCTATACGGAAATAGTTGGCTTGTTCTTTTGTTACCAGAAACACATCTACCCGTTTACTTTGATACACAGGTTTCGTTTCCCCTTGAGGCTTTACTTTTTTCATTACCTTACCATTGATGCACAATTCGGTATCGATGCCGTCCAGTTCCTGCATAAATAGTTGCATACGGCCTTCGTTGCTACGCTTACGAGCAATAATCTGAGCTGTAGCATAGCGGATGTGGATATCCTCCATCCGGATATTGACAGGTAGGATAGCCATAGTACCGGCGGGGATGATGATGGGTTTCTTGGGGAAGCGTACGCCGCATACATCGAACTGTACGTTTTTCTTATCTGTTAAATTCTGCAATCGTTCGTAATTGTTGATGAAAACGAAAGCACTGTCGTTCAGTGAACGGTAAGTCCAGCGTAAGTAACTGTCGTCACCTTGTTTAGGTTGGTAGCAGGCCATGGGAAAATGTGCTTCCATGGGTGCTAATGTCTCTCCGAAAGTCTGTATAAAGAGGTGCAATTTACGCAGGGTGTAAAAATGTGGATTCTTTTGCCCAAACTCTCCGAGCGGTGCTTGATATTCATAGGTTTTCACAGGCAATTCGTTGTAATTGGTTGCTACGGTCTTTTGGGTTTCGTTCAAATAAGTGAGCTTACCATCTGGATTGGTTCCTCCATGATACATATAATATCCCAACAAGTTGCTACCTGACCCTAATTTTACTACAGCCATGGAGTAAGCGTCCTCCGGATAAAGATATACTCGACGGTGATAAGAAGGTATCATTCCGCCACCTAATTCACAGGTAAAATATGGATAACCCTGTTCATCCTTTTCCATCTCTTTCTTTTCTCCATTCTTTCTGCTTTCTAAATCTCCCATGTCCGCACCTATACGATAGGGTTTGAAGTGGAAAGCTTGCCAGAAGTCGCCTGCGGCTTCAGTCGTACTACGTTCCCAGAAGCCATCCGCATAATCACCGAAAAGCGGTAGCATGGAACCAAAAGGAACAGGTGAAGCCAATTCCGGCCATCCGGTGCGGGTGTAAAATGGTAAGTTGAAACCTATCTTATTGGCGATTTTCTTCAATGCCATGAGGTAACTGCCATGACCGGAATATTCATTGTCAAACTGGCAAGCGATGACAGGGCCTCCGTCTTTCCATTGTAAGCCTTGAACTTGGGTGAAGACCTGACGGTACCATTCTGTGGTAAGCTTTAGGAACACAGGATCTTCAGTACGTGTCTCACATTGTTTGGTAAACACCCAATCGGGTATACCCCCCAAACGTGCTTCGCCGTGACACCAGGGCCCTATACGGAGTAATACGGCCATGTTCATTTCTTTGCAAAGTTGGAGGAAGGACCGTAAATTGCGTTGATTGCTCCAGTCATATTGTCTCTCTATTTCTTCGATATGATTCCAAAACACATAAGTGGCGATGATGCTAATGCCTCCTTCTTTCATTTTCTCCAGTTCTTCTTTCCATTCGGTTTGTGGGATTCGTGAATAATGCATTTCTCCCATGGCAGGGATTACTCGGTGTCCATCAATGATCAAACTTTTGGCATCCCATTGAATTTTTGTTGGCTGTCCGGTTACTCGGACAAACGATTGTGCCTTAACTATAGGATGACACCATGTTAATAGGAAAAACAGAAATAAATAATAATAATGTCTCATGGCCTTAATTGTTTTAATCTGTAAGAATTATTTGCTGCAAAATTAGAGAATCCTATTGTAGGCAACCGTCAGAAATTGGACAAACAAGGACAGTTTTCCGACATAGAACGGATATTTCCGACACAAATTAGTCAAAATGACCAATATCTGTCTTTTTATGGAGTCAATTGTACTAATAAGCATTTATCATTACTTTTTTCTCTGTTTGCTTGCAGGTATTAAGATTTTTTCCGAATATTGCATAAATATAATAACTTTACGCTACCAACATACCATGAATAAGCGATGCTTTTTGATGACCTTTATCATATGTTTCTTTAGTTTTTATAACTATTTGTGGGGGCAATCTCCTTTGTTTCACAATGTATTGGTACCTGAGGCCATGGGAATTTATTGCATGGATAAGGATGAAAAAGGATTAATGTGGATAGGAACGGGAATCGGACTCTATTGTTATGATGGCTATCGTTGCTATCGGCGAAATGGAGCGGATACGCTTAATCCGCAAGGTATCCAGACACTGAATATTGAGCGCAACACAATCTATTTAGGTTGCGACAAAGGCTTTTATTCTTATCAAATGGAATCAGAAGAGTATAGTCATTTGATACCGGACATCTCGGAAGTGAACGTAACATTTTTGTACGGGAATAAAATATATATAGGATGTAGACAAGGATTGTGGGCTTGGGATAAAACAAAGCAGCAGGCAGAGTCTGTCTGTACCGAACTGAAACAGGTATATGCCATTGCTGAATATGGTGAAGGTTTGCTGGTCGGCACTCTTAATGGACTCTATTTTGTAAAAGACGGTAAAGCTTTCAAAAGGAGTTATTCAAGCTTTGTGGGTATTATTATGCCGGATGTGCAAGGTAACGGCTATTGGATAGGCACGGAAGGAAACCTATTCCGTTATGAAGCTGATACGGATACATTGAATCCGGTTATTGAGTTGAGTGGTAATTATGTGAAAACTCTTGCCTATGACTCGAATCGTCGGTTGTATATTGGAACAGACAATGGGCTTTATATAAAGGAAGGTTTAGAATTCCGGCTTATTCGACATGATGCCGGTAATCCATGGTCTATTCAAAACAATATTATTTGTGATATTTTTATAGATGAACTTCAAAACCTTTGGATAGGGAGTGATATTGGGCTGTCAATGCTTACCCATCAATCATTTAGCAGGCTCTATCCTTTGAATTTATTAACCAGACAGTCCGGCGGTAATGTGATACATGCCATTGCGCAGGACAAGGATGGAAATGTATGGATGGGAGGAACAGATGGCTTGATACGTTATCCTAAGGATGGAATGGAGACCTCGGTTACATGGTATACACAATCTGATGTTCATTATCGTATCTTACACAACCGTGTTCGGGCTATTTATAACGATCGGGATGGGGACGTGTGGATTATTACCGATCATGGCATAAACTTGTACGACAAAAAGACCGGGCAATTGCGAAACTTTATTGTTGAGAGTACAGATGGACGATTTTCATGTCGGTGGGCATATTCTCTTTGCATGGACGAACAGCGTAACCTATGGATAGGTGCTTACAACGAAGGTGTCTTTGTTATTAATAAGGAAAAGTTGTTGGATTCTGGTGGTTATTGTAAGGCGGATGTATTCTACGGCGCAAGTAATGGTTTGCTTGCTGGAGCTCATGTCTATTCCATTGTACAAGATATGACAGGAGGCATTTGGGTAACTTCCAATGGAGGTATAGACCGCATTGATACCCAAACATACCGAGTGAAGCATGTTTCTGATCAGTTTGCAACTTGTATGCTGTCTGATCAACAACAATATATTTGGATATCATTGGATGGCGAGATACAATGCTTGGATAGTAATGGGGAAATAGTGCGTGAATTCGGTTTTAAAGAAAACGAACGTCCCATTCGTTTCATAGAACTCATAGAAGTTGAAAACAGAATATGGGCCTTTACCCAAAATGATTGTCGAGTGATTCATCCAGACGGGAATATCAGCATTTTTTCTTTACCGGACATCAATGTTCGGTCAGCCTGTTATTCTTCTTCCAGTCATCAAGTGTTAGTAGGAGGAATGGATAATGTGATGTATCTTGATAGTGAAATAGCCGATCATTTAACTTCGGAACCAAACTTGGTCTTGGCTGAGCTACGTGTGAATGGGCAGCGGCATATGAATGGGAAGGCTCCGGCTTTCTTAACTCACCTTACATTAGAATATGATGAGAACAACCTGGAGTTTTGCTTGACAGATATTCCAGACAACCGAAACATCATTGTACCCTATGCTTATTGCTTAAAAGGGAATAATGAACGATGGATGCCTCTCGCTACAGATCGTAGAATATTGCTCAATGCTTTGCCGTATGGTCACTATGAACTAGCTGTAGGTTCCGTGGACGGAACGGGAAAGGTTATTCATGAGGTGTATCGGCTTCCGCTGACCATCCGGCCACCGTGGTATCTTTCTGTCGGAGCTAAAGTTGGCTATGTGGTGTTGACCCTCTTCTTGTTGTGGAGTGGATTCCATTTTTATCTTGTAAAGAAAAAATTGAATGAGGAAAAAGAGAAATATTTGAGAATCGTAGAGCAACAGAAAATACGAAGTGGCTTTTTTAATCACCTTTCCAATGAATTGAAGAAGCTGCTTGTGCATATAATTGTACCGACAGAAGAGCTCCTTGGATCCACCCCTCCTCAGCAACCGAAAGAACTTACGGAGGAGGTACGCGATTCTGCCACACAAATTAATGTGCTTATCCGTCAGGCTTTCGATTGGGACAATAATTTGCCAGACGCTGGTTCGAACATGGTGACGGTAGATTTAGTAAGCTTTTGCCGGGGATTTGTGCAGCGATTTGAAGCGCATTCTTCATACCATACGCTGACTTATGCTTTCCAATCTACTACAACGGAACTCCATAAAAGGATTGGTGTGGTGAAGTTTGATTCTGTATGTTACATTCTAATGAATTACCTGAGTCGCTATGTGGAAACTGGTGGAAAAGTGCAGCTTCATATCCGGCCAACAACCGATCTGCTTATCATTACTGTAAAAGGATCACCCATTCATATTTCTTCCGATCTTACTAATCGACTGTTTGAGCGTTATCGGCCAGTCGGCGATTCTATGTCCCCGGGAACAGATAGTGAGCTTTATCTGGCGCGTGAATACATGACCGATATGGACGGGCAATTGGAAGCTGACTATGACCAAGTAAATAGTGTATTGACTTTTAAGATGACCTTTTCTGTGGATTCGGTGTCGCAAAGAAACCATATTGGTGAAACGGAAGAAAAAGTATCTGTTAAAACGAAAAAAAATACTTCGAATCACCGGGTAGAAGAGAATGATGAATTCCTCTCCTTGGTGACGAACATCGTTGAGAAACATATTATGGATTCAGATTTTAGTGTTGCTATGCTGCAATATGAATCAGGAATGGGCGACAAAACACTTTATCGGCGGTTGAAACAACTCACCGGATTGTCGCCCGTGGAATATATACGTCATGTCCGTATGAACCGAGCTGCCTTGTTGCTGAGAGAGGGCAAATTTTCGGTATCGGAAGTCATGTATATGGTAGGATTCTCTAATTCGAGTTATTTTTCCAAATGCTTCCAGAGTGTTTATGGTGTTTCTCCAGTGAAATATAAGCAAAAAATAATCACATAATTTTTCATAATTTCTAAATAACGTGAGTTCGATATAAAATTAGAAAATAGCCAGTTGTCCGTCATTGACAAAGTTAACGTCAATGGCGGGC
>CALUOT010000087.1 GCA_944322355.1 uncultured Bacteroides sp. | reverse complement strand
AACTGGGAGTGGCCAACTACGGGCAAATGACGGCCGGCGGCTGGATGTACATCGGTCCGCAAGGCATCGTGCACGGCACGTTCAACACCCTGCTCAATGCCGGACGTCTCAAACTGGGCATCCCGCAGGATGGGAATCTGAACGGCAGGCTTTTCGTGTCTTCCGGACTGGGAGGCATGAGCGGCGCCCAACCTAAAGCGGCTGAAATGGCGGGAGCAGCGGCTGTCATTGCCGAGGTGGACCGTTCGCGCATCCGGACCCGCCTGGACCAAGGTTGGGTGGGGAGCGTGACCGACAGCATTCCCGAAGCTTTTGCCCAAGCACAACGTGCCATGCGGGAAGGCCGTGCCTGTTCTATTGCTTATCATGGCAATGTCGTGGATTTGTTGGAATATGCCGTAAGCCATGACATTCCTATCGACTTGCTTTCCGACCAAACTTCCTGTCATGCTGTCTATGAGGGTGGTTATTGTCCGGCGGGAATCACGTTTGAGCAGCGTACTGAGTTGCTTCATACCGACCCTGCCCGTTTCCATACGTTGGTGGATGAGACGTTGCGCCGGCATTTCCACGCCATCCGTACGTTGGTGGGACGCGGTACTTACTTTTTCGATTATGGCAATTCGTTCATGAAGGCTGTGTATGACGCCGGCAATCCGGAAATAGCACGCGATGGCGACGATACGCAGGGTTTCATCTTCCCCAGTTACGTGGAAGACATTATGGGTCCCGAACTCTTCGACTATGGCTATGGTCCCTTCCGTTGGGTATGTCTCAGCGGGCGGCATGAGGATTTGGTGAAGACCGACCAAGCTGCTATGGCCTGCATCGACCCCACCCGGCGCGGTCAAGACCTGGATAACTACAACTGGATTCGCGATGCCGAGAAGAACAACCTGGTGGTGGGTACCCAGGCACGCATCCTCTATCAAGATGCCGAAGGCCGGTTGCGCATCGCCCTGAAATTTAATGAAATGGTGCGTAACGGGGAGGTAGGTCCCATCATGCTGGGACGCGACCATCACGACGTGAGCGGCACCGACAGCCCTTTCCGCGAAACGGCTAACATTAAGGACGGCAGCAATATCATGGCCGACATGGCTGTGCAGTGCTTTGCCGGCAATTGCGCCCGGGGCATGAGCCTCGTGGCCCTGCACAACGGTGGCGGTGTGGGCATCGGCAAAGCCATCAACGGCGGTTTCGGCATGGTGTGCGACGGTTCGGAACGAGTAGATCGTATTCTCCGTTCGGCCATGCTGTGGGATGTGATGGGTGGTGTGGCCCGTCGCTCGTGGGCGCGGAATCCGCATGCCATGCAGACTTCGGAAGAGTTCAACCGTACGCATGCCGACGACTACCACATCACCCTGCCTTACGTGGCCGATGATGCACTGATTGAGAGGTATATAGAATGAAGAATGATATTTGTCCAACCCCCAAATACCTAATTATATATGAATCGAATTATGGAATGCGTCCCCAACTTCAGCGAGGGACGCGACTTACAGAAGATAGACCAGATCGTAGCTCCTTTCCGCGCCCGACGGGGCGTGAAACTGCTGGACTACAGTAACGACGAAGACCACAATCGCCTGGTAGTGACTGTGGTGGGCGAACCTGAGGCCCTGCGCGATGCCGTGCTCGAAGCCATCGGTGTGGCTGTCCGTGTGATAGACCTCAACCACCATACAGGGCAACACCCGCGCATGGGTGCTGTGGATGTAGTGCCTTTCATCCCCATTCGGGGTGTGACGATGGACGATGCCATCGCGCTGTCCAAAGAAGTGGGACAGGCCGTGGCCGACCGTTACGGTGTTCCCGTTTTCCTTTATGAGAAATCGGCTACTGCTCCGCATCGCGAGAACCTGGCCGCCATCCGCAAAGGTGAGTTTGAGGGCATGGCCGAGAAAATACATCAGCCCGAATGGCAGCCCGACTTTGGCCCTGCCGAGCGACATCCCACGGCAGGCACTGTAGCCATTGGTGCCCGTATGCCGTTGGTGGCCTATAACATCAACCTCTCTACGCCCAGTCTGGAGATAGCCCACGACATTGCCAAGAAAATCCGCTTCATTGGCGGCGGCTTGCGCTATTGCAAAGCCATGGGCGTAGAGCTGAAAGACCGTGGCATCACGCAGGTGTCCATCAACATGACCGATTATACCCGCACTGCCCTCTACCGTGCTTTCGAACTGGTGCGCATCGAGGCCCGTCGTTACGGAGTGAGCATTGTGGGTAGCGAAATCATCGGCCTTGTCCCCATGGAGGCGTTGATTGATACCGCCTCTTATTACTTGGGACTGGAAAACTTCTCCATGCATCAGGTGCTGGAAGCAAGACTGCTGGAAAATGAAGAATGAAGAATTAAGAATGAAGAGTGGGGGCGCACTTCTTTTGCCCGGTAAATTTTTCATTCTTCATTGATCATTTTTCATTGAATTCATTCTTCATTTTTAATTCTTCATTCTTCATTGAAAAGATGACTGAAAACTTGATTGTATTCAATGCCCGCCTTGTTACTCCGCAGGGCTTTTCCGCCCGTTGCGGCAAAGAGATGGGCGAATTGCTGGTGATGGATAACGCTACGGTGGAAGTGACCGACGGTATCATCACCTATGTAGGCCCCAATCGAGGGGAAGAGCGTGACGGTTACTATCAACACTATTGGCACTACAATGCCCGTGGACGTTGCGTTTTGCCAGGTTTTGTGGACTCACATACTCACTTCGTTTTTGGCGGAGAACGGGCCGAAGAGTTTGGTTGGCGCCTGAAGGGCGAGAGCTACATGAGCATTATGCAGCGTGGCGGAGGCATTACCAGCACGATGAAAGCCACGCGCGATGCCGGCTATATCCGGTTGCGCTCCAAGGCCGAAGATTTCCTGAAACAAATGAATCACATGGGTGTTACCACCGTGGAAGGAAAAAGCGGTTATGGCCTAGACAAGGAAACGGAATTGTTGCAACTGAAAGTGATGCGCAGTCTGGCTTCTGATGAACATCGTCGGGTAGACGTGGTGCCAACCTTTCTGGGTGCGCATGCCGTTCCGCCGGAATATCAGGGGCGAACGGATGAATATGTGGATTACCTGATTCGCGATGTCATGCCCGTGGTGAAGGAACAAGGCTTGGCCGAGTTTTGTGACGTGTTCTGTGAGGAAGGCGTTTTCTCCATTGAGCAGTCGCGTCGCCTGCTTGCTACTGCCAGCGACATGGGCTTTGTGCTTAAACTCCATGCCGACGAGATCGTTTCGCTGGGCGGTGCCGAGTTGGCAGCCGAGCTGGGAGCCGTGTCGGCCGACCACTTGTTGCATGCTTCCGACCAGGGCATCAGCCGCATGGCCGAAGCCGGTGTGGTAGCCACCTTGTTGCCGCTCACTGCCTTTGCCTTGCGCGAACCCTACGCCCGTGGCCGCGAGATGATTGATGCCGGATGTGCCGTGGCACTGGCCACCGACCTCAATCCAGGCAGTTGTTTTTCCGGCTCCATACCGTTGACCTTCGCCTTGGCCTGCATCTACATGCACCTCACGGTGGAGGAGGCCATCACAGCCCTTACCCTGAACGGGGCTGCTGCCTTGCGTCGAGCCGACCGCATTGGCAGTATCGAGGTGGGCAAGCAAGGTGATATGGTAGTGCTTATGAATGACAATTTCCATTTTTTACCTTATTATATAGGTATGAATTGTGTGCACACTACCATCAAGGGGGGCGTGATTTATCCCACCTAAATGATTAATTTTAAATTTTAGAGAATTATGCTTACTGATTTGACTGTAAAAGATTTTTTAAACAAAGTGGCAGGTAGCGACCCCGTTCCCGGTGGAGGAAGTATTGCTGCTCTGAACGGGGCTCTAGCCGCTTCCCTTGCCGCCATGGTGGCCAACCTGACCTTGGGCAAAAAGAAATACGAAGAAGTGCAATCCTTGATGCAGGCCATTGTCGATGAGGCTGTCTGTTTGAAAGATGAATTCGTAGCTGATGTGGACCGCGACAGCGAAGCCTACGACCGCGTGTTTGCCTGCTTCAAGATGCCCAAGGACACCGATGAACAGAAGGCAGCCCGCTCTGCCGCCATCCAGGAGGCCACGAAACAGGCTGCCATGGTACCTTTGGAAGTGGCCCGTCGTGCTTGTGCCCTGATGCCCCGCATTGCTGAGGTGGCATTGAAAGGTAATAGTAATGCTGTGACCGATGCTTGTGTGGCCATGATGTCGGCTCGCAACGCTGTATTGGCTGCCCTGCTGAATGTGCGCATCAATCTTGCTTCGCTGAAGGACCAAGTTCTGGTGGAACGACTTCAGGTTGAGGCCGATGCCCTGGAACAACAAGCCATCAGCCAAGAACAAGCCTTATTGAAACAAATCAAACTTTGAACAATGAAGAACGAAGAATGATGAATTACGTGGCAGAGGAGACCGTTTCTCCATTCTTAATTCTCCACTCTCATTCTTCACTCTTCGTTCTTCATTCCTAATTCTTCATTCAATTATGAATAACGTATATTATATCGGTTCAAGCGACCTCGATTTCGACCTCATTGAGCGCATCATCACCGAAAATTTGAAACTGGAACTGGCTCCGGAAGCCAAGGAACGCATTTGCCGTTGTCGTGACTACCTGGATCGCAAGATTGCTGAATCCGAAGAGCCGCTCTACGGCATTACTACCGGTTTCGGATCGCTATGCAACAAGAATATTTCGTCCGACGAACTTGGTACTTTGCAAGAAAACCTCATTAAGAGCCATGCGTGCAGCGTGGGCGAGGAGATTCCTCCCGTCATCATCAAGCTGATGATGCTGCTCAAGGCCCATGCCTTGTCGTTAGGGCACAGCGGCGTGCAGCTCATCACCGTGCAGCGCATCATCGACTTCTTTAACAACGATGTGTTGCCTATCGTTTACGACCGCGGGTCGTTGGGTGCATCGGGCGACCTGGCGCCGTTGGCCAACCTCTTCCTGCCCCTTATCGGTGTGGGCGACGTCTGTTACAAGGGCAAGAAGTGCGAAGCCATCAGTGTGCTCGACCAGTTTGGCTGGGAACCCGTTCGCCTGAAGAGCAAGGAAGGACTGGCTTTGCTGAACGGTACGCAGTTTATGAGTGCCAACGGTGTGTTTGCCATCCTCAAGGCACGCCGGCTTTCACAGCGGGCCGACTTGATTGCCGCGCTCTCCCTGGAAGCCTTCGACGGACGTATTGATCCTTTCATGGACTGTATTCAGCAGATTCGTCCTCACCAAGGGCAGATTGAAACCGGAGCTAATTTCCGTCGCTTGCTGGAGGGCAGCGAATTGATATCCAGGCCCAAGCAGCACGTACAGGATCCTTACTCCTTCCGTTGCATTCCGCAGGTGCATGGCGCCACGAAGGATGCCTTGCGCCATGTTTCGTCTGTCTTGCTGACGGAAATCAATTCGGTGACCGACAATCCGACCATCTTTCCCGACGAAGACCTCATCATCTCAGGCGGCAACTTCCATGGTCAACCCCTTGCTTTGGCCTACGACTACTTGGCCATCGCTTTGGCTGAGTTAGGGAACATTTCCGAGCGGCGTGTGGCACAGCTTATTATGGGGTTGCGTGGCTTGCCGGAGTTCTTGGTGGCCAATCCCGGTTTGAATTCCGGCTTCATGATTCCCCAGTATGCTGCGGCTTCGATGGTGAGCCAAAACAAGATTTATTGCCATCCGGCTTCGTGCGATTCCATCGTGTCCAGCAACGGGCAGGAGGACCACGTCAGCATGGGGGCCAATGCAGCCACCAAGTTGTTCCGTATTATGGATAACCTGGACCATATTCTGGCTATCGAACTGATGAATGCCGCCCAAGGCATCGAATTCCGTCGTCCGCTCAAAACCTCGCCCTTGCTGGAACGCTTCTTGGGTGAATATCGGCGAGAAGTGCCTTTTATTAAGGAAGACATCGTGATGTATAAGGAAATACACAAGACGGTGGCATTTTTGAACCGGACAAAATTCGAGTATTAACGCGAATTGTAATTTTTATTAATTTATGGTGAAAAGAGGAAACTCGATTGTAGAATTGAGTTTCCTTTTTTATATATTTGTGCTGCAATTGTTAACTGACTTTTGAACTTTTAAAAGATGGAAATGATAGATGAGTAGCGGATACATGAAAAATTCTGCCTTACGTATCGAGCTGAAAGAAAAGATCGTAGATACAGCTCTTCGAGCATTCAAGTCGCATGGTATCAAGGGAATTACCATGGATGACATTGCTACCTCTTTGGGAATTTCCAAACGTACCTTGTACGAGGTGTTTTCCAATAAAGAGATGTTGCTTGAGGATTGTATTCGGAAAGAACGGCAAGATACCCGAAACTACATTAAGGAGATCTGGAACACTTCGCCCAATGTGATGGAAGTGTTGCTGAAATTGTGCTTGCGTAACATCGAAGATTTCCATGCCACCAATAAGGCTTTCTTTGAAGATATGAAGAAATATCCTCGGGCTTTTGCTTCTTTGAAAGATGATAATGGACAGGATTCAGCCGAAGTAATCAATTTCTTTCAGTTGGGGGTAGCACAGGGACTGTTTCGGGACGATATTAATTTTGCCATTGTCCATAAGTTGCTTCACAGTCAGATTGACTTGCTGATGAATAGCAATATTTGCGAACAATATTCTTTCCTTGAAGTTTATGAATCGATTATGTTTACCTACCTTCGGGGAATTTCTACAGAAAAAGGGGCACGGAAACTGGAAACCTTTATCCAAGAATATCGTAGTAGAAAATAAGATAGCCTGTGAATCAGTAGGCTGTAAAAACACGAAAAGAAGCCTTTCTCATACTTTTTAGTCCTCAAAATAGTCTTTAAGTAAATATTTTCCATTGGAAATTATGCAGTTTAAAGAAATATTGTTTTCTTTGCATGGTTAATGTGAAATCAATATAGGAGATAAGTATGAAATATGTGATTATTGGTGGTGTGGCAGGTGGAGCAACTGCGGCCGCCCGATTGAGAAGAGTAGACGAAATGTCGGAGATTATTTTGCTGGAGAAAGGGAAATACATCTCGTATGCCAATTGCGGATTACCTTATTATATAGGAGGCGTGATTGAAGAGCGTAGCAAACTGTTGTTACAGACTCCCGAATCTTTTAGCAAACGTTTTCGCATCGATGTGCGTGTGGAAAACGAAGTGACGGCCTTATTCCCCGAAAAGAAAACGATAGTTATACGACGATCCGACGGTTCGGAATATGAAGAGACTTACGACAAACTCTTGTTGTCGCCGGGTTCTACGCCGGTACGTCCGCCGTTGGAAGGCATTGACTTGGAAGGCATCTTCACGTTGCGCAATGTGGAAGATACCGACCGGATCAAACAGTATCTGACGGAGAAGCCGGTGCGGCGTGCTGTGGTGGTAGGTGCAGGCTTTATCGGACTGGAAATGGCTGAGAACCTGCACCATGCCGGAGTGTCCGTCTCGGTGGTTGAGATGGGGAATCAGGTAATGGCTCCCATTGATTATTCCATGGCGGCTCCCATCCATCAGCATCTGGCGGAGAAAGGTGTTTCGCTCTATCTGGAAGAAGGAGTGACGGGTTTCAGCCGTGACAAGGAAGGATTGGTGGCTCATCTGAAAAGCGGGAAATCAATTCCGGCAGACATGGTACTGTTGTCCATCGGGGTGCGTCCGGCTACGGCATTGGCTAAAGCGGCAGGCATCAGACTGGGGGAAACGGGCGGAATCTGGGTTGATTCGTACTTACAGACTTCGGTACAGGATATTTATGCCGTAGGAGATGCCATCGAATATCCTCATCCGCTGACGGGGAAATCTTGGCTCAACTATCTGGCTAATCCGGCCAATCGGCAAGGGCGTATCGTGGCCGACAATATGGCACGGGGAAACTCAGTGACTTACGAGGGAGCGATTGGTACCTCCATCGCTCAGGTATTCGACCTGACCGTGGCTTCCACAGGGTTGGCTGCTAAACGTCTGAAACAAATGGGAATGGAATATCGTAGTTCGATAACCCATTCGGCTTCCCATGCCGGATACTATCCCGATGCCCTTCCGTTGACCTTGAAACTGACCTTCCATCCTCAGACCGGTAAGCTTTACGGTGCTCAGTGTGTGGGGTATGAAGGGGTGGACAAGCGTATTGACCAGATAGCCCAACTCATTAAACATGGCGGGACGGTGTATGACCTGATGGAAACCGAGCATACGTATGCGCCTCCTTTCTCTTCTGCCAAAGATCCGATAGCCATTGCCGGCTATGTGGCCTCGAATATCATCAGCGGTGCCATGCCGGCCATTACGTGGCGGGAATTGCAGGCTGAAAGGGAACGTGTGTTGCTGATTGATACCCGTACTCCGGAAGAGTTCTTGTTTGGTACCATTCCCGGTGCCGTCAACATGCCGGTGGATGAATTGCGTAATCATTTGGATGAGATTCCCATCGATAAGCCGGTCGTATTGTTTTGTGCTGTCGGTTTGCGCGGCTATCTGGCGTTACGCATCTTGGCCGGGCATGGGTATAAGAATGTGCGTAACCTGATTGGAGGCTATAAAACCTATGCCGCAGCTGTGGCACCGGTTCCGCCTCCCGCGCCGGAAAGTGGACGAACCCCCGATGATAGCCTGACGACAACCACCCCTGAGGCAGATACCTGTGAGAAAGCCGTACTGAAGATTAATGCTTGCGGTCTGCAATGTCCCGGCCCTATCATGAAAGTGAAGCAGGCCATGGACTGTGCCGAGCCCGGGCAACGGGTGGAAGTCGTAGCGACGGATGCCGGTTTTGCACGCGATGCTTCCGCTTGGTGTCGTACTACCGGTAACAAGCTGATAGGAAAAACCGAAAGTAAAGGCCGCTACACGGTGGTTATCGAAAAAGGCGAGGCTTGTCCTGCTTCCGTTCCGGCTTCCTCGGGCGGACGCGGCAAGACTTTTATCTTGTTCAGTGATGATCTGGACAAAGCGCTGGCTACCTTTGTTTTGGCGAACGGGGCAGCGGCTACCGGGCAGAGAGTATCCATTTTCTTCACATTTTGGGGACTGAACGTACTGAAGAAGGTACACAAGCCTTCTATACAGAAGGACATCTTTGGAAAAATGTTCGGCTGGATGCTTCCTTCCAGCTCTTTGAAACTGAAGCTGTCTCAAATGAACATGGGAGGCATAGGCAGTCGCATGATGCGTTATCTGATGAAACGTAAGGGAGTAGATTCCCTAGAAACCTTGCGCGCCCAGGCACAGGAGCAGGGGGTGGAATTCATTGCCTGCCAGATGTCCATGGACGTGATGGGAGTTCATCGCGAAGAGTTGCTGGATGGGATTACGATAGGAGGTGTGGCTACCTATATGGAACGGGCTGATCAGGCAAACGTAAACCTGTTCATTTAATATCCGGGTGATTTTTGTATCTTTGCCGTCCTAAAGCTGAAAATACGATGGATAATACCTTGTGTAAGATTCGTGATATGTACCGGGCCATTGCCGAGTTCGAAAGTCAGTTTGCCAAGACATACAATCTTTCGTTGAACGAGGGAATGTTGCTTTGCACGCTGCTGGATAGCCGGCAACTGACTTCGAGCGAGATTGCCGAAGCATTGGGACTGTCGGCCTCGAACGCTTCGAAAGTGATTCGTTCGGTCGAGGAAAAAGACTTGATTACTCGGTTGATAGGTAAGGAAGACAAGCGGCAGATGAATTTTGTGTTGACACCCGCAGGCCGGGAACTCATCATGCGGATTAAAGAAGCTACTTATCAGCTGCCGGAGTTGCTGGAAAAGGCTATCCGGCAGACTGGAATATAAAAGTCTTGTAAAACAAAACATTCTATCTTTTGCCTCAAAACAAAGTATGTTTGGACGGAAAACAAGCTTTGTTTTGAGGCTTTACATTTAATGGGACGATGCGTTACATTTAAAGAAAAACATGCGCTCATTTAATCTAATTTCGCGTATCTTTTGCACGGAGTTTCTGAAATACTTTGAGAATGTTTAAGTGCTTCTGCTGGAAAGGTTTAAGTGTTTTGTAAAGAACTTATTCATCTTTTGAGTAATCGAAAGTCCCCATCACATTATGAATACTTCCGATGGTGCCAATCTTGTTATCCCACTTGTTTATGGATGATTTATGTGCTTTTGGATAATTAGATAAAAGGAAAGCTAAGTAGTTATACTTAGCTTTCCTCCTTGTACCCAGACCCGGTACAAGGCATAGAAATCATAGGAAAATAAAAGAATTTATTTTCCTTATTATCAGCTATTTGCATCTTTCTTATTTTCTCCATTTTTGCCATATTTTGCCCATTTTCTGTTATTCAGTACACTTTTAGTACACTTTGAAATTC
>CALUOT010000086.1 GCA_944322355.1 uncultured Bacteroides sp. | reverse complement strand
AAAAGCTACTAAATAATAATTGTTGATATGGCAAAAAAAACAGTTGCAGCAAAGAAAAGAAATGTAAAGGTGGATGCTAATGGACAATTGCATGTTCATTCATCTTTTAACAACATTATTGTTTCTCTGGCTAATAGTGAAGGTCAGATCATTTCGTGGTCTTCTGCCGGAAAAATGGGTTTTAGAGGTTCTAAGAAGAATACTCCGTATGCAGCACAGATGGCTGCCCAAGATTGTGCTAAAGTTGCCTACGATCTTGGTCTGAGAAAGGTAAAGGCTTATGTAAAAGGTCCGGGTAATGGTCGTGAGTCTGCTATTCGAACAGTACATGGAGCTGGAATTGAAGTTACTGAAATTATTGATGTAACTCCACTTCCTCATAATGGATGTCGTCCTCCTAAAAGACGTCGAGTTTAAGTTTTACCTTATTATAATATGAAACTTGATTTTGTTATTGGATTGTACTTTCTTCTCTGCAATCGCGGCTGCAACAAATTGAGTTCATGATTTAACAATTAAAATTTTTGGAAAATGGCTAGATATATTGGACCAAAATCAAGAATAGCCCGTAAGTTCGGTGAAGGTATCTTTGGAGCTGATAAAGTTTTGTCTAAGAAGAATTATCCTCCCGGACAGCACGGAAACTCAAGAAAGAGAAAGACTTCTGAGTACGGCGTACAACTTCGTGAGAAGCAGAAAGTAAAATACACTTATGGCGTATTGGAGAAGCAATTCCGTAACCTGTTTGAGAAGGCAGCTACAATGAAGGGTATTACGGGTGAAATCCTGCTTCAATTGCTTGAATGCCGTTTGGATAATGTCGTATTCCGTTTGGGAATTGCTCCTACTCGTGCTGCAGCTCGTCAGATGGTAAGCCACAAGCACATCACAGTAGATGGTCAAGTGGTTAATATCCCTTCTTATTCTGTTAAGCCCGGTCAAATAGTAGGTGTACGCGAGCGTTCAAAGTCTTTGGAGGTTATTGCTAATTCTTTGGCTGGTTTTAATCACAGCAAATATCCTTGGTTGGAATGGGATGATAACGCAAAGGTGGGTAAGTTGTTGCATATTCCTGAACGTGCTGACATTCCGGAAAATATTAAGGAACATTTGATTGTAGAATTGTACTCTAAATAAAAAATAATTAGTTTCATGGCGATATTAGCATTTCAAAAACCTGATAAAGTTTTAATGTTGGAAGCGGACTCTAAATTCGGCAAGTTCGAGTTTCGTCCGTTGGAGCCCGGTTTCGGTATTACCGTGGGTAATGCACTGCGCCGCATCCTGCTTTCTTCATTGGAAGGTTTTGCCATCACCACTATCAAGATAGAAGGTGTTGAGCACGAATTTTCCAGTGTCCCCGGTGTAAAGGAGGATGTTACTAACATTATCTTGAACCTGAAGCAAGTACGGTTCAAGCAAGTAGTAGAGGAATTCGAGAGCGAAAAGGTAAGTATTACGATCGAGAATTCGAGTGAATTTAAGGCAGGTGACATAAGTAAGTATCTGACTGGATTTGAAGTGTTAAATCCTGAATTAGTTATTTGTCATTTAGATTCAAAAGCTACGATGCAGATAGATATTACGATCAACAAAGGCCGTGGATATGTGCCTGCGGATGAAAACCGCGAATATTGCACGGATGTGAACGTAATTCCTATCGATTCTATTTATACTCCGATACGTAATGTGAAGTATCTGGTAGAAAACTTCCGCGTAGAGCAGAAGACGGACTACGAAAAACTGATACTTGAGATTACTACCGACGGTTCCATTCACCCGAAAGAGGCGCTGAAGGAAGCTGCAAAGATTCTGATCTATCACTTCATGCTCTTCTCTGATGAGAAGATCACATTGGAAAACAACGATGTGGATGGCAATGAAGAGTTTGACGAAGAAGTATTGCACATGCGTCAGTTGTTGAAGACCAAGCTTGTCGATATGGATCTGTCTGTACGTGCCCTCAACTGTTTGAAGGCGGCAGATGTAGAGACACTCGGCGATTTGGTTCAGTTCAATAAGACCGACTTACTTAAGTTCCGTAATTTCGGTAAGAAATCGCTGACCGAGCTTGATGATTTGCTGGACAGTCTGAATCTGTCGTTTGGAACTGATATTTCTAAATATAAATTAGATAAAGAATAAACAATGAGACATAATAAGAAATTCAATCATTTGGGTCGTACTGCTTCTCACAGAAACGCTATGTTGGCCAATATGGCGTGTTCTTTGATCAAGCACAAAAGAATCACTACGACCGTTGCCAAGGCTAAGGCACTGAAGAAGTTTGTGGAGCCTCTGCTCACAAGATCTAAGAACGATACTACAAACTCTCGTCGTGTCGTATTTAGCAATCTGCAAGATAAGTATGCTGTAACTGAACTATTTAAGGAAATCTCTGTGAAGATTGCAGACCGCCCGGGTGGATACACTCGCATCATTAAGACGGGACGTCGTCTGGGTGACAATGCCGAGATGTGTTTCATCGAGCTCGTTGATTACAACGAGAATATGGCTAAGGAGAAAGCAACGAAGAAGGCTACCCGCACTCGTCGTTCTTCTAAGAAGAGTGCTGCTGCTACGACTGAAGCTGCTCCCGCTGCCGAGGCTCCTGCAACAGAAGCTCCTGCTGAAGAAGCTAAAGCAGAGTAATTCGACGATTATTCTTATACATAAAAAAGCCGTCCCAGGGATTGGGGCGGCTTTTTATATATCTATGCCTGGGCTTTTGCCCCGGATTATTCTGGCATGGCAATGCCCATTTTCTTCATCAGGAAGCAAGCGTTCATGTTTTGGGCGACACCGGGGCGCAGTCGGTAGGAGAAGGTCAGCTCGTTGTGGGTGATGTCGGCTTCAAAGCAGAAGTTGGCAATTTGCTCCGGGAAGAGATCTTTCAATGTGCCCAGTAGGAGGTCGTGAGTGGCAATGATGCCGTTGGCCTGTAGCGACATGAATTGCTTGATGAGGGCGAACGAACCTTTCTGCTTGTCCATCGAGTTGGTACCTTTCAGTATCTCGTCCAGGATGATGAACAGTTGTTCGCCGGCTTGCAACTTGTCGATGATGAGCTTCAGCCGTTTCAGTTCGGCGAAGAAGTACGATTCATGGTCGCTTAGCGAGTCGGTGGTGCGCAGGCTGGTAATCAGTCGGGCGGGGGAGAGTGCCATCCGGGCGGCACATACCGGAGCGCCTATGCAAGCCAGCAGGTAGTTGACACCGATGGTGCGCAGGTAGGTACTTTTGCCGGCCATGTTGGCACCGGTGATGATGATGAACGACGGTCTTTTCTCCATCACGATGTCGTTGGTCACGCACTGTTCGCGGTTCATCAGCGGATGGCCGAGTTGTTCGGCACGCAGGCAGAAGGGAGCAGGGGAAGTCGCTGGTCCGGTGTGCATGTTGTCCGTGTCGTTCGTAATCTGCGGGTAGCAATAGCCTTCCTGGTGGTTGTAGGCAAAAGTGCCCAGTGAGTTTAGTGCATCCATTTCGCCGATGGCGTCCAACCATTGCGGAAGCTCGGCGGCATGTTGTTCTTTCCAAGCCTCTATCCGCATGATTTGCCACAGTTCCCAGAAGAAACATCCGTTCAGCACGGCATACATCAGGTAGTTGTTGCGCTGATCCAGTTCGTTCATCAGTTGCACCAGTCGTTGGATGGCTTGCGTGGCCTGTCCGTGGTGGCTTCCTATCTTCTCTTTTATCCTTTGCAGCCGGGGACTTTCCATCGGTTCTTCGTCCATCGCCTTCAGCAGTTGGGCATAGGTGCCCAGTATCCGGAGCTTCTTGCCATACACGTCCTGTATTTTGGAAATCCGGTGCGTGAATCCGAAACTGGTCATCAGGAGGATACTCCACACGATGCCCCATTGGCCACCCGTCACCACACCGGTCACTACGCCTGCCAGACATGCCAGGTTGAGTGCCGTCACCAGCGGGGGCAACCAGCGGTATCCTTTACGGTTGCGGAAGTGTGTGGGGCTTTCTGCCCAGGCCAGCAACTCGCTTTTGTCGGCCGTCTGACCCTTGTTCAGCAGACCGAGGATGCGGAAGCGTTCGCGGAATGCCTTCTTGTCCGCCAATTCGCGGATGGCCTTCTGCCTGTTTTCTATCTCTTCTTTCTTTTCCAGGTGCTGATCCAGCCAGGCAGCCAGTTCGTCTTTGCCCAATGGGGTGCAGGTGCGGTTCAGGGCTTGAAACAAGGAGTGCGGGCCGAATATGTCGAGGTCATACGTGTAGAGATGCCCCGGATTCATGTATTCCTTGCCTTCGTCCAGCGTGCTGAAGTCATAGTCCAGCGCGGCCAGTTCCTGCCGGCATATCTCACACGCTTTCTCCAGCGTCTCTTTCCGGTGGAACAGGCGGTTGTGGTACTTGATGAGCACCACGAAAGGCAACATCGTTACCGCCAATGTCCCAGTCACCGGGAGCCATCCGTCGCCCCAGCAGACCATGACGCCCGTCACGCCGAGGACGAATAGCAGCACGCGCAGGGTGCTGATGCGGTAAATGTTGCGTTGCACTTGTGCCAATGCCTTTCGGGCCCTGTCCAGTTGTTCGGCATATTCGGCTTTCAGTTCGTTGGTTGTTTTCATCTTTTGTCAGTTTAATCCGTTAATGTATAGTTCCGAGCCTACAAGGAGCGGACTCGTCACTCATATTCGTGTCGCAAAGGTAGGAAAACTTGCACTTTTCTGCCTTCCGGTGCATAATTTTTCTTTTCGCGCTTGCGTGTTCTTCAAATTTGGTTTATCTTTATCTCACGAATTCAGGAAGATGGTATGAAGAAATGGAGATTTGTGTTGGCTGTGATGGCGGCGTTGCTGGGGATGCCCGGCAAGGCCCAGCAAGTGGTGTATGCCAATCTGCGCGAGCTGATGGAAAATGCCGGCGACACCGTCACGACGCTGCACGTGGAGCGGCGCTCCAAGAACCTGATTCTGCTGTTCAGCGGGGGCGATTACCGCATCGAGTCCCGCGACAATCCTTCCATGACCCGCTATCTGCGCAAGCGATGCTATGCCGTGCGCGTCGATTCGGCTCTTTACGTCAATTGCCGCAAGATGCGCTACAAGCGCTATCGTTTGGGCAACTATTATGCACCGGCTCTGTGGGTGGGCGGCCATGTGTATTTCTGCGCCCAGCCGGTGGGGCAAGTGGCCACCACCACGGCTACTCCCCTTCATAAACCCCGTTTGGGGGGAGAAGTGGGGAACGCCATTGCCGCTTCGGCGTTGGTACATGCCCGTGTCTTCTATGAAATCAATCCGCGCAACGGTCGGGCCGAGTTCGTGGGAAAGGAGAAGATGATGGAACTGCTCGCAGACTATCCGGACCTGCAAGAGAGCTTGCGGCGGGAAACCAGCGAAGGGGCATCCGTCATGGTGCGCTATCTGGAAGCCTTGAAGCGCAAACTCGAGAAAGACTAAATCTTCTTTGTCCGACGAACAATCCGTTTAAGGAGCAGGCTCCTATCACTTTGTCTATCACTAGATTAACGGTTTATTGCAATTTGTTTTCGATGGACTGTCAGTTTATCATCGATAAACTATTAGTTTATCCGTATTAAACTGTTAGTTTATCCTAGATAAACTGCGAGTTTATCCGGGGTAAACTGAACGTAAACCGGCGGGTTCCTTTCTTGAATTGCAGTTGTTACGGATATTCAAGTCAGATAATTTGTCTTATTTTAAGGTTTATATTATATTTGTCCCTTGTATTATCTATACGAATCAAACCAAAGAGATGAAACGGATAGAGAGATTCATCGGCGTGTTGTTACTGGCCGGTGTGTTGGCACTCGCCTGCACCACGCGCCCGCACTACGACCCTCGGTTGGTACAGGCCGACAGGCTGCTTACGGTGTGTCCGGATAGTGCGCTTCGCTTGCTGGAAGTTCTTCCTGCGGACAGCCTGTACACGGAGGCCGATCGTGCCTACTATGCCTTGCTGCTCACCCAGGCGCGGGACAAAAACTACCTTATGCAGACCAACGATTCGCTGATACGGGTAGCGGTTTGTTATTTCGATTCTGTGCAAGACATCAATTTGCGGGCACGGGCGTACTATTTGTGGGGCAGCATTTGTCGGGACCGTAACGACCAAGTGGGAGCAATCAGGCAATATCTGATAGCGGCCTATTGGGCGGAAGAATGTGGAGATTTATCTCTACAAGGGCGGATTTATGCTAACGCTGGTTTCATTCATTATCTGGCCGGACTGTATGAAGAATCTTATACGGACTATCAGCGGGTGGAGCAGGTCGGAAAAGCGTTGAGGGACACGATGCTGTTGTGTGATGCACTGACCATGCAAGGTAAAATCGCCACTTATCTGCACCGGTATCGGGAGGCTTCGGAGAAACTTAGGCAAGCCCGGCCATTCGCCGAAGCGGAAAACCGGGTGCTGCAAGCGAACTGGGCAGCGGCATTCAGCACCCTTTGTAAACGAACCGGTCAAGCAGAAGAAGCCTTGGTTTATGCCAAACGGAATCTGGCTTTGCAATATGATACGGTTCATTGTTATCGGTCTTTTCTTGAATTGGGTGATGCCTATTTCTTAGTTGGAAAACATGATTCGGCTTTGATTTTTCTGAATCAATGTGTCGTAGCTCCTTACTACGATATAAAAAGAGATGTGTATATGTTATTGGCGGATGTTGCCAAAGCGCAAGGAAAAACGGAATTATCCTTGGAGATGGAACGATTGTATTCCGCTTATCAGGACAGTGCAAGACATCTTTCTCCACAAACGCAAATTGTTAAAGTGGAGGAACAAGTCAGAGCGCAATTACAGCATTCCCTGCACCAAACGCATTTACAGAGCTATCGTTGGGGAGCTCTTCTTTTTTTCTTAGTCACAGTCGGCATTGTTTATGGGGGATATGGCTATTATCGGCGTCGGCTTCGCAAGCAGAAAACCGAAGCTTCACAAAAGGAAGCCGCCTTGTCTCAAGAAAATCAATTGTTGAAAGATGAAATAGAACAAAGCCGCATGCAGCTCCAAACCAAGCACAATACGGAGATCGAATTGGCCGAATTGGAGCAAAGAAGGTTCGCTTTGTTGCGTCAGAATTTGATTTATTCGGAGGTGTATGCAAAGATACAAGGCATATTGGCCGACCATCAAGCCAACGGTCGCTCTAAAGAGTCGTTAACTTCGGATGAATGGGAACGTTTGGCTTTAGAGGTCGATCAGCGGGGAGTCCTTCGGGAACCGGTTGTTCGTCAACAATTGGATGACGATGAAATCCATTATTGCTGCCTCTTGCTGATGGGATGTTCCATCAAAGAAAGAGGGATACTTTTACAAGTTTCGCGTTCCACCATCTATCGGATAAACGAACGCATTTGTCACAAATTGGGTATAGACTATCAAAGTGGCGCTCTGAAAAAATGGTTGACTATACGGGCGAGTGGAGCCAATACGACCTTGTGAGACACTGTCTCAATTGAAATGAGACAATTTCCCTCGAAAATGAGACACTTTAAATTTGTCTCTTTTATTCTTTGTTCACTAACTTTGTGACATAAAAAGCTGAATAGGAAGGATCACTTCCGGAGCCTCGGAGAGGCTCAACGATGCTTAGCCGTCTGGTGAGCGAAGCGAACCTGCGGGGATAAATGACAATCCCCCGGTACGGTCTCGAAGAGGTCGAATAGCACACGCTAAGGCGGTTGGACCTCTTTGAGGCCCGGGTAAGAGGAAGTATCTGCATACCGCAGGTTCGCTTCGCTCACCGGTCGGTTAAGCATTGTTGGACGGTTTCACCGCCTTTTCTATTCTGCAACATATCTATGAATAAGTTATTTATAAAATAGTCACACTTTTAAAACAACGCATTATGAAAAAATTAATGTTTGCATGTGCCGCTACGCTGGGTTTGCTGGTGGCCTGCCAGAATGACGATGGGGAAAACAGCCATATCCCCAAGACGTATCAACCAATCGAATTGACGGAAGTACAGACGCGCATGGCTTCCGAGAGTACGGATTTTGCCTTCCGGTTCTTTAAAGTGGCCGATGAAGTATTGACTCAACTGGCTGAGAAAAATGGGGAAGAGCCGAAAATCTTTCTTTCACCGGTCAGTGCTTCGTATGCCCTCTCTATGGCAGCTAATGGCGCAGACGGGACAACGCTTCGGGAACTGACGGATGCCTTGGGCTTCTCCGGCTTCAGCATCGATGAAATCAACGCTTATAACCAAAAATTGGTGAAAGAACTGGTACAGCAGGACAATACGACGATTCTCAGTATGGCCAATTCGCTGTGGATGTTCGACGATTTTCAGGTGTTGGACAGTTATAGTGAGGCTCTGAATACGAACTATGACGCGGAAGTACGGAGAGTAGAACAGTTGAAAGCCAAAGATGCCATCAATGCTTGGTGCTCGAACAAAACCAATGGTTGCATACCTGAGTTCCTGAAAAACATGCCCGATGGTGAAACAATGTTGCTGAATGCCCTTTATTTTAAAGGTTTATGGACGGATAAGTTTAATAAGGAAGCTACGCAGACCGAGAAGTTCACCGGCGAAGATGGCTCGTACACTTATTTGGATATGATGAATCGGCAGAGTCATTATCTGTATGCCGAGAATGACCTGTATGCCGTGGTTCGCTTGCCCTATGGTAACGGTGCTTTTGGTTTGCATGTACTGTTACCTCATGAAGGAATAGAACTCTCTCGCTGCATGGAGGTTTTGGACGGGGCAAGTTGGAAGGCGATGCAAGAAAGCATGACTTCGGAAGAGGTACATGTGAAGTTGCCTAAGTTTACTATCGAGGATTGCCAAAATGGGTTAAAAGAGGTTTTGCAAGCGATGGGTGTGCAGGAAGCTTTTCTGAACACGGCGGATTTCAGTAAGATGGCTGAAAAGGACTTAAAAATAGGTTTCGTAGATCAGTCTATCTATTTCAAACTGGATGAAGAAGGTACGGAGGCTGCTGCTGTGACTGGGATAGGAATGACATCTTCTCCCGGTCCTAATCCTGATGGCGTTTATGAGTTCTACGTCAACCGTCCGTTCCTCTTTTTGTTGACGGAGAAGAGTACGGGCAGTGTGCTGTTTATGGGAAAGGTGACGAAACTTTGATTTTTTTTTCGTGGATTTTTTCATAATTCCCAATTCTTTCCTAAAAGGGGTTGTTTCTTTGCAGTACGAAAACGAATCAAAGTATAACAAATTAATAACCCTTTTAAAAAACGTACGATTATGAAAAAGTTATTTTTATTATTGGTCAGTGTGTTCACCCTTCAGTTCGCTTCCGCCGACAACGACAAACCCATTGCTTTCGAGCAATTGCCGGCCACGGCCCAGCAATTTGTAAAACAGAACTTTGCCGACCAGAAGGTGGCTTTTGTGAAGAAAGAATCCGAGTTGTTCGATGCCTCCTATGAACTGATGTTTGTGAGCGGTGACAAGATTGAGTTCAACAAGAAAGGCGAGTGGACTGACGTAAGATGCAAGCACACCGGAGTCCCGGCTGCTGTAGTGCCGGCCAAGATTGCTGAGTTTGTGAAGAGTAGTTATCCCGATGCCAAGATTCTTTCTTTGGAGAAAGACCGCTATTCCTACGAGGTTCGCCTTTCCAACTTCTGGGAAATCAAGTTCGACCTCCAGTTCAATGTTATCGACATGGATAGCGACGACTAAACAGTAGACAATTTAAGTATGTATTAACTGGTACTAGACTTACTTTTGGATAAAATAATCCCGGCTTCCTATTGCGGATGTCGGGATTTCTTCTTATCTTTCGGCGGAAAATCAGTTGTTTGCTGACAATTTGTAAACTTAACCCCATATACCATGAACTTTACCCTTAGTAATCAACTGCCCGCTTATCCTTCTTTTGTCGAGGGAATCCGCCGGGCTCCCGACCGTGGCTACACCCTTACCCCTGCGCAAACGGTCACGGCTTTGAAGAATGCATTGCGCTACATTCCTACCGAACTGCATGAGCAACTGGCTCCCGAATTTCTGGAAGAACTCCGTACAAGGGGGCGCATCTACGGTTACCGCTATCGTCCGCAAGGCGACCTGAAGGCAAAACCCATTGACGAATATCGTGGCAAGTGCATCGAAGGGAAGGCTTTCCAGGTGATGATTGACAACAACCTGGCCTTCGACGTGGCGCTTTATCCCTATGAGCTGGTGACTTATGGCGAAACGGGGCAGGTCTGCCAAAACTGGATGCAGTATCGCCTCATCAAGATGTATCTCGAAGAACTGACACAGGACCAGACGCTGGTGGTGGAGAGCGGGCATCCGCTCGGCTTGTTCAAGTCGAATCCCGATGCACCGCGCGTCATCATTACCAATGCGTTGATGGTGGGACTGTACGACAACCAGAACGATTGGCACACCGCCATGCAGCTGGGCGTGGCCAACTACGGGCAAATGACGGCCGGCGGCTGGATGTACATCGGTCCGCAAGGTATCGTACACGGTACGTTCAACACCCTGCTCAATGC
>CALUOT010000085.1 GCA_944322355.1 uncultured Bacteroides sp. | reverse complement strand
ATGTTCCATTTGTCCTGATAAAATACCGTCTCAAATTTATTCGGGAAATTTGTATGTTACTTTGTGCTCGAAAAAGCTTGTCTTAGAGCTAGAAAAGTAGATTCAGAAATTTAATATAAACTAAAATTCAAACTAACTAAAAAGTATTACGATTATGGAAATGGAAAATTTGTATTTGGCTCCGGAAGTAGAAGTTCTGGAGGTAGAAGTAGAAAAGGGATTCACAATGAGTCAGCCTGAAATTGATGATCCTGTTATTGGATAAGGTAATGTATAACTTTTATTTTAATTATAATTAAAACAATGAGAACAAAACACATTTTGACAGCTATGGTACTGCCGGCACTCTTTGCTGCATGTACCGCTGATGAGTTTACCGAAAACGGTAGCAACGCGAACTTGGCCGACCGTGCGCTGCTGGCTCCTATCACCTTCACGGTGGAAAATGGTGCCGACACACGTTTCGCTTGGGATGAAGAAGGCTATGGTAATTGGACTTGGGAGAACACCGATGCTTTCAGTGCATTCTTGGTTAATAACGCTGATGAGGATCCTTCCAAGTGGACTCCGACAGATTATCTGTTGACCAACTATGTTTATACAAGCAAGGATGGAGGAAGCACGTACGAAACTACCTCCAACATGGTGGAAGGTCTTTACTGGTTCTATGCTCCGGCACGTCAAGGCGAAGGTGTAGAATCAACTCAACCGATGGCTTTCGAACTGGCTACATCACAAGATGCTGAGTACTACAAGAGTGATGCCGCCAAGGTGTTCTTTACCGGATTGTACAAACTGGTTGCCGGAAACGAACCGCAGAACTTGCCACTAAGCTTGACTAACTTCTATTCACGTGCTGAATTCCCGTTGGTTAACAACACTGACGAAGCAATCACAATCCGCCAAATTGTGCTGGAAGCAAGCGATGCTTTCGTGGTGAAAGGTAAGATTGCAACTTCTGAGTTGAATGATTATACGTACGCTTTCAACGAGGCCGGTGAATTGGTGTCTGCAAGAAACTTAGATAATGATGCTAAGAATGACGAAACGTTGGATGAGTTGAAAGAAAGATTACAAGAAGCCAATGATATCGTAGCAGACGATGGCAAAGAAACGGCCAGTGTAATCATGCTGAACTTGGGTGATGGTGTGACTTTGGCAAAAGGTGCCCGCCAGTCATTCACCATGTTGGTTCCCTGTACAGCTCCGGGCGTGGATTGCACGATTCGTATTATCACGGATAAAGGTGTGGCAAGCATTGATGCTAGCAGCACATCCAACTATGCAAGAAATACCCAATTCGTGCATAACGGTTTGAAACCCATGTTCGGTTTTGAAAGTGACCAAAAGACTTTCAAGGCCTTCTCTCTTACCAATGACAATGTAGTGGCAGGAAGTGGAAATACTTATTATGTAGGAAGTTATGAGGACATGATGAAGCTGATTAGTACAGTGAATGGTACGTTCTCGGCTTACAATCTGGGTGATTGGGCCGTAGATGCAGCCATGGCTGATGCTTTGACCAATTCTGACTCTTACGTGAAATTCTTGGAACCGGTAACTATCGAAAGCGAAGAAGCTGTGTCAGTGACTAAAGCTGAGTTTGCGGAAGTTACTATAAAGAAAGGTACTACCGTATCGTTTGATCAGGCTGATCCTACGGATGTGGCAAATGCCGTTTCAGGTACCATGACCATCGAAGAAGGTGCAACCGTAGAACTGAATGCCGGTGATTTCTCTGAAGCTGTAGTTGAAAACGAAGGTTCACTGACCGTTAATGCCGGTGCTGAAATGTTTGAAGGAAATGCTTTTGGAGATACAAAAGGTATCACTTCTACCGGAGTTTTGAAATTGGTGGATAACGAAGCTGCTGTAAGACTGTATGCCGGTACAGCTGAACTCGGTGCCAGTGATGGATCAGAAATGACCTATGATGTAGGAAACGGAAAGATAAAGTTAGCTACAGCTGATGATTTATTGGAGAACAAGAGCAATTTAACGCTCACGGTTGCAGAAAATGTGACTTTGACAGTAAGCGTAAATCGTGAGGCTGTGGTTGCTACTGCTGCTGATGGTAAAACTAAGTATCAGACAAATATCGTTAATAACGGTACTATCAGTATCTCTGCTACTCTGACTGCTAACGGTGATTTGACTAATAACGGTGAAATCTCGAACAGTGGTACACTCGAAATCAACGGTACTGCAACTAACGCTGCGGACGCTACTATTACTAAGTCTACTATCGATGCAGATGCTGTGGTAACTAACAGCGGTACGATGAGTGACGTGACCAACAACGGTAAGATTACTACTGTAGCCGGTTCGCATACTGCTATTACAAGCGGTACCGGTACTATTGACAACACGGCGAAAGCTGATGTAAGTGGTACAGGTTTAACTAATCAGACTGTGGCTTATGTGATTTCTGAAGCTTTGAATAATAAAGCTATTCAAGATCTTGATATTGCTACGACATTGAACGGAGTTTATAAAGTTAACAAGCTGATCTTCAAAAATGCAGTGCGAGTTGAAGCTGGTAAGGCTGAAATCCCCGCAGTAATCACGGCTGTTGATTTCGAAGACGGTTCAAGCGTATATGTGGGTGGAGAAAATAGTTCTAAACTGACATTTGCAGGTGTTGTAACAACTAATATCAATGGCAATGTGACTTTCGAAGGATTCAATGCTGATGCAACGATTGAATTCAGCCAGACAACGAGCGATGATATGAAAGTTGTAGTGGCTGAAGGAAAAACACTGACCATTAAAGTGGGTAAAGTTTCCGGTAACAGCACTAAGAAGTTAGCTTTCGAAAGTGAAGATGATCCAGACAATAAGATAGCCGGCGGTAAAGTTGTTAACCACGGTACAGTGAACTATGCAGCCCAGGCTTATGAATACAATGAAGAGACTATGCCTTGGTGGACTGGTAATAAAGCAAGCCAAAACTAAACTAAAAAAAAGGGGCGCAACAATAAAAGAGGGTGCGCCCCTCTTTTTTTGTTTCCTATCATTCTGACACTTTGCCATCCCCAATCGCTGAGAATCGCTTATTTCCGCCCGAAGTACACGCCCGTGAATTTCAAACGTTAAAAGAAACGTCTTTCTATCTCATCCCCAACAAAATACCTTAAAATTTAACACTTGAAAACTTGCGAAATAGCAGCCGAAACGCCCTTTTATCAGCCCAAAATCAGCCTTTCCCTTCGTTATATTTGACAAAATCGACTAAAAAGTGACCAATTTACCCGTGGATAGTTAAGAAATTACCCGTGGAAGGTTGCTTATTTACCCATGGAAGAAGCAATGTTTTGCCTCGGAACATGGTATGTTATGCCTCATAACATCGTATGTTGTGCTTTGAAAGGCCGTTTTTCGGGCTTTTCGGGAATTATTGGGCGGGATATGAAAAAGAGAGGCGTTAGTTAATGAAGCGATTTCATGTCTTTTTGATGGCTTCTTGACGGGAATAGCTATCACAACAAAAAAGCCCCGGACACCGAAGTGTCCAGAGCTTTTCAACGATTCGATACCACTAATAAGTTCAGGCTTTCACACCGTTGTACTCATCAGAAACGGTCAGCTTCTTGCGACCCTTTGCACGACGTGCTGCCAATACTCTGCGGCCATTGGCGGTAGCCATTCTTTCACGGAATCCGTGTTTGTTCTTTCTCTTTCTGTTAGAGGGTTGGAATGTTCTTTTCATTGCTATAGCTTCTTTTATGTTATTATTTTCACAAATTCGGGCTGCAAAATTAGGTGTTTTTTTCAAATAAAGCAAGCGGATAACTCATTTTCCCTCAAAAGTTTTGCGTTTTTTTCTGAATTCCATTAATTTTGCACCCGCATTCTGCCATCAGCGCATATACATTATTATAATATACATAAAAGAAACATCATTATGATTAATGCCCAAGACATTAAAATCGGAACTTGCATCCGCATGGACGGCAAGTTGTATTTCTGTATCGACTTCCTGCATGTAAAGCCGGGAAAAGGTAACACCTTCATGCGCACCAAGCTGAAAGACGTGGTGAACGGCTACGTGCTGGAGCGCCGCTTCAACATCGGCGAAAAGCTGGAAGACGTGCGCGTGGAACGTCGCCCCTACCAGTATCTCTATCAGGAGGGGAACGACTACATGTTCATGAATCAGGAAACTTTTGACCAGATACCTATCGCCCACGACCTCATCAACGGTGTGGACTTCTTGCTCGAAGGACAAGTGGTAGACGTGGTTTCTGATGCTTCGACTGAAACCGTGCTCTATGCCGACATGCCCATCAAGGTACAGCAGAAGGTGACTTACACCGAACCGGGGTTGAAAGGCGACACGGCTACTAACACGCTGAAGCCTGCTACGGTAGAATCGGGTGCAACGGTTCGCGTACCGCTCTTTATCAACGAAGGCGAAATGATTGAAATCGACACGCGCGACGGTTCATACGTAGGTCGTGTAAAAGCATAAAGAAACAACTTCAAGAATTTTCTTTTTCATCAGCACGGGTCGCAGATAGGAGACTTCCCTTTGCGGCCTGTGTTTTCTTTTGTCCGGACATGAGGCAGAAACGAACATATTTTCTATCTTTGCGCTAAACTAAATATTAATGAATAGTCAATGAAAAGATATTCCGTCATTATCCCCGTATACAATCGTCCCGATGAAGTGGACGAACTGCTGCAAAGCCTCACTGCGCAGACTTTCAAGAACTTCGAAGTGCTGGTGGTGGAAGATGGTTCTACGGTGCCCTGCCGGGAAGTAACAGACCGATACAGGGAGCAACTCGACGTTCACTATTACGAGAAAGCCAATTCAGGCCCCGGACAGACACGCAACTACGGGGCCGAACGGAGCCGGGGGGAATATCTGATTATCCTCGATTCGGACTGCATCCTTCCTCCGGGCTATTTCGAGGCTGTGGAACGGGAACTTCGGACGAATCCGGCTGATGCTTTCGGAGGACCGGACCGGGCACACGAGTCGTTTACCGACATCCAGAAAGCCATCAACTACTCCATGACCTCGTTTTTCACCACCGGAGGCATTCGTGGCGGACGGAAGAAGATGGATAAGTTCTATCCACGTAGCTTCAACATGGGTGTACGTCGGGAAGTTTATGCGGCTTTGGGCGGTTTCTCGCGGATGCGCTTTGGTGAGGACATTGATTTCAGCATCCGCATCTTCCGGGGAGGCTATCGTTGTCGACTCTTCCCCGATGCCTGGGTCTATCACAAACGCCGCACCGACCTGAAGAAGTTTTTCAAGCAAGTGCACAACTCAGGCATTGCACGCATCAACCTCTACAAGAAGTATCCCGATTCGCTGAAACTGGTACATCTGCTTCCGGCTTTATTCACGCTGGGGACGGTGGTATTGCTCATCGGCAGCCTTTGGTGTCTGTATGCCCTCCTGCCTTTGCTGCTCTACGCCTTGCTGGTGTGCATCGACTCTGCGGTGCAAAACCATAGCCTGCGTATCGGCTTCTACTCCATAGCCGCCGCTTATATCCAACTCATCGGCTACGGCACCGGTTTTTGGCGTGCCTGGTGGCGACGGTGCGTCTGCGGGAAAGACGAGTTCGAGGCGTTCAAAAAGAATTTCTATAAATGATAAATTATCGGTCAGGAGGAACGCAAATTACGCCAATCACGCTAATTTTTTACATGAATTGAACGGATTAATTCGTGTCATTTGCGTAATTTGCGTTCCATTCAAATCCACATCCAACCTATAAACTCAACATTAACAGTCACTGAACGATGGAGAAACTGAATATCAACCAATGGGCAGAAGAAGACCGGCCGCGCGAGAAGATGATGCAAAAGGGAGCCGATGCCCTGAGCGATGCCGAACTGCTAGGTATTCTGATAGGTTCGGGCAATACGGACGAAAGTGCCGTGGCCCTTATGCAACGTGTCCTGGCTGCTTGCGATAATAACCTGAACCAGTTGGCCAAATGGGAAGTACGTGACTTTGCCCGCTTTAAAGGTATGGGGCCTGCCAAGAGCATCACCGTGATGGCAGCTTTGGAGCTGGGCAAGCGTCGTAATCTGCAAACCCAGTTGGAGCGTCCTGTGATTCGTTCTTCCGCCGACATCTACCAACTGTTCCATCCCTTGCTGTGCGACCTGCCCGCCGAAGAGTCGTGGGTGCTGTTACTCAACCAAGCCGGCAAGGTGATAGACAAAGTACGTGTCAGCCAAGGCGGCATTGGCCAGACCGTGGTCGATGTTCGCACCGTCCTGCGTGAAGCCTTGATCAAGCGTGCCACCCAGATAGCCCTCATCCACAACCATCCTTCCGGCAACGTCCAACCCAGCTTGGATGACATCCGCCTGACACAAATCCTGCAAAAAGCAGCCCAAACCATGAGTATCCGCCTTCTCGACCACGTCATCGTGACCGACGGAGGATACTTTAGCTTTAATGATGAAGGGCGGTTGTAATAGCCCTTCAAGGATTATCCCTTTCACATCCTTACTGTGAAGGTGTAACATCAGCACTGTGACGATGTAACATCAGGGCTGTGAAGGCTTCACACTAAAACCGTGAAGGGGTGTGAATGCTTTCACACTTTTTGAAGCATGGGGTGTGAAAGGGCGAATGAGGGTAATCGAGTAGGAGGAAAACGAAGTAGTTTTCTTCCTACTTTCGTTTTCCGACCTCTCACACCACCGTACGTGCCGTTCGGCATACGGCGGTTCCTTAGTTCTGATGCAATTTGACATATAAGTCCACAAGGCAGGGATAACCTTGGGTTTAAACATGACACCTGCCGTCAGGTACTTGTGGATGAGCGACAAGACGCGTCCGTCCCGTATGGTGCGGGACAGTATCCTTATCAGCATACTGTGGTTTACCGTGTCGAAGAAGCGCTCAAGCTCTAGGGATACACAGTACTTATAGCCTTGGGTTATATATTTCTGCGCTCGCCTTAATGCCTTGTGACAACTTCGATGAGGACGGAAACCAAAGCTATTGTCGCTGAACTGCCGTTCGTATATTGGGCTCAGTATTTGGCTGATGGCCTGTTGGATTACCCTGTCCACCACTGTCGGGATACCAAGGGGACGTTTTTGGCCGTTATCCTTCGGAATTTCTATACGAAGGACGGGATTCGGACGGTATCTGCCCGATTGTAGGGAGGCTATGAGTTCGTCTTTATGTTCTTTCAGATAGTCACCCAATTGTCTGGTTGACAATCCGTCTACTCCACCGCTGCCGTGATTGCGCTTAACCTGCAGGTACGTACGGTTAAGGTTCTCCGGCGAGAGGATGAACTCCAGCAGGTCTCCCTGTTCAAATTGCACTTCCTTGAGGTTGTTTTCGGTTATGTCCATGAAGGTCTGCAACCCCTCATAGCTCTCGCATTCCGTGCTGTCCTTTTGAGGGCGGCTATCGCTTGACATCGGTATTTTCTGCATTCTTTCCTTCATAGGGTAACTTTCATTTACTGCTCAATTGACTAATGGTTCTGTCCTTCCCCGATACGAGTAGATAAAGCATCGGGTACTATGACATCGGCTGACTTCTTATGGCAAGCTTTACTCCGTGGTTCGGAAAATGCATCCTAAACACGTCCATAAGACCTCCCCAGTTAAGGACATCCTCTTTCCATCTTATACCTGCTTGATTTACTTAGGGCCGTGTTACGGACTTGCACCGGTTAGAGAATGTTCGTGCTGGGCGAACAAACAAAGGGTGCCCCTTTGCGGGAGCACCCTTATATTCCATCAGAATACTGAATTTATGATACATTATTCAGCAGCACCTCTTACTTTGATACTCTTGAATACAATATCATTTGTTGTCAGAGTTGCATTTGTACCGCTTCCAGTTATCTCTGGCAGAGCCAGTACGTTAGCATTGTCTCTATCATAATATTGTTGACCGTCTTGAATGAACAGATCCACTTGATTAGCTCTATTGCTGAAAGCGTAATCCCAGCCTCCAACTGTCAAAGTAGCAGCAGTGAACTGTTTGGCAAACTCTACTTGTTCCAAAGCAGTAGCATTTCTTTCACCACCAGTAGCACTACCATTAACATCGCCATAGAAAATAGGCCCGTTAACCTTCGTAGCATTGGTGAAATAAACATTGACAACAGCTGTACCGGCCAAAATTCCACTTTCAATCGTAGCTGCGTTTACATCCAAACGAGCTGTACCACTAACACCTACATATTTGGAAGCACCGGCAAAGGCATTCTCACCGATAGTGGCAGCTTTACTTAAATCCATGTATTGCAAGTTTTCTGCCAATTGGAAAGCACGTGTTCCAATATAAATCGGAACCACTTGTTTGCCATCTTTCAAAACATTTACCATATTCTTGGCACCGTTGAATGCATCGGCAGGAATTTCATCGCTGGTAATGTTGATGGTACTGAAAGTCAGTTCCGGTTTCTTCGGATCGTATGTACCGTTCGTACCTGCATTCATGAATGCTTCAACAGCATTGGCAGTGTTCAAATCGAGTGAACCGTTGATGGTTACCAAGTTTGTACAACCTTTGAATGCTTTCTGAGAAGCAATCACATTTTCTCCCATTTCTACAGTAGTCAGCGCAGTAAAGCCTTGGAACGAGATGGTACGGTTGGTGTTGAACTCAGCAGTCATATCCTTAACAGCCTTCATATTCAGTTTCGTTAACACATTGTTCGAACCAGTTTCCATACCATTGAACAGTAAGTAATTAATGGCTGTGCTGGGGAATGTGTAGCTTTCCAAATTCAGTTCAGTCAAAGCTGCCAAAGCTTGGTTATCAGAACCATCATTGGTAAACTTAGGATCAATCTCTGTCACCTTCGGCATCACCAATTTTGTAATTTTGGTTGCCTGTGAAGCGAATGCACCTTCAGGGATAGAAGTTTCCTCATTGTACTCGATTACAGTCAATCCCGTAAATTTCTCGCCAATAGTCTGCAACTGTGCATCTGTCAAGTCAATGTTGCTAATGATACGAGTAATATTCGCAGCATCCACAGTTGTTGCAGGAGTACCACTGTTATCCCAGTTCCAAGCTACTTTTCCATCCTTATAGATCTTATCAAAATCAGCTCCTTCATTCAAGATCAGAGTCAGCCCTGTTGCATTGTAAACTGTTGATTTGGCTACCAACCAAGGATAGCTGTTGATGTCCAATGCAGGAACCGGAATAAAGGTATTAGCTTCCCAACTGTTGGATGTTTCGAGAGGTACAGTGAACTCAATGTTTTCAAACGTGTAGGTTATAGCAATACCTTCGTTCCAAGGTTGGTTGTCAGCATCCACACGCTCTACCGGCTTGATAATCATGTAACCACGAGCATCATCCGTCCAATCAAGATCCAACTTCAGCGTCATTTCGCTGCTTGCAGTGGTCGTTGCGAAATTGCTTTCTTTGATTCTGGAAGTTCCATCAGCAGCCACAGCAATGGTTACTGTTGAAGATTTTTCAAAATTCAGTTTAGATGCAGGTTCGGGATTTTCAGCTGCAGCCACAGCTTTACCGTCTTTATATTCACCCAATGTTTTTACTTTGATTGTACTCAACTTACCGAATATATTGTCATCTTTATCCGTATAAGCATCTACACCCTTAGTCTGGAATACCAATCCTGACAAAACACGATTGAAGTGCAGAGGCACATTTTCACCCACAGCCACTTTATTATCAGCCTCTGGATAACCGGTAGCTACAGCATACTTGGCGTTAGATTCGTAAATACCTTTACCTTCTGTATTGGTCTGAGTCTGTTGGTTCGACAATCCACCAGCCAATTTTAGTGTAACTTCAAAACCTTTTTTCCAGTCTGGAGTCACATCGGCATTCAGTTCAATAGTATTCGGATATACGGCCAAGAAAGTGGCAGGTGCATTTGCCGTCACTCCATCTGCAAAATCCAGAATATCGGTCTGGTTAGAAGCAGTGAAATAAGCATTGCGCTCTGAACGAGTTGCTTTATAAGATGCCGTGTTAGCTGTTTCTAATTCCGTTTCACTAAACGGTGTCCCGTCCTTTTCAACACTGGTTGCATAGACCTTAATCATGTCAGTCTCTGCACTCCAGAAAGGATACCACACCGTAGCACCTCCTTGGGTTCCTTCTTCAAATTCACCTCTTGTAGTCGCATCGTCTTGCGGAGCCACCGCAGTGAATGTGATTCCTGCTGCTTGTTCACCTTGTTGTACAGAGAGTGTATCCAGTTCTTCCGTACAACTTGCAGCCAGGGCTAAAACGCCCGCACAAAATAATAATTTTTTCATTGCAATGTTTTTAAAACGTTTTTATTAAATCAATATTCTCACCTACTTTATAGGTTCTAAAACTTATATTTAGAACTCACCTGGTTTAATTGGATCTTCATCGCCGCTAGCCATAAATCCTTTCTCCACAGCCACCTCGATAACATCTACCGAAGGAGCTACATACAAATTTTCCATTTCCATAATCGTAATAATTAAGTTTAATAGTTAATATTTGAATTGTTTATATC
>CALUOT010000084.1 GCA_944322355.1 uncultured Bacteroides sp. | reverse complement strand
GTGTACTATAATGGACGTTGTAAACCATTTTTGATTCACTTTACCTATTCGGGAAATTTGTATGTTACTTTGTGCTCTCAAAGCACTAGAATTTAGTTGTATATATAATAAGGTATAGAGATATAAACAATTCAAATATTAACTATTAAACTTAATTATTACGATTATGGAAATGGAAAATTTGTATGTAGCTCCTTCGGTAGATGTTATCGAGGTGGCTGTGGAGAAAGGATTTATGGCTAGCGGCGATGAAGATCCCGCAGAAGGAAAGCCTTTCTAAAGTATATGGATGAAGAAAGTTATTTGAGAATTTAAAACGTTTTAAAAGAAAACAATGATGAAAAAAGTATTATTTTGCGCGGCTGTTTTAGCCGTTGCCGCAAGCTGTACAGATGAACTCGATACAGCTTCCATGCAGCAAACACAACAGACGCCGGGTATCGTATTTACCACCGGCGATGATGCCGTGACCACGAGAGGTGAATATGAAGAGGTGGATGGCTCGTATTATCCTTTCTGGACCGCTGAGAAAGACCGTATCTCTGTTTTTAGTCTCGGAACAACAAGTAAAAGTGGAAGCACAAAGAATGAAAGTTGGACTGACAAGGATGGTTTCAACGGTACTAAGGTAAGTTACAAGGCTACCCGCTCGGAAAGAAATGCCTACTTTACGGGTGTAAGCGATGACGAAATCCTGGACTTTGCAGATGGCGTAACGGAAGAGAAACCGGCCAAATTTGTGGCTATCTATCCGACGACTGATGCCGGTGCAACTGCCTTCAAGACTGAAGGAACAGACGAAAAAACTGAAACTGTAACATTTGATCTTCCAACGTTGGGTGCGAGTATACAAACGCAAACGAACACAGCAGGTTTAGGGATTTATGGAAATATTGCAAAATATGCTGTGGTAAATGGATATGCTGAAGCGGACAATAAAGCAGCGGTAGGCGAAAATATCCCCTTGCACTTTACTCGTCTGAATCCGGCTATTGTGTACCAAACAAAAGGCCTTGATGATTATACAGATGAATTCGGTGTTTTAAAAAGCATCAAATTGGAATCCAATGGTATTTTGGATGAAAACGGTAAGGCAACAGCAAAAAAGTCTATCATTACACAAAAAGGTTCGGTAACCATTACCATCGAAAGCGATAAAAATGGGGTGATTACTGACGTGGATCATGAGATAGATAACGAGGGTAAAGGGAGCGCGATGACCGTACAATTGGGAGAACCTGGTACAGGTTTGGAATGGTCAGATGATGCACGTGCATATATGGCTATTGCCAATGTAGAACGCGTAGACAATAGTGGAAAGGCTTATACAGAAGAAATGGCTGTAACTTATACATTTGGAAATATCACTATCAAAGAAACTGCCAAAACTTCAGCTTCGTGGACTGCACCTGATTTTTACAATTACAAAACATTGGATGTAAACGCATATCCTTACTTGGTATTCAACAATACAAAAGATTATTCCGGCGCTGCACAGACAGGTGAATACACCCTGTTGCTGAATAGCGGTGAATTGGCTCAGATATTTGACAAATCTGGTGCAGTGAAAATGTTGGATGGAACAACCATCGCTGTGACTGCCATTAAAAAGGTAATTGCCAAACCAGAACTGACTGCAACGGACTTTGCTAGCCTCGTGAAAATGACGGGTGTTGAGCAAGTAATTCTGGAGAACCAAACCAGCATTCCTGCCAATGCATTTGAGGGCTTGACTTCTATTGAAAGACTGGAGATGCCGAAGGTGACTACCATCGATAAAGCATTCTTAGGTAAAAAGGGTAGTTTGGCTAGTGTGAAGTATTTGAACTTAGCTGCTTACAAATTTGATGGTAACGGTGACAATACCACTGCCTCTACTGTAAATCAAGCTTTGTTTGCCAACAAATTGAATATGGACTATGTGGATCTGAGTGCTTTGGAAGACATGACACCGGTATTCGGTTATCCTGAAGCTCAAATTTCGTTCCAGAACTGTACTGCATTGGATTCTGTAAAAGTGAACAACCTGAAACTGCGCGCCAATTCATTCAGCGGTTGTACCAGCTTACAGAAAGTGAATGGTAGCGTGGATGTGAGCGAGGGTTATGCTGCTTTCCAAGGTTGTAACAACGAGTATACGTCAGGTTTCGACATTACCGCGAAAGACAACAAGAAAGATAAGCTCTACACCCTGACTTTGGCAAGCACAAACATCGCTGAAGATGCTTTCAATGGATGTACCTACTTGTCGGACATCGTGGATATGGAAGGAAACCAGATTGCTCCGACTGAAATTGGCGCAAGAGCTTTCACTAATGTATTGGCACTGCAATACATGGATTTGAGCAAGGCCTCTGAAATCGGTGAATCTGCCTTCGAAGGTGCACAGAACTATGAAGCTACAAGCAGTACGAATGACATCGTAACCGTCATCGTGCCGACTGTGAAGTATCGTACTTTCGTCCGTACAGCCATCAAAAAAATTGAGTTTACTGAAGCAACAAGTTTCGAGAACTTCTTCTTGTCAGGCTCGAAGAACATTGTACATGTAAAATTTGCCAAACCTTTCACCGTAACTCCAGTAACTGAGTGGGCTAATAACTTGTTTGGCCCAACTGGGACGGCAGGCGTTACGCTCTTCTATGCCGAAGGCCAGCAGTATCTGAGCGGTCGTACATTGACTTTGCCGCAGGTAAATGCAGATGGTGAAGCAATTGCCGGAAAAGCATATAATTTCGGTGATGTTCAAAAGAACTAAAATACGTTGGAAATGAAAAATAAAGGGTGCTCCCACCGAAGGGGCATCCTTTGTTTTTAAGTATCTGTCCTACAGACGAGTAGGAGGACCAGCCAAATTCAAAGTCTGGTCCGCCAAGGACCATGCTTTGGTCCAAGCCGGACCATGGTGAGGTCCAGACAGGACCATGGTAAGGTCCGAGGCGGACCAAAGTGAGGTCCCATGGGAAGCAAAGCAGGAACTCTTGAATTTTCCTCGTTGTAATACAAATGAAACATGTATGACATAGTCACATAATACCGGATGCCGACCTTTGCAGGCGAGAAAATGAACTAACAATCACTTGACATTCATGAAGAAAAGCCTGCTGTTAGTGCTTGCCGCCTTGCTGAGTGCGGGAAGCCTCTATGCTCAAAAGGATGACGAGGCCGAGGACCAAAAGGTGGACAAAGCACGACTGGAGAAGAAAGACTATCTGCCTAAAATCAACGGAACGCTTCGCGCCAAGTACGAATATCAAACGGAGATGGGAGCCGGACGCTTTGAAATGCGCAATGCGCGGGTCAGCATCACGGGGAATGTGTTGCCCATCGTGGCTTACAAGGCGGAGGTGGACCTTTCGGACGAGGGGCAAATCAAGATGCTGGATGCCTACGCACGCATCTTTCCCTTGAAGGGACTGACGGTGACGGCCGGACAAATGCGCGTGCCTTTTACCATCGACGCCCATCGCTCGCCCCATCAGCAGTACTTTGCCAACCGTTCGTTCATTGCCAAGCAGGTGGGAAACGTGCGCGACGTGGGTTTGACACTGGGCTATAAACTGCCCACCTCGCTGCCCCTCACGCTAGAAGCAGGACTTTACAACGGTTCGGGCCTGACCAACCAGAAGGTATGGCACAAGGAGGTGAACTATTCTGCCAAAGCGGTACTCTATCCCGTGAAAGGGTGGAATGTGACGCTCAGCGTGCAAGGCATACAGCCCGAGGAGGTGTGGATGCGCTCCTACGACATCGGCACATACGTGGAGTTCGGCCGGTTCCACATCGAAGGCGAATATCTTTATAAACAGTATTCCGACAACGCTTTCAAGGATGTGCATGCGGTCGATGCTTTTGTCAACTACGACTTGCCCTTGCGCAAAGCGTTCAGCAAGATTTCCTTTCTGGCCCGCTACGACATGATGACCGACCAAAGCGATGCCAAGACCTATGATGAAGAAACAGGACGCCTTTCCATTACTGACTACAAACGTCATCGGGTAACGGGCGGCATCACACTGAGTCTGAGCAAGGCTTTCCGTACCGACCTTCGCCTGAACTACGAGAAGTATTTTTATCCCGAAGGCAGCATTGCCAAAGAGTCGGAGCAAGACAAGATCGTGTTGGAGCTGATGGTAAGATTCTGATAATTTATCCTTTCCTTATCTACTTATTGGCGGGAAAGTAGTATATTTGTGGCAACAAAATGCTCATGACTCCCCCACGTATTCCCGGCCTGACCGAGCACGAACAAGCCTTGCTATACGAAAAGTTGAACACGTACAATCAAGGCAGAGCTTCCTACAAGGAGGCCGGAGTCTACTTGGTGGTATTTCCACGGGCTGAGCACCCTACTTATTCGCTTTGGATATACTCCCCTTTGCCCGAACGGCAATCGGTTTTCTTCCTGTGCGAACTGGTGGCCGATGTACACGAATCGCTGCGTATGGCCAGTACCTTGTGCTTTTACTCCGAACGCCGCCTGTTATTGGTAGAGTATAATGCCAAGCGTATGCAAAGTCGGGGGGAAGACCTTATCCCTGTGGGGAAATATCGAGGACATTACTTGCACGAGATACTGAGCATCGACCCGGCTTATCTGGCATGGCTTGCCTTTAAGTTCCAGCCGCGCATCCCCAAGCAGGAGCGTTTTGTACTCATCGCCCGCATTTATTACGCTGTCTATATCGATGTGCAACGAAGCAAAATCCGTCGAAAACCCTCCGGAGGTTTCTTAGGAAAAGAAGGGGAGAAAGTGGAAAACTTGACGCTGATGGTGACCGGTGTGCGCATAGAGGACAATCCCTATAAGACCCACATACAGGGCGGGACGCCTTTTTTCTACGTCCGCCAGCTTCTTCGCCTGAAGGATACCGCCGGCAACTGCGTTTCCATAACAGTCAATGCCCGTACGGCCAGCCGCCATTCGTGTGTCTTGCCTGCCATGGAGCATGCCTATCAGGTGGGAGAAACCGTGAAAGTCGCTTCGGCACACATCGCACGTACCTATATGGCAGGAAGCACGAAGTACACCCGGCTGACTCATGTCAAATGGGGTCAGTGCACAAAGCTATCGGGATAAACGGCTTTTCCCGTTATTTCACCATCTTTTAAACGAATCCAAGTCGTAAACTTACGCTCATCTTCTTTCAACACAATGACCCGCGCCCCGTTGGCCAGATGGTTATACACCGTATTTCCGCCCGTATAGCGACCGTAGGCCAAAAGAATCTGATGCCACATCACGGCGTAATCATTGTCGTGGTCGTGCCCCACGAAAGTAGCCATCACATCGCCACACTCCTTCATGGCCGTAAACATACCCGTGTTCAAGGCCGGAGCACAAGCCATTTCCTGCCGATTACCTGTCAAAATAGCCTGTTCGGCAGAGGCCGCCTGATTGTATTCGGGCAACGGGATATGGAAGAAGGCCAAGGCGGGCACAGGCTTTCCGTTGTTGGCCTTGGTAAAGGCAGCGCTTTGCCTACGATACCAATCTATTTGTTCGTAGGTCAACCAAGCATATCCTTTCACGTCCGGCAAGGTTGAGTATGAATGCGAATCCAAGCAATAAAGCACGGCAGCATCTCGCTGGCCGTCGGCTGAACGCACGGTGAGTACATAATCAGGGGAAACCGTTTCGCCTCTGTCGGGCTGAATGTTGTAGGGGATGGTGCGGATTATGTCGTAAAGCTGTGAGCGCGTCATGCCTTGTTCATCATCATGATTCCCAAAGGTCACGACAAAAGGAATCTTCCGGGAAGAAGCACTCTCCAACACGGTGCACATGGCTTCTTCGGCAGGTCGGGCATAAATCAGGTCGCCAGTAAAGACAACCAAGTCAGGCTGTTCTGCGTCCAGCACTTCCGCCATGCGTTTCAGAGCCACATCGGAAGCCGGATTGCCGGGTTGGAAATGTACATCGGTAATTTGAACGATTTTGAATTCACCGTGTTGGTTGAACTTCAACGGCGAAACAGCCTGCGCCACAGCGTGACATGCACTCGCAATGGCCAGACTCATCAGGAATAAAAACTTTTTCATCGGATGAAATGATTGAGGATACTTATCAGGATTTCATAATCAGCACCGTGGCATAAGCGGATATGCCTTCCTCACGCCCGGTAAAGCCTAACTTCTCGGTCGTAGTGGCTTTGATGGACACGTCGTCGACATCTATTCCCATTACTTCGGCCAATACTTGCTGCATCTCCGGGATGCGGGCTTTCAACTTAGGACGCTCAGCACATACGGTTGCGTCAATATTGCCCACATGATAACCTTTCCCGGCAATCAGTTCCACTGTCTTGCGAAGCAGAATCTTGCTGTCGATGTTTTCGAATTCATGGGCCGTATCGGGGAAATGATAACCGATGTCGCGCATATTGGCTGCTCCCAACAACGCATCGCAGATGGCATGTATCAACACATCGGCATCGCTATGTCCCAGCAAACCTTTCTCATGTTCCAGCCGAATGCCACCCAGCCACAATTCCCGGCCTTCGACCAACCGATGGACATCAAAGCCCATTCCTACTCGTATTTTCATATCGATTATGAATTAATAAAGCATGAAGGGCTATAAATTAGATAACCATTTCTTTCCCGATTTGGTATATAGCCATATCAGGAAAAGTGCAGCAATGACTGCAATAACTGTGAATGTTAATCCTAATTGTGTCATATCTTTATTACTTTAGAATTTTATTCCCTATCCATGCAAGCAAAATAGTAGCTATAGTTCCGGCTACAATTACATAATAGTTTAATCCGCTTGTAGGTTCCGTATACAGTGGCGTTAGTCCTCCTATTACAACACCTGCAAGAATCACTTTGGATGAGTCATAAAAATAAGTAGCAAGTTTTTCCTTTCTTGTCTTATCTTTCTCTTTTGCCTCTTCCTTGGCTTTTTGCTGTTCGCTCCAATTTCCCATTTTATTCTGCTTATTCGGCAAAGATAATGCTTTCTAATGAAACTTCTTTATTGTTTGTTGCAAAACTCTGCTTTACCACCAAGTTCGCATTTACTTGATATGAAAATCCAATAACTTCTGTTCTCCTAAATAACCCTGCAAATGCTGGTCAATGCGAACCGGTCCTACACCAGCCGGAGTTCCGGTAAAAAGCAAGTCGCCTATCTTCAGCGTCATGAAGCGACTGACGTAGGCAATGATGTCATCCACACGAAACAGCATGTCGGCAGTATGGCCTTGCTGTACGGTTTGCCCATCGATGTCCAGATGGAAATCCAATTGCTGCACATCGCCTCCCACGTCATGAAGCGGAACAAAACTACCCAACACGGCCGAACCGTCGAATCCTTTGCATAGTTCCCAAGGCTGACCCAACTCACGAAAGCGGCGTTGCATGTCACGGGCTGTGAAGTCAATTCCCACTGTCACCGCATCATAATAGCGGGAAGCGAAACGAGGAGCAATGTGCTTGCCCAGCCGACAAATGCGTACCACGACTTCGGTTTCATAATGTATCTCGTCGGAAAAGTCAGGAAGGAAAAAAGGTTTGCCGTCTTTCAGGAGGGCAGAATCGGGTTTCATGAATATCACCGGTTCACGGTTTTCGTGTGTATGTCCCAGTTCCTGGTTATGCTGGGCATAGTTCATTCCTACAGCTATGATTTTCATTACTTGATTTCATTAAAGTTCAGACGGTTGAACATCAGGGCCAAGTGGGCGTAGAGCGATGTGTTCTGTACCACAATGTTTTCAGGTACCCGGATGCGGAAAGGCGTAAAGTTCCACACAGCTTTAATGCCACCCTCCACCATATAGTCTGTGATGTGCTGGGCTATCTCAATGGGTACGGTCAGCACACCGATAGGTACGGCATGTTCTTGCATTTTGGCTTTGAACTCGTCAGAGTGGAAGATAGGAATACCGTTCAGGGTGGAACCTACCAACTTGGGATTAACATCGAAAGCGGCTACAATCTCCAAGCCGAAGTGTTTCAGACCGGAGTCGCGCAACAAAGCTCCTCCCAAACTACCGACACCGAACAAGAAAGCCTTATGCAGGTTGGTAAAGCCCAAAAAGTCCTCGAGCACGGCTATCAGGGTATCTACTTCATAGCCTACACGTGTCCGCCCAGAGATATTGACGTACGACAAATCTTTGGCTATCTGGGAAGCATCGATATTGATTTCTTTGGAGATTTGGGTAGACGAAACATATCGTTCGCCCTTCTGCTTCAACAATTTGACATTCGAAAGATACCACGGAAGACGACGCAGTGTAGGCTCCGGCACCCGTGCACTCTCTTTCTTTTGTAACAAACTGTTCATTGTTTCCAATAAATTATTCAAGTTAAGACAGACAAAAGTACATGATTTTTTCCAAACTCCGGCAGGAAGAGCAGAAAAGGTTAACATTATTTCTACGTCGCCTTGCAGAGTTCAGGGTAAAACCGTACTTTTGAGGCCTATTTTCATGAAACGATGGCTAAAAAGAACATAAACAACGACTGGAAAGACCGCTTGAACGTGGTCTACTCGACAAATCCGGATTTCCAATACGAAACCGAAGTACAAGAAGAGACTCCGACGCTATCCGCCGGACAACAGAAACTGCGTGTACAACTCGACCGTAAAAACCGGGGCGGGAAAGTAGTGACCCTGGTAACCGGTTTTATAGGTACCGATGAGGACTTGAGAGAATTGGGTAAACTGCTGAAAAGCAAATGCGGAGTAGGCGGAAGTGCCAAGGACGGGGAAATTATTGTACAAGGCGACTTCAAGCAGAAAGTCATCGACCTGCTTCGGAAAGAAGGCTATACGCAAACCAAGCCGGTGGGTTAAAGGCAAAAAGAAAGAGGATGTACGTAAAAGAGATACATCCTCTGACTTATTTAGATTCTAGAAACAGAAAAATTTATTCAGCACGCAGAGTGAAACGCTTGAAGTCTACAATCTTCAATTCGGGATCGGCTTCCTTCAGCACTTCACGTACGGTTTTCTTGGCATCCATGATGTCTTCTTGATTCAGCAAGCAAACCTCTTTCAAGAACTTGCCCAGACGACCTTTGGCAATGTTCTGAACCATTTGCTCGGGCAGGTGAGCAGCCTTCTCAGCCGATACAGTGGCAATGATTTCTTTTGCCTTAGCCACGTCTTCAGCTGTAATCCAACCTTTGGCCATGTTGCTCTCCATGTGGTCTTCGCTATCTACGTGAGCAGGGTTGATACCGGCTTTCTTCAAAGCAGCTTCTACAGCCTTCTGTACTTGTTCGGCCTTTGTCTTTTCGATAGCTACCTCGATTTCTTTCTGCTTGATTTCTTCCGATACACCGTCTTCGTCGATGGCGATGGGGTTCATGGCAGCAATCTGCATACATACTTGCTTAGCCAGTTGCTCGTCTGCCGGCTTGTTGAAAGCTACGATAGTACACAGCGAATTGCGGTTCATGTGGTTGTATACCATGGTGCATGCACCTTCTACCGTCATGTAGCCGTCCAACTCCATCTTTTCACCCGTGATACCGCTACGGTCTACCACTGCATCCTGTACAGTGCCCTTGCCCATCGGCAATGCCTTCACTTCATCCAGCGTCTTGCACTTGTTGGCTACAGCCGCATCCAAAATATCTTGAGTCAACTTCACGAAGTCAGCATTCTGAGCCACGAAGTCTGTTTCGCATTTCAGGGCGATGATTACGGCAAAGTCGCCTGTGCTCTTGCCCAATACGCAACCTTCCGCAGCTTCGCGGTCCGAACGCTTGGCAGCTACAGCCTGTCCCTTCTTGCGAATTATTTCCATTGCCTTGTCGAAATCGCCTTCAGCTTCGGTCAAGGCGTTTTTGCAGTCCATCATACCAGCACCGGTCATTTTGCGGAGCTTGGTAATATCAGCCATTGTTACAGCCATACTATCTTTTGTTTTTTAAGTGATTAATAAAAGTAAAAAAGTAGTTAGCAGCAAGTAGCCCGTGGTGGCAAAAAGCATTTTGTCCTGCCTGCCCAGCGTCTACTGACTACTAACTACTTCCGTATATTTAAGCCTCTTCGTCTTCTTTCATGAAGGCAGCGGCCTTGGAAGCGTTGATGGCATCTTCGTCCGATTTGTCCAGACGAGCTTTCGAAGCTTTCTTCTTGCCACCCTTGTTGGCAGGAGTTTCACCGGCTGCTTCCATGTCGATCTTTTCAGCTTTGCGCTCTTCCAGACCTTCCTGCATAGCTGCACAGCAAGCATCCAGAATGACTTCTACAGACTTAGTCGCATCGTCATTGGCCGGGATTACGAAATCCACATTCGTCGGGTCAGAGTTGGTATCAACGATACCGAACACGGGAATACCCAAACGGTTGGCCTCGCGAACGGCGATGTTTTCCTTCATGACGTCAATCACGAACAAAGCCGAAGGCAAGCGGGTCAAGTCAGCGATAGAACCCAGGTTCTTCTCCAACTTGGCGCGTTGACGAGAAATCTGAAGAATTTCTCGCTTCGACAGGTTAGCATACGTACCATCGTTAGTCAACTTGTCGATGGTAGCCATTTTCTTCACAGCCTTACGGATGGTG
>CALUOT010000083.1 GCA_944322355.1 uncultured Bacteroides sp. | reverse complement strand
CCATCACCTGGATAGTGCTTCTTCTCCATGCCGAAGTTAGTGCAACGATGTTCCACAAACATATCCATTTCCTCAAAACTGCCTTCGTCCAACAACATGGCTATACGTTCGCGGGCCGTGTATTTGCCCTTATCGTGTTGCTTGGCAATCGCTTTCTCGCCACCGCCCATGCGAGCCGCCACACGGCGGTCGATAAGCTCTTTTATTTTTTCAAGTTGGTTACTCATTATTATTTAGATTATTAATGGGTTTGAAAAATTGTTTTTTTATTGAATTTTCTTAGCTTATTCCGGTTTCTCGCACAACTCCGTCAATACGCCCAATGTGGATTTTGGATGTAGGAAAGCGATGTTCAGCCCTTCGGCGCCCTTGCGCGGCGCTTTGTCTATGAGACGTATGCCGGCAGCATCGGCCGAGGCCAATGCGTTAGCTACACCGTCTTCGATGGCGAAAGCCAAGTGGTGCATACCGCCTTTGCCATTGTTGTTCTCAATGAATTTGGCAATAGTACTGTCGGGAGAAGTGGGTTCAAGCAATTCGATTTTAACGTCTCCAACTTTCAGGAATGCGGTTCTGACTTTTTGGTCTTCTACAGTCTCGATATTATAACACTTCAGACCTAAGACATTTTCATAATACGGAAGGGCTTCTTCGATGCTTTTCACGGCTATGCCCAAATGTTCAATGTGAGAAATCTTCATAACTTTATTCTTTTAATGTTAGTTTTACTCCTATTGGTTAGCTTACAACTAGCGTACAAAGTAAGGCATTTCATTCTGAATAAAGAAATTTTTATCCACTAATTTATGGGGTTTTGCCTCTTCCAACTGTCATTTTTCCAAGATTCTCACTTATCTTTTTCGGTTTTGCCATGTGGACTAAGCAGCATTTCCATACTTTCACCCTCCACCTTAAAGCATGAAAGCTCGCCCCTTCCTTCACGGTTCTGGGATGCAGCCCTCACGGTATTGGCATGCAAGGGTAACACTTTAAGCAAGTTCCACCGGCACTGGAACCAGGTTCCGTCCTTGGTGGAACTTAGTTCCAGTGCCGGTGGAACTCAACACACTCCTAACCTTTAGGGCCGACACCTTACCCCTGATGCAGGCAATGTGTCGACCCTATCCGATGTACCCATTCACACGGGTGGCTAAAAAGAGTAACGTAACCACAGGGTACCTTCACCCACTTTCTCGAAACTTTCCAACCGGAGCAAAGTGGCCGGACGGGTCGAATCGGCTATGCCATCGAAGACAGCCGTCATGTCCTTGCGCCCGTCGATACCCGGACCTATCATGAGACTGACTTCATCCAGCAGACCTGCTTCGAGGAACGCACCGTTGACGTGTCCACCACCGACTACAGCCAGGCGCTTGACATGAAACTCCCGATAAAGGATGTCCATCGCTTCCACCAGATCAATCTGGTCGGTGCCGACCGCTATCCACGAGATGCATTGCGCGGTCAGTGCTTCGTGATAAGCCTTCGGGCAACTCTCGGCTGTAATGACCAACAGCGGTTTGCCTTCATAGGCGGAAGCCGGCCAACGCAGTTTCCCATGTGTATCCAAAGCTATAACATACCCTTCGGCCTCCTGAGCCTTGTGTACAGCCCGACTGCCAATCGGAGTTCGGTCCACAGCTACGAATGGTTCACGCTCGGCATAGTGCATCTGCATCGTCACCCGCCCCATCAATTGCGACGGACACTCCAGGCGGTCCAGTGCCTCATAATACGAATTTGTCGGATCAATTTGTTCCGTCATGTCGCAGTCTATCCGACCGTCGACGGATTCCATCATGTGTGTAATAATGTACGGTTTCATCATTGTCTACCCATATTTAGTATTTATACCCGCAAAGGTAGCCCGATTCTTCCGCCTCACCTGTACATAAACTACGGATAAAAGGACCTATTTTACGTATTCTCAGCCTGGTGAAGCCTACCGATGTTCCTGCCGTTTCATCTCCCACAGGACACTCAAGGTCAACGGCAAAGCCAACAGGAAGGTACACAAATCGGATACGGCCTGGCACATTTCGACTCCCTTCAAGCCAAAGAAATGGGGCAAAATGAAGATAAACGGAACAAAGAAGAGTCCCTGACGGGCGGAGGAAAGAATCGTAGCACGGACGGATTTACGAATGGTCTGCAACATCATGTTGCTGATAATGGTGAACGTCCCCAACGGATAGGCTACCAACTGCCAACGCAAGGCCGCCGCACCGGTAGCCACTACAGTCGGGTCACCCTTACGAAACAACTCTACAATCTCTTCAGCATAACCGAATCCCAATACGGCACACAACGTAAGAAAGATGACTCCCACCTTGACACAGAACCAGAAGCCTTGACGAACGCGGGCATAAAGCGCAGCCCCATAGCTAAAGCCGCACACCGGCTGGAAACCTTGACCGAAACCTATCAGGAAGGAATTGATGAACATGCCAATGCGCGACACGATGGACATCCCCGCAATGGCTGCATCGTCATAAACTCCGGCCGCCACGTTGAGCAGAATCGTAGACAGACTGGCCAATCCTTGCCGGGTGAGCGAAGGAGTCCCTCCCCCGATAATTTCCTTGATATATGTCCACGAAGGAGTAAAGTTTCGGTAGCGAATCGTCAGGTTACCGCCCCGAGTGGTCATATAACAAAGCAGGCTGAAACTGCATATCTGACTGAGCACCGTAGCCAAAGCGGCTCCCGCTACTCCCATATCAAACACAAAGATGAACAGCGGATCGAGTACCACATTAAGTACAGCACCGCTCACAATCCCCACCATGGCATAGGCCGCATTACCCTGAAAGCGCATCTGGTTATTCAATACCAATGAAGAAGCCATAAAAGGTGCCCCCAACAGGATGATACCTAAATACTGTTCCGTGTAAGGCAAAATAGTGGGAGTGGAACCCAGCATAAGTGACAAAGGAGTGAGAAACATAAGCCCCAACATGGCCAATATACAACCGGTAAAGAAGGCCATAAAGAATCCCGTAGCCGCCATCTTTTCAGCATTAGCTACGTCTCTCGCTCCCAAATGACGGGAAATGAAATTACCCGACCCATGTCCGAAAAAGAATCCCACGGCCTGAATGATGGACATCAGCGAAAAAACAATCCCCACAGCCGCTGTAGACTGCGTATCAATCTTGCCAACAAAGTACGTATCGGCCATATTATAGAAAGCTGTCACCAGCATACTGATAATAGTGGGAACGGCCAACCGGGTAATCAATCCGGGAATGGGAGCTGAAGTAAGTTGCTCGTAATTCTCCTTGGCAGTATGGGGATGCATCAACATGAGCAATCGGTATTAGAAACCACAGGAATTAAACAACCCAACAGAACATCAATGGTAGACAGACTGAAAACTTCTCCTGTCGGCAGATACAAAGTGAAACTATCGGACTCCTTTTCACCTACCACTATACAGACATCTGACATCACTTGACGATCAGCCCGAATGCCATTCCGCAACAAAGCCTTGCGCACCATAGCATAACGAGGTCCTTCTCCTTCCAACCTGACTTGCATCGTACAATCATTGTCTAGCCGAAACAATCCTGTCTCCCGATCGAAAGTTATGCCTTGACCCATTAAGAAGTTCTCCAAACTACCTTCTAACGCCAAATCTTCCGGAGTTCCTATCATAATGCCTTTTCCTCTGTCCATCAGCCAAATCCTGTCCGCAATCTGCAAGGCAAGTTCCAAATCATGCGTGGAAAGAAAAATAGTCTTACCCGTTTGTCGACTTAGACGATGTAACAATCGCATGGTTTCCACTTTACTGGAAAAATCGAGAAATGCGGTGGGTTCATCCAAACAGATGACAGGAGTCTCCTGAGCCAACGCCTTGGCTATCATAACCTTTTGCCGTTCACCATCACTCAGGGTATCAACCATACGATCTGCCAACGCAGAAATGCCAACCAAGTCGATAGCTTGCTCCACCACTTTTTTATCTTCTATAGAAAGTTTACCCCAAAAATCGGTATAAGGACTCCGCCCCAACCCCACTACTTCAAGAACCGAAAGATTACGCACCTCCAGCCGTTCAGTCAACACAACGCTCAGTACATGAGCCAATTGTTTGTCAGTATAGCTGTCAATTTCACGATTCTGTATGACGATACGACCCGATAACTTAGGCAGAAAAGCTGAAAGCGTACGTAGCAAGGTTGACTTCCCTACCCCGTTGGCTCCCAACAGACAAGTCAGTTCTCCCCCATAAATATTAGCCGACAGACCATTAGCCACGACCTTTGTGCCCTGCCTCGAAGCATAACCAATGGATAAATCCTCTATATGTATAACCGCCTGGTGCAACTTTGTAGTCATTATGAATTAAAAGTTTTCATTCACACATTCACGTTGCAAAGTTAAATGAAAAGAAGGAATATCACAACCCATATATTTCGATTCAAAAGCTTATCTGATTTTTTTCAGCATACAAGGAAGATATAATATCAAATATTTTATCTATTTTTGTTTCCCTAACCATCAAAAAGGAGAAAAAGAATTATGGAATTTCCACACGTTGACCTGCCTGTAGACATCATTGCCTGGACAGACGTGACCGAAAATATTCTGAATATTTACAAGCAGTCATGTCGATTAAAAGCCTGCATATTTGCTTTGTGTATCGAAGGCTCCATCAAAGTGTCTATTAACCTCATGGATACGGAAGTAAAACAAGGCGATTTTATCACTTTACTACCGGGTACTATTATCCAATTTTACGAACAAACGGAAAAAGTACGCCTAGGCTTTGTAGGCTTCTCCGAACATTGCTATACAGGAGTACACATGTCGAAACCCCTTATTGGCTCTTATTACGCTTTAATGGATTATCCGGTCACGGCTTTGGAAGAAGACGTATTCTCCTATCTGCTAGATTACTTCTCCTTATTAGGACGCATCACCACCGGACCTCATCATCTTGACACCCCCATGGCACAGCATATCCTGAACACCTTACTTTATGGCATCGAGCAAATGTATAGCAGAAAGTACAAAATACCCGGCAAAAGTAAAAGCCGCCAAGAAGAAATATGCCATCGGCTTGTACAGTTGGTTTTCGAACATTATACCCATGAACGACGAGCACAATTCTATGCCGACAAAATGGGCATTTCTTTGCAACATTTAAGCACAACAGTCAAGCAGGTAACAGGACGAGGAATACTGGACATCATTGCCCATGTAGTCATCGTTGACGTAAAAGCCAAGCTCAAATCAACAGACATGACTATCCAGGAAATAGCCTATTCACTCAACTTCCCAAATGCTTCCTTTTTTGGCAAATACTTCAAACGCTACATGGGAATGACTCCCCAGGAATATCGTAATAGCTAATAGTTATCAAGACTCCTAATTAAAAAGAAAAAGTTAACCGAAAAAACGTGCCACGAAAAGGAATTTTCCTATATTTGTACCTGTAACATCTAAATGTCTGAATATATGAAAAATTGGAAAATGGAAGCAGTCATTATAGCTATAGGCATGGTGCTGCTGGGAGTAATGGTTCGTGGTGGTATTAACGATGTGAAAGATAAAGAACGCATTGTCACCGTAAAGGGATTGGCCGAAATGGAAGTCCCTGCAGATAAAGTGATATGGCCTTTAATGTATAAAGATATAGGTAATGACCTGTCGGCTCTGTATGTCAATATGGAAAAAAAGAACGAAGCCATTGTCAGCTTTCTGAAGTCGAATGGCATTACGGATGAAGAAATTAGCATCGCTCCTCCGGAAATTATTGATATGAAAGCCGAACGCTATTCCAATGAGAATGTAACGTATCGCTACAATGCGACATCGGTCATCACCGTGACCTCACGTAATGTGGATAATATCCGTAAACTGATGTCCGAACAAGTAGAACTGTTGAAGCAAGGCATCGCCATTTCAGGTGGCGATTATCGCTACAACGTGGCCTACGAATTTACAGGTTTGAATGACATCAAGCCTCAAATGATTGAAGAAGCCACCAAGAATGCACGTGCCGCTGCTGAAAAGTTTGCCAAAGATTCAGATAGTCGGTTAGGAAAAATTCGCAATGCTTCACAAGGACAATTTACCATTACGAATCGCGATGGGAATACACCTTATATCAAAAGTGTACGTGTAGTGACTACAGTAACTTATTATCTAAAAAATTAATGCATTCTTAATTATTCATAAAACTAAAAGAAGAAAGCCATGGAGTTTGTTGCTCTGTGGCTTTCTTATGCAAAGTGAAAGGTTATGACACAAATGCAACAAGTACTCAAAGCCTATTTCGGTTACGACAGTTTTCGCCCGCTGCAAGAAGAAATCATCCATCATCTTTTAGGAAAGAAAGACACTCTCGTGCTGATGCCTACCGGGGGCGGAAAGTCCATCTGCTACCAACTGCCGGCACTGATGAGCGAAGGGACAGCCGTGATTATCTCTCCACTCATCTCCTTAATGAAGGACCAAGTAGAAAGCCTTCGGGCTAACGGTGTGGCAGCCGGAGCACTGAACAGCATGAACAGTGAGACGGAAAACAGCGCACTAAGGCAGGCATGCCTGAATGGCCAACTGAAATTGCTCTACATCTCACCCGAAAAATTATTGGCAGAAATGGACTATTTGTTGCGCGACATGCACATCTCGTTATTTGCCATTGATGAGGCGCACTGCATCTCGCAATGGGGACACGACTTCCGACCGGAATATACCCAACTGGGGATCTTGCACGAACGCTTTCCAAATGTACCTATCATTGCCCTTACGGCTACGGCCGACAAGATTACCCGCGAAGACATCGTCAAGCAATTGCATCTTCAGGAACCGCGCATCTTTATTTCTTCCTTCGACCGTCCTAACTTGAGCCTTACCGTCAACCGAAGCTTCCAGCAGAAAGAGAAGCACAAAGCTATCATCGACTTCATCAGGAAGCATCCCGGCGAAAGCGGCATCATCTACTGCATGAGCCGCAGCAAAACGGAAGATGTGGCACTGATGCTGCAAGGACAAGGTATCCGGACGGCAGTCTATCATGCCGGACTTTCCCCTAGCCTGCGCGAACAGGCACAGGACGATTTCATCAACGACCGCGTACAGGTGGTTTGTGCCACCATCGCTTTCGGCATGGGTATTGACAAAAGCAATGTGCGTTGGGTGATTCATTACAATCTGCCTAAGAGCATGGAAAACTTCTATCAGGAAATAGGACGAGCAGGGCGCGACGGTCTGCCCAGCGATACGTTGCTGTTCTATTCCCTGTCCGACTTGATTCTGCTGACTAAGTTTGCTACCGAAAGCGGGCAGCGGAAGATTAATATAGAGAAACTGCAACGCATGCAACAGTATGCCGAAGCGGACATCTGTCGGCGACGCATCCTGCTGAACTACTTCGGAGAAAATCGGACCTACGACTGCGGCAATTGCGACGTCTGCAAGAATCCGCCCGAACGTTTCGACGGAACCATCATTGTGCAGAAGGCATTGAGCGCCATTGCCCGCACGGAACAACAGATAGGCACCCGAATGCTGGTGGACATTCTGCGCGGTAACTTGAATGCCGAGTTAAAGGAGAAAGGCTACCATCAACTGAAGACTTACGGCGTGGGAAGGGAGATTCCGGCACGCGATTGGCAGGACTACTTGCTACAGATGCTGCAACTGGGCTATATCGAAGTGGCTTACAACGAAAACAACCATCTGAAAATTGCTCCCGCCGGACGCGAAGTGCTGTTTGGCAGAGAGCATGCCAGCCTCGTGGTCATCAAGCGGGAGGAAAAAACAGAAGGCAAAAAGCGGAGAAGGAAAAAGGAAACTCCTACCCTCGCACAGTCGTTGGAAAACGCAAACACAGAGAGCACAGACCTCTTCGAAGCCCTACGTGCCTTGCGCAAACGACTGGCCGACGAAGAAGTGCTGCCCGCCTACATCGTCATGTCCGACAAGGTGCTGCACCTACTTGCCCAGCAACGCCCCACGACCATCGAAGCCTTTGGAAACATCAGCGGCATCGGTGAATATAAAAAGAAGAAATACGGAAAGGATTTCATCGAACTCATCCGCCGCTTTGTCTGACTACTTGCATTGGCGAAGCAGGTCGAGCACTTCGCTTTGAGGCACGCCGAGAGACACGGCCTTCTCCAGGTCGCGCTTGGCTTGTAGCTTCCTTTCACGGGCCAAATGCAACTGCCCGCGCATCAGATAGGCTTCGGCCTGCGTGTCGTCCAGGCGGATGGCTTCGTCCAAGTCCATCAGTGCCAAGTCGTCCCGCCGCATATCAAGCTCCACTCCGGCACGGGCTACATAAACTAAGGCCAAGTCACTCTCGGAGTATGCCGGGTCGCCTCCCTTGTCGGCCAGCATCCCATCCAGCACCTTCAACGCCTCTTCGTAGTGCTGTTCACGCTGGTGGAGTGTGGCCAGACCTAAGCGTCCGTTATAGCTCAAGGGAGCGTAACGCAACAACGTATCGTAATCCTGACGGGCAAACTTATAAACCCGCTGTTGCATGTAGATGTAGGCACGCATCAAGAGGGCTTCTTCATGGTGAGGCTCCAACTCGATGACTTGCGAATAGTCCGCGCGTGCCGCATCGTAACGTCCCAGTTCCAACGAAAGCGTGGCATGATTCATCAGGATGGGGATGGACATGGGCGAGAGGTTCAGTGCCAATTGATAGGACTCCAACGCCAGTTCGTACTGGCCTTGCTCCCGTTGAATGGTGCCCAGATTGGAGAAGAGCATCGCGTTGTTCGGGTTGGACGGGTCCAGACGAAGAGCCTGCCGGATGTACTCTTGCGCCTGCGTCAGGCTGTCGCCTTCGATGGCCGTGGCGGCGCGCTCACACCATTCTGCATAAGTGGTTTGCGCCTGCGTCCATGAAAACGGCCAAGCGCAGCATCCCATTATTACCACTAATAAAATGAATCTTTTATTCATGCTGATTTATTTAATCAAACAATCCGGTGGACAAATATCTTTCCCCCGTATCGGGCAGCAGAACAACAATCATCTTATCAACCATCTCCGGACGTTGGGCCAACCGACAAGCGGCACTGAGCGCGGCGCCGGAAGAAATGCCCGCCAACAGACCTTCCCGCTCGGCCAGCAGACGGGATGCACGGAAAGCGTCGGCATCGGCTACGGAGATAATCTCGTCCACCACCGATGCATCGTAATTGCCGGGGATGAAGTTGGCCCCGATGCCCTGCAAGCCATGCGGACCCGCCTTGCCGCCTTCGAGGACGGGCGAAGCGGCAGGCTCTACGGCTACGATGCGTACGGCGGAGTTATGCTTCTTCAACGCACGGGCCACCCCCGTCAAAGTACCTCCTGTACCGACTCCGGCCACAAAAGCATCCACCTGCCCGTCCGTGTCTTGCCAGATTTCTTCGCCGGTGGTACGGAGATGGACATCGGCATTGGCGGGATTGTCAAACTGGCCGAGGATAACGGCTCCGGGGATGGAGGTCCGAAGCTCCTCCGCCTTGGCCACGGAACCTGCCATGCCTTCCTTGCCCGATGTCAGCACCAACTCGGCACCATAAGCCCGAAGCAGGTTACGCCGCTCCAAACTCATGGTTTCGGGCATGGTGAGCAGCAGACGATAACCTTTGACGCGTGCCACCATGGCCAGTCCGATGCCCGTATTGCCGCTGGTCGGTTCGATGAGCGTAGCGCCCGGCCGAAGCAAGCCACGTCGTTCGGCATCTTCCACCATGGCGAGGGCAGTGCGGGCCTTCACGCTTCCGCCGGGATTGAACATCTCCAACTTGGCAATTAAAGGACGGGACAAACCCTCGCCGTGGCTATAGGCCGAAAGCTCCAACATCGGAGTGCGGCCTGTCAAACCTAACAGATTCTTAGCTATTTGCATGAGCAGTTACTTATTAATATAATCAACGAGCCAAACTCCTACTTCCTTCGTACCGTACTTCGCACCGCCTTCCACCTGGATTTCCGGCGTACGTACATTGGCATCCAGCGAAGCGTCTACGGCCAGGCGGACCAAAGCACCCTCCTCCGCGAGGCCGAAGTGCTCGAAAAGCATCGCGACGGACAGGACTTGCGCCAAGGGGTTAGCAATGTTTTGTCCCTTAGCCTGTGGCCAACTTCCGTGGATGGGCTCGAAGACGGGCGTACTGTCACCCGTGGAAGCCGAAGGAAGCAGTCCCATGGAGCCACTGATGACCGACCCCTCGTCCGTCAGGATGTCGCCAAAGGTGTTCTCCGTCACCATCACGTCGAAGAAGCGCGGTTCTTGTATCATCTTCATCGCAGCGTTGTCCACGAACATGTAGTCGGTGGTCACTTCGGGATATTGGGGAGCCATCTCCTGCGCAATCTGACGCCAGAGGCGGGACGAAGCGAGGACATTGGCCTTGTCTACCACCGTCAGGTGCTTGCGGCGGCGCATGGCATATTCAAAACCTACCTTCAGGATACGTTCAATCTCCGGACGGGTGTAATAGTTGGTATCCCATGCCTTGTCGTTGTCCTGGTATTTCTCACCGAAGTACATGCCACGCGTCAGTTCGCGGATGCAAAGGAAATCGGCACCTTCTACCAGTTCGGCACGCAGG
>CALUOT010000082.1 GCA_944322355.1 uncultured Bacteroides sp. | reverse complement strand
TCGTCCCTCCGTCTTTGGTCAGGACGGGTACGAACAGGTAATCCCCGTTCAGCTCCAGCCGTGAACGGGTGTACAGCACCTTTAGCCGCCGGAGTTCCGCCTGCTCTATTTGCAGTTGGTTGCGGTAATCGTGGAGCAAGGGGCTGTAATTCCGGGCGGCTTCTATATAATACGATAAAGACCGTGCCGCCTCTTGCCCGAAGGAGAAAGCGGCACAGTTCACTGAGAATAAAAGAAAGAGTAGTCGGGTCATCATGCTATCTATGTTAATTGGTGGGACAAAGGTCGGTAAGGAGTTTGTAGAAAGTTTGAAGAAGTAAAATTAAAACAAAATTTGTACGGAGTTTGGGTTTGTCGTATCTTTGCCCGACTAAAATGGAAGATAGATGATCGTTTGTATAGCCGAAAAACCTTCCGTGGCGCGTGACATAGCGGACGTGCTGGGAGCTAAAAATAAAAGAGACGGATACATTGAAGGAAACGGGTATCAGGTGACATGGACTTTCGGACACCTCTGTACGCTGAAGGAGCCACACGAGTATACACCCGACTGGAAGACGTGGCGTCTGGAGTATCTGCCTATGATTCCACCCCGCTTTGGCATCAAGCTCATTAGCAACGAGACGTACGAACGTCAGTTCCACGTGATTGAAGGACTGATGCAGCAGGCCGATATGATTATCAACTGTGGTGATGCCGGTCAGGAGGGAGAACTCATTCAGCGTTGGGTAATGCAGAAGGCTGGGGCGCGTTGTCCGGTGAAGCGGTTGTGGATTTCATCCTTGACCGAAGAAGCTATTCGCGACGGGTTTGCCCATCTGCGTGATGCATCCGACTTCCAGTCGTTGTATGAAGCCGGATTGAGCCGTGCCATTGGTGACTGGTTGCTGGGTATGAACGCTACGCGGCTCTACACCATGAAATATGGGCAGAATCGTCAGATACTTTCCATCGGACGGGTGCAGACACCTACCTTGGCACTCATCGTCAATCGGCAATTGGAGATTCAGCATTTTGTGCCCAAGCAATATTGGGTGCTCAACACGGTATATCGGGATACCACTTTCACCGCCCTTGTCCGTAAGACAGATGAAGAACTGGCCTTGGAAGCGGAGAAGCAGAAAGATGCTGCCAAGAAGCCGAAGAAAGAAGAAGAGAACCGGGGTATTGAGCCTATTACCGACCGAGCCCAGGGGGAAGAGTTGTTGCGCCGCATTCAGCAGGTACCTTTCATCGTGACTTCCGTGACGAAGAAGGAAGGACGCGAAGCTCCTCCTCGTTTGTTCGACTTGACTTCCTTGCAGGTGGAGTGTAACAAGAAGTTTGCTTATTCGGCCGATGATACGCTGAAACTTATCCAGTCCCTTTACGAGAAGAAGGTGACCACTTATCCTCGCGTTGACACTACCTTCCTGAGCGATGATATTTACCCCAAGTGTCCGGGTATTCTGAAAGGCTTGCGGGGCTATGAAGCCTGGACGGCTTCGCTGGAAGGTACAACGCTTATCAAGTCCAAGAAAGTGTTCGACAATTCGAAGGTGACGGACCACCATGCTATTATTCCCACCGGTCAGCCTCCCGTCAACTTGACCGACCGCGAGCGTCAGGTATTCGATTTGATAGCCCGGCGGTTCATTGCCGTCTTTTATCCCGATTGTAAGTTTGCCACGACCACGGTGATGGGCGAAGCTGATGGCGTAGAGTTCAAGACGTCGGGTAAGCAGATATTGGAACCCGGTTGGCGGGTGGTGTTCAGTTATAATAGCGGTGCCCGGCAGGAGGCCGAAGAGAAGGATGGCAAGGAGGCGGAGGAGGACAAGGTGCTTCCTGCTTTTGTGAAAGGGGAAAGTGGTCCTCATGTACCCGAACTGGTGGAGAAATGGACACAACCTCCCCGTCCTTACACCGAAGCTACCCTGCTGCGTGCCATGGAAACGGCCGGTAAACTGGTGGATAATGACGAATTGCGCGATGCCTTGAAGGAGAATGGCATCGGGCGGCCTTCCACACGGGCGGCCATCATTGAGACTTTGTTCAAGCGTAACTATATCCGTAAGGAGAAGAAGAACTTAATAGCAACCCCTACCGGTGTGGAGTTGATACAAACCATCCATGTCGAGTTATTGAAGTCGGCCGAACTGACCGGACAATGGGAGAACAAGTTGCGCAAGATAGAGAAGCATACCTTCAGTGCGGCTCAGTTCTTGGACGAGTTGAAGCAAATGGTGGCAGAGATTGTGAAAGACGTATTGGCCGATCATAGCAATCGCCGTATTACTACTTTGCAACCGTCAGTACAGCCGGCGGGAAAGCCCCAACAAGCCACTAAGGAAACCAAAAAGAAAACCACCCGGAAAACGGCTAAGAAGAAAGAACCGAAAACCGCCACTCCGACCGAACTGGTGGTAGGAGCTCCTTGTCCGCTATGTGGCAAAGGAGTCATCATCAAAGGAAAGACGGCTTACGGATGTTCCGAGTGGAAGAACGGTTGTACCTATCGCCAACCATTCGAGGCCAACTGACCGTTTATCGGCATTCGTCCGGTCGGGTTGCCAGGAATTTCCAAAGCGGAGCAGCCATCAGGGCTTGATGTACTTCCCCCCGGTCGAGCAGGTCTTTTATCTCATCCAATGTGAGCAGGTGTACGCTCAGGCTCTCGGTGGCATCCAGATGTTGTTCCGTGACCTTTTCTACATCCGTGGCAAGGAAGCAGTAAGTCAGGTTCGTATGGGTACTCGGGTTAGCCGAGATGGTCATGAACAGTTGCCAGTTTCCTTTCCCATAGCCGGTTTCTTCCGACAATTCCCGTTGGGCAGAGGCGAGGGGAGAAGCATCTGTCTTTTCGCACACGCCGGCACACAATTCGTAAGCAGTTTCCTGCAAGCCATGACGGTATTGCCGGACAAGTACAAACTTCTTATCCCGCGTGATGGCTATGACGTTGATCCAATCGGGATACTCCAATATATAATAAGAAGGTATGTGGCTACCGTTGGGCAGCACGACATGGTCTTTACGTACCGTGAGCCAGGGCTCGCGATGCAGGTATTCGCTGGACAGGACCGTCCACTTTTCGTTGTTCTCTTTCATCATAATAAATTTAGCGCACGCTGAGCGCGCTTTAATGAAGAACGATTTAAATGAAGAATGAAGAGTTAGGCTGCGCTGTCCGTATGCACTATGATGTCGCCGATAAATTCTTCATTCTTCGTTCTTCATTCTTCATTTTATTGATAGTTCAAATGAAACTCTACGACCGCTTCGATGCCTCGTCGCAGGATGTCGAGCGGCATATTCTCGTTGGGGGAGTGGATGGCGTTGCTCTCCAAACCGAATCCCATCAATATGGTCTTGATGCCCAATACCTGTTCGAAGGTGGCGATGATAGGGATGCTTCCTCCGCGACGGACGGCCAAAGGCTTCTGGCCGAAAGCTTTCTCGAAGCCCTTTTCAGTAGCCTGGTAAGCCGGATGGCCGATGGGGCAGACATAGCCTTGCCCGCCATGCATCGGGGTGACTTTTACCTGCACGGTGGCGGGAGCGATGCGTTGGATATAGTCGGCAAAGAGTTGCGAAATCCGGTGATGGTCCTGATGAGGCACCAGGCGGCACGATACCTTGGCATAGGCTTTGGAAGGAAGGACGGTCTTGGCTCCTTCGCCGGTGTAGCCGCCCCAGATGCCGCATACGTCGAACGAGGGGCGGCAACTGTTACGCTCCAGGGTACTATATCCTTTCTCGCCGAACAGTTCGTTTACGCCGATGGCTTTCTTGTATTTCTCTTCATCGAAGGGGATACGGGCTATCATGTCGCGTTCGGCTTGCGGCACTTCTTCCACTTCGTCATAGAAACCGGGAACGGTGATGCGTCCGTCGGCATCGACTATCCGGCTGATCAGGCTACACAACACGTTGATGGGGTTGGCTACGGCACCTCCGAAGTGGCCGGAGTGCAGGTCGCGGTTCGGTCCGGTGACTTCTATCTCCCAGTAAGCCAGTCCGCGCAGGCCGGTGGTCAGCGAAGGCAGGTCGGCTCCCAACATGCTGGTGTCCGACACCAGGATGACGTCGGCTTTCAGCAGTTCTTTATGTTCCTGGCAGAAGGCTTCGAGGCTGGGCGAACCAATCTCCTCCTCGCCTTCGAAGATGAACTTCACGTTATGAGTCAACAACCCGTGCTTCACCAAGTATTCGAACGCCTTCACTTGGATGAACGATTGCCCTTTGTCATCATCGGCTCCACGGGCCCAAATGTGTCCGTCGCGCACTTCGGGCTCAAAGGGTTGGCTCTTCCATAGTTCCAACGGTTCGACGGGCATTACGTCGTAGTGGGCATAGACCAACACCGTTTGGGCTTCGGGGTCTACTATCTTTTGGGCAAATACCATCGGGTTACCCGCCGAAGGCATCACCATGGCTTCGTCTGCTCCGGCTTCCAACAGCAGTTGGCACCAACGCTCGGCACAGGCCAGCATATCGTCGTGGTGTTCGGGTTGGGCGCTGATGCTGGGTATGCGGATGAGGCTGAACAGTTCGTCCAGCATCCGCGATTCGTTTGCTTGAATGTAACTCTTCATTCTTAATTCTTCATTCTTCATTCTTCGTTCTTCATTCTTCGTTCTTCATTCTTCATTTACAATTGCGTAGTCCGGTCTATCAGGTAGAAGTCCAGGATGGTCAAGGCCGCCATGGCTTCCACGATGGGTACGGCGCGGGGCAATACACAAGGGTCATGACGTCCCCGGGCCTTCAGGGTGGTGTCCCGTCCGTCGATGTTCACCGTGTGTTGCTCCATCAGTACCGTGGCCACAGGCTTAAAGGCTACGCGGAAATAAATGTCTTGCCCGTTGCTGATACCTCCTTGTATGCCGCCCGAATGATTGGTGTGGGTGGTGATGCGGCCGGCGTTGTTGTAGAACACATCGTTCTGCTCCGAACCTTTCATCTTCAATCCTTTGAAACCGTCGCCATACTCGAATGCCTTGGCCGCATTGATGCTCAGCATGCCCGATGCCAAGGCCGCATGCAATTTGCCGAATACCGGCTGACCCAGTCCTACCGGGCAACCGGTAATGACACACGTGACAATACCGCCTATGGTGTCGCCTTCCGCTTTGACTTCCTGGATGAGTTGTTCCATCTCTTTCGCTTTTTCCGGGTCGGGACAACGTACCGGGTTGGTTTCTGCCAAGTCCAAGTCATAGGCCGTGTAGTTCTCCTCCAGGCGGATGGCTCCTACTTGCGAGGTATAGGCTTTGACACGGATTCCCAGTTGCTTCAACGCCAGTTTGGCCAAGGCACCGCCCACTACGCGCGATATGGTTTCGCGAGCCGACGAACGTCCGCCGCCCCGATAGTCGCGGATGCCATACTTCTGTTTATAGGTATAGTCGGCATGCGAGGGACGATAGACGCTTTGCATTTCGCTGTAGTCGCTATAGCGTTGGTTATGGTTCCATACGATGAAGCCGATGGGACATCCGGTCGATTTTCCTTCAAAGATGCCCGACAGGAATTCTACTTCATCCTTTTCCTGTCTGGCGGTAGTAATGTCCGATTGTCCCGGACGACGGCGGTTCAGTTCGGCTTGGATAAAATCCATGTCGATGGTGATGCCAGCGGGAAATCCGTCGATGACACCTCCGATGCCTTTTCCATGCGACTCTCCGAAGCTGGTCAGGCGTACAATGTTTCCAAATGAGTTAAACATAATCAGTTTGCTTTAAATGACTGTGAATAAGGTTAGTATGCTTTCTCTGGTTTACCTATCACTTTTTCACCCTCTAAAGATAAGGATTATTTCTGGAAAAACGAACCGAATGCACTAAAAGTTTTTGTAGCGAGGCCGATGGAATGAGGAGGAAGTATAGGGCGGAATATTACTTTTTGTCCACAAACTTCCCCCGAAAGCCTGCTGAAAATGCCTCCTTTCTTAAAAATAGAACATCAAAATATAGAATTGACCTTGTGAGTTTGCTTAGAATCACCTTACTTTGCACGCCGATTGAAAGGCGGGTTATTAAAAATAAACCTTGTAGATATTGTTTTTTAATTAATATTATTGTATGAAGAAAAATTTGTTTTTTTTATTCGCATTGATTTGTTCAATGAGTTTGTTTACGGCTTGTAGCGATGATGACGAGCCTAATTATGAGCCTGTAATCGACGAGCAGATTGCCGGTAAGTACAAAGGTGAGTTGAATATTTCGGTAGACGGAACTCACTTGGCAACTGTCAACCAACAAGTTACCGTAAGTAAAGCTTCGGCTACTTCGATCAACTTGTCTATTAGCAATTTCTCGTTCATGGGCACTCCAATTGGTGATATTAATCTGGCCAATTGCCCCTTGAACTACGATGGTACGACCTATACTTTCTCAGGCACTACTTCTGTGTCAACTTCCTTACTGACAGCTGATGTGGCAGGTACAGGTACAGCCAACAATGGTAACTTGGGCCTGGATCTGAATATTGATGCAGTTGTAGGTACAATGACCCAGAGTGTAACTGTTACCTATTCCGGTACGAAGCTGACAGGAAATGAAGGTACCGGTGCTGAAATCACCGCTTTCACCTTCGATAGCGAAGCCGTAACCGAGCAACCCGTCATCAATGGAAATACTATCACCTTCAAAGTGTTGGATGGTGCCGACATCTCTGCCTTGGCTCCTACTATCACGGTTTCAGAAGGTGCTACGGTAACTCCGGCAAGTGGTGTGGCTCAAAACTTTAATGGTGAAGTGACTTATACCGTAGTTTCGGAAGATTATGGCACTACCACTACCTATACTGTTTCTGTACCTGCTAAGCAAACTTCTTTATTATTCTCTTTTGAAAATTGGACAGATGGAGGGAATAATGACACATTGCTTCCGGAAGAAACTTGGGCTTCGAGTGCAGCCGGCGCATCACTTCTTGGCGGTTCCTTGTTGAAGAAAGAAACCAATGAAGACGGTACATTTGCCGCTAAGATGATGACGTTTGAATATCCCGGCCAAGCAAATAGCCTGATACCGAAGATTACAGCCGGTTCTATTTTCATGGGTACATTCGATATGTTGCCTGCTCTTATGGGCGATAGACTGTCTTGTACAAAATTTGGTGTGTCAGCCGCTTCTATAGGACTGACAAGTCGTCCGGTTCGCTTCAGAGGTATGTATAAATACACTGCCGGCGAGAAATATCTGAATGCAACCGACCCAACTAATATTATTGAAACTGAAGATGTAGATCAAGGTTCTATCGTAGCAGTGCTCTATAAAGCTAAAGATGCAAGTGGTGCAGATATTACATTAACTGGACATGATGTAAATACCTCTGAACATATTGTAGCCTATGCAATGGTTACTGCCGAGAATACTGACGGCTATCAGACATTTGATGTAGAATTTACTAACAACGGCTATGAAGCAGGCGTTGATTATAAATTTGCTATAGTTTGCTCTTCAAGTATTCAAGGAGATACCTTTAAGGGAGCTGGTGGAAGTACATTAATCGTAGATGAACTTCAAGTAATTGGCGAATAAAATTCATTCCAAACTGAATAAATGAAAAAAAGGCGTGTCCATCCGGATACGCCTTTTTGTTGAGCAGATAGGAACTTTTCATCTGAAACAAGGTATGTTTCGGTGGAAAACAAAGTATGTTCCGAGGTGAAACATCGTATGTGCCGACCGTTATCATTTAAAGATAACGATCGGCACATTTAATGTAACATTCCGCAGGTGTCGCTCAGATGGTGGAACCATCTCACTATAAATAACCGTGGGTGGAGCGAGAGCGACACCTGCGGTAGTGGTGTATCTTCATTCAATTGCTTTCACGCTTTCACGCGCCTGCAACCCGCTGATTATTAAAACAATGTGGTGAAAGATGCATCTTTCACGCATCTTTCACCACATCTTTCACGGCGGATTATGCAAACTTCAGAACGAGTAACCGAAACCGAGGTTCAGGTAGATGGGGTACATGGCGAAGGTAATGGTGTCGAAATCTTTCTGGAAGATGTCGTTCAGACCCCAAGTCAAGTCGGCAAAGACATTCAGATGCTTGAAGGCACGCCATTCACCCCCTACCTGCACGCCCCACTGGAACTTGCGCAAGTCGTCGGAGAAGTCGTAAGTGGCAATGCTTTTGCCCGTGAAGTCTACGCGCGAGCCGGTCGCATCGGGCGTGCGGAGATGGCCGTCGTAGACGTGTCCGGAGAAATCACCATTGAACATGTAGGAGAAGTAAGGCCCGGCCACCAACTTCCAACGGTTGCTGATTTTATAGTTGGCCAGCACGGGCACGGTGAGGTAGGAATTGTAGACCTTGGTCTTAACGCCTCCCGTCCACAGACCGGACAACTCGCCGCCGTTGGTATTGATGATCTTCATGTTGTAATTCTTTACCGTGGCTTCGGTGTCCATGCTTTTGCTTTCCAGACGCAAGCCGATGGTGATTCCCCATTTCTTCCGGGCATCCAGCCAGCGGGTGCTAGCGCCCTCGATGTAGAGGGCCACGCCGCCGGGGCGGTAGCTATCGATGCTCCGGATCTCTTCGGGCAAGGGGAGGGGAGAGGTTCCTCCGATGCTGAATCCGGCTTTCAGTGCATACTCCCAGCCGCGCAGGTAGGACTGGATGATGGTCTTATTTCTTTCTTGCTGGGCATGGGCAGGCAGTACACCGGCCAGTGCCAACACCAGCGTCAGGACGAACAAGTGGTATTTCTTCATGTTACGATTTTCGTTTTAAGAGATTACTATTTTTTCAGTCTTCTTGGCAGATGAGACGCACTTCGTCGATGTAGAGCGTGCTGCCCTCGGCACCGTTGAAGTAAGCCCCGTCCACGGAGGACGAGAACACGATGCCCAGTTTATACTTCCCGTCTTGCAACTTCTGCTCGTCGATGGTCTTCCCGTTTTGGGCCACAAAGGGAATGTCGAATTCGGTCCACGTATCGGTTTCGATGGCATCGGCTTCATCTATGCGGGCCAGCAACACAATGCTGCGATGGGTCAAGCCGTTTTCACCGTCCAGGGTGAACGAGTTGTCCGACGCCTCATAGAGCATGGCATAAATGTCGAAGCGGTCTTGCTTGCCTTCCGTCACTACTCCCCCTTCGGTAAAGGTGTCGCCCGCCGTGTACTTGTAGTAGCCGGTCAGCCGCACGGGATGCCGGTAGAACGGATAGCCAAAATGGGTGGCCTTCGGCGCATTGTTCAGCGCATTGGTCAGGTCAAACGAGCCGATGAACAGGTTGCCGGCGGCAATGTGCATGCCCACCATCTCGCCGAAGCTACCGGTGCCTTTCGTCTCCAGCTTGGCACACATCCCCGTGTAGCCGTCCGGCGATTGCACCGTGGGGTAGTCGGTACGCGATTGGGCCATGGCGGTCAGTTCGTAGCCGGGGTTACCGCTGCTCCATTGCAACACCTTCGACACGCCGTCCGCCCCCGTGCCCGGCTCTATCTCATAGAAGACGTCGTAGGGCACCTCCGGGTCGTCCAGCAGGCGTTCGAAGTGGTAGGAGGTGGGAAGTTCGGAAAGCGTCAGCGTAACGGTGTATTGCGGCGATGACGCGCCGTCTTCCGAAGTCACCGTCAGAGTTCGGGTGTCCGTCTCGCTGAAGTTCAACGTGGCGTCATACGTTTGGCTACTCTCATTAAAGGTAAATTCCGTGTCGCCCGCATACGATTCGTTGGCACGGATGGAAGCGTTGTCGGACAAGGTAAATGCCAGCACCTGACTGCTCAAGTCGGCACCCTGCTGAACATATACGCTGATTTGCTTGCTATTGGCATTGATATTGGCCAGTTGCACATCATCGCCCGTCACGGCATCGATGGCCGCTTCCTTGTTCGGCGCTTCATCCTGGATGCAGGCCGTGAGTGTCGCCGCCAAGAAGAAGCCCGGTAAAAATCGTCTGAGTTTCATGTAAGTTTAAAAATAGTTCAACGAATAATAATGGTTGCAAAGTTACTCTTCTTTTTTGAATTAAGCGGAAGGAAAGGAAGTTTTTTTCCGGGTACGATAAACAAATGACAGATTGACAATTTGTTTTTCGTGGGGTATACGTGCATGGCTCACGCATATCGATGAAAAAAAGCCGATGAATATACGTTCATCGGCTCCCGAATTAGATGAAATTTTGTCCGTATATGGCTGACAATTTGGCATGTCTTGGCGGCTTTATTCTATCTTGTAAATATCAAACACATAATGATAGACGGTTATAGGACAGTTGGACTCTCCGATAGTTTCTTTTCTTTGGAGAAAAAGTATTCCTTCGTAAGTTTTCTGCACATCCTCCATGTTCGTAAGCGAAGTATAGGAAGGGAATTGTCCTATCTTTATTTCAACCCCTTCTTCATCTCCTAAGTGAAAGATTTCTTCGTCTTGCGTCCTGTCACTCCGCAAATACCAAGCTTCATCTTTTTGGTAGACACTTCCTTCGATTCGGACTGCAAAGCCATTCTGCCTATTGACCTTCTCCTCGTTGTCATCCGAACACGCCGCAAATAGCAGCGGCACTACGAAAAGCAATAGTAATTTTACAATCTTCTTCATAAGATAATCGCTTTAAAAGTTAATATTAGGTTTGTTCTTGAACTTATTCAATCTCGTAAATATCTGCTACGTAATAATACATTACTACGGGATATTCTTCGTATGGCAGACCTGAAATATGGTGATTAACATCATAAAGAGTCAGTTTTACTGTGAATGTTTTCTCTATATATTCTATTTCGTCAAGCGAAATATTGTTGGGGAAGCTTTTAATTTTAATCTCAGCTCCTTCACCTCTATCCATATTAATCACAGGTAATTTAGTTCCTAAATACCAAGTCTCATCTTCATTGTAAACATGACCAGTGAGTTTCACAGGTTCTTCAATCGTCTTTCCCGGAATCTGCAAGTCTTCGTACTCATCATCCGAACAGG
>CALUOT010000081.1 GCA_944322355.1 uncultured Bacteroides sp. | reverse complement strand
CCGTATGAGACAACCATTCTCAACCGTATGAGACAACTATTCTCAACCGTATGAGACAATCATTCTCAACCGTATGAAACAATTAGTTTCAACCGTATGAAACTATTTGTGACATACGTATGTCATAACCCAACACTTTCTTACGTCCGGAGCGGACATCGGCACGTGGTGTGGAAACTTTCTACACGCTTGTAGAGGCATTCCCCACAGGGAGAACCGTGCGGACGGGCGGCGGGCGACGGGCGATGAGATTATTTCCCCTGTAAATGAATGGCTTAGGCAAGAATTGTTGTTTTCTTCCCAAAAAGGTATTATTTTTGCATGACCGAAGAGTGAGATTAGGTATTAACTTGCTAAACAAACAGACATGAGACTATTTTTTACGAAGAAAGAACTAAAGCTGAGACGAAAGAGACTGATTCTGATGCTGGTGTGCATGGCTGCCGTCGTGGCCCTCTACGTGGTGCTGACGTGGCCCAAGAAGGTGGAGCCCGTGCCCCCGGTGGTGACCGTGGAGCCCGTGGGACGGGAGGACGTGCAGATATTCGGCGACTACGTGGGGCGCATCCGGGCGCAGCAGTTTGTCGAGGTACGTGCGCGTGTCGAAGGTTTCCTGGAGAGCATGGCCTTCGAGGAAGGTACGTATGTGACGAAGAATCAGGTGCTGTTCGTCATCGACCAGAAACAATATCGGGCCAAGGCGGACAAGGCCCGGGCACAGTTGCGTAAGGACTCGGCCCAGGTGCGCAAGACGAAGCGCGACTTGGACCGCATCCGCCCCTTGTTCGAACAGAACGCGGCCAGTCAGCTGGACTTGGACAATGCCATCGCCGCCTACGAGACGGCCGTGGCCAGCATGGGTATGAGCCAGGCAGACCTGGACCAGGCCGAACAGGAGTTGGGCTACACGTGGGTGCGTTCGCCCATATCGGGACACATCAGCGAGCGTCACGTCGACCTGGGTACATTGGTAGGTACCGGCGGCCAGTCACTATTGGCCACGATCGTCAAGAGCGACACGGTGCTGGTGGACTTCAGCATGACCGCACTCGACTACCTGAAGAGCAAGGAACGTAACATCATCATCGGACAGAAGGACTCGACACGCTCCTGGCAACCCACGGTGACCATCACCCTGGCCGACGACAGTGAATATCCCTACAAGGGTCTGGTAGACTTTGCCGACCCGCAGGTGAACCCCAAGACGGGTACCTTCTCCGTCCGTGCCGAGATGCCCAATCCGGACCGTACGCTACTGCCGGGCCAGTTCACCAAGGTACATGCGCTGCTCGACGTGCGCGAGGGAGCCACCGTCGTCCCCCAGAAGGCACTGATTATCGAGAAAGGCGGTGCCTACGTCTTTGTCATGCGCCGGGACTCCACGGTGGAGCGCCGCTTCATCGAGCTGGGGCCTGAGTTCGGCAACAACGTCGTGGTGGAACGAGGCATCGTGCCGGGCGAGACCATCGTGACCGAAGGCTACCACAAGCTGACGCCGGGCATCAAGGTGCGCGTGGGCAAGCCCAAAGGAACCGGGAATGAAGCACAAACGGACAATGAAGCTAAATCTTAACACAGACGAGCCATAGGTATGAAAGTAAGCTTTTTCATCGACAGGCCGGTATTCTCGGCTGTCATCTCCATACTGATAGTCATCGTAGGTCTGATAGGCCTGACGATGCTCCCCATCGACCAATATCCGCAGATTACACCTCCGGTGGTGCGCATTTCGGCCTCCTATCCGGGTGCCAGTGCCCTGACCGTATCGCAAGCCGTGGCTACACCTATCGAGCAGGAGCTGAACGGTACGCCGGGCATGCTCTACATGGAGTCGAACAGTTCCAATTCGGGAGGTTTCTCGGCCACTATTACCTTCGACATCTCGGCCGACCCCGACTTGGCAGCGGTAGAGATTCAAAACCGTGTCAAGCTGGCCGAGTCGCGTCTTCCGGCGGAAGTGGTACAGAACGGTATCGAAATCGAGAAACAGGCCGCCAGTCAGCTGATGACCATCTGTCTGACCTCGGACGACCCCAAGTTCGACGAAATCTACCTGAGTAACTTTGCCACGCTGAATGTGCTCGACCTGCTGCGCCGCATACCGGGCGTGGGACGTGTGTCGAACATCGGTAGCCGTTACTATGCCATGCAAATCTGGGTAGACCCCGCCCGCCTGGCCAACTACGGACTGACCGTACAGGACTTGCAGAACGCCTTGAAGGACCAAAACCGCGAGTCAGCAGCCGGTGTGCTGGGTCAACAACCGGTGGAAGGGTTGGACTTTACCATCCCCATCACGGCACAAGGACGTCTGTCCAGCGTAGCTCAGTTCGAGGAAATCGTGCTCCGCGCCAATGCCGACGGCTCCATGATTCGCATGCGCGACGTAGCCCGGGTTTCGTTGGAAGCCCAGTCCTATAATACAGAGAGTGGTATCAACGCAGGCAACGCCGCTGTGCTGGGCATCTACATGTTGCCCGGTGCCAATGCCATGGAAGTGGCTGAAAGCGTAAAAACCACCATGGAAGAAATCAGCCGCACCTTCCCCGAAGGCATGCAGTACGAGATACCTTTCGACATGACCACCTACATCAGCGAGTCCATTCACGAGGTATACAAGACCCTGTTCGAGGCATTGGCACTGGTGATTATCGTAGTGTTCCTATTCTTGCAAAGCTGGCGTGCCACAGTCATCCCATTGGTAGCGGTTCCTATCTCGCTGATTGGTACTTTCGGCTTCATGCTGATATTCGGTTTCTCGCTGAACATCCTGACCCTGCTGGGATTGGTACTTGCCATCGGTCTGGTGGTAGACGATGCCATTGTGGTCGTGGAGAATGTGGAACGTATTATGGAAGAAGAACACCTCAGTCCTTATGAAGCAACCAAGAAGGCCATGGACGGACTGACCTCGGCCCTGATTGCGACATCGCTCGTGCTTTGTGCCGTGTTCGTCCCGGTAAGTTTCCTGTCCGGCATTACGGGACAGCTCTATCGCCAATTCAGCGTGACCATTGCCATCTCCGTGTTGCTCTCAACCATCGTGGCACTAACCCTGAGCCCCGTAATGTGTTCGTTGATTCTGAGGCCTGTCGACCACAACAAACCAAAAGGACGCATCTTCCGGGCCATCAACCGTTGGTTGGACTTCGGCAATAGCAAATACCTGGCAGGCATCTCACGGGTCATCAAGAATCCGCGCCGGGTAGGAGCCGGCTTCTGCATGGTGCTGATAGCCATCTTCGTGATGTATCGCCTGATACCCACCAGCTTCCTCCCTTCGGAAGACCAAGGCTACTTCACTATAGAATTGGAAATGCCCGAAGGCACTACGTTGGAACGAACAAGAGCTGTTACCAACCGGGCCATCGCTTTTTTGATGGAAGATCCGTCGGTAGAATATGTGCAAAACGTCACCGGAACCAGTCCGCGCGTCGGTACTAACCAAGCCCGTGCTCAACTTACCGTCATCTTGAAAGAATGGAAGCAACGTGATGATACCACGATTGATGCCATCATGGCTAACGTGAGCCGTGAGCTAAGTGAGTATCCCGAATGTAAGTTCTACCTATCCACACCACCCGTTATTCCCGGTTTGGGTACTTCCGGCGGTTTCGAAATGCAGTTGGAGGCACGTGGAGATGCCACTTACGACAATCTGGTGCAGGCTGCCGACACATTGATGTACTATGCTGCACAACGCAAGGAATTGTCCGGTCTTTCTTCTTCGCTTCAGGCCGAGATTCCTCAATTATACTTCGATGTAGACCGCGACAAGGTGAAGATGCTGGGTGTGCCGATGGCCGACGTGTTCAATACGATGAAAGCCTATACCGGTTCGGTATATGTAAACGATTTCAACATGTTCAACCGCATCTACCGAGTCTATCTGCAAGCCGAAGCCCCCTATCGCGAACATCGCGAGAACATCGGTTTGTATTTTGTTCGCGGAAGTAATGGCGACATGATACCTCTGACCGCACTGGGCAATACGAACTACACCACTGGTCCGGGTAGCATCAAACGTTTCAACATGTTCAATACCGCTATCATCCGAGGTACAGCCGCCCAGGGATATAGTTCCGGTCAGGCCATGGAAGCCCTCGAGCAGGTAGTTCGCGAACACTTGCCGGACAACATCGGTATCGAATGGAGCGGTCTGTCCTATCAGGAAAAACAGGCCGGTGGGCAGACGGGACTCATCATGGGATTGGTATTCCTCTTTGTGTTCCTTTTTCTGGCTGCCTTATATGAAAGCTGGAGCATTCCTGTTGCCGTATTACTCTCCTTGCCGATTGCCGCATTGGGAGCTTATATAGGCATAGCCGCTTGCGGACTGGAGAACGACACCTATTTCCAGATAGGTCTCGTCATGCTGATGGGACTTGCTGCCAAGAATGCCATCCTGATTGTGGAGTTTGCTAAAGACGAAGCCGATGCAGGAGCTAACGTGCTGAAAGCAGCGCTGCATGCCGCCCGCTTGCGCTTCCGCCCGATTTTGATGACCTCGTTGGCTTTCATCCTAGGTATCCTGCCAATGGTAATAGCTACCGGACCAGGTGCTGCCAGCCGACAAGCTATCGGTACGGGCGTATTCTTCGGCATGATTGTAGCCGTAACGGTAGGCATCTTGCTCATACCCTTCTTCTTTGTGGCTATTTATAAAGCAAAAGATACGGTTCATGGAGCCATTCCTGAACGCGCCCGGAAAGGCGTGCAAAAGTTGGCACATACCATCACCCATCGTAAAGATAACCATTAAAACGACAAACAGGCTGATATGAATAAGAATATTCTACTTACCTATACCCTCGTAACGCTTACCGCTCTTCTCACCCTGAGCGGTTGCAAGCTGGGAAAGCATTATACCCGTCCCGACCTTGATATTCCCAAAACGTTGAGCGACCGCATTCCCTCCGACTCTCTCGCCACCGATACCTTGTCGCTGGCCGACCTGCCTTGGGACCAGCTTTATACGGATACTATCCTGCAAGGTCTCATCCGCAAGACACTGGATTACAACAAAGACTTGCTGATGGCCACGGCCCGTGTCAAGGAGCTGGCCTCCATGAAGCGTATTGATTTCGCCAACATGTTCCCGGAAGTAGGTTTGCGCGTATATGCCGAACGCGAGCGGGAAAACTATGGAGGAGATAGTTATACCAATAGTGACCAGTTTGATCTGAAAGGAACCGTTTCTTGGGAATTGGACCTGTGGGGAAAACTACGCTGGGCAAGGGACGAAAGCCTAGCCGAATTTCGTGCCTCGGTAGAGAATCGCAGAGCATTGAAAATGAGCCTCATAGCCGATGTAGCCGAAGCTTACTTCGAATTAGTAGCTCTCGATAATGAATTAAACATTGTACGCCAAACCGTCGACGCACGTCGCGAAAGTCTTCACCTAGCACGCATCCGTTATGAAGGAGGACTAACCAGTGAGACCGCTTATCGGCAAGCTGAAGTGGAATTGGCACGTACTTCTACCCTGATACCTGACTTGGAGCGGCAAATCACTTTGAAGGAAAACGACTTGGCCTTGCTCACCGGTGAATACCCTCACCAACTGAACCGGGCTAGACTTCCCGAAGATGTGCAGCTCCCATCCACTCTTCCTGTCGGACTTCCTTCCACTCTATTGGAACGTCGCCCAGACATTCGTCAAGCCGAAGAACAACTAATTGCGGCCAATGCAGCCGTAGGAGTGGCTTATACCAGTCTATTCCCCAATATCGCCCTGACCGCCACGTGGGGAGCCGAAAGTGATTTATTGAAGGAATTACTCGAATCGCCCCATCATCTCATTAGTGGAACTTTGTTGCAACCCATCTTTGCCATGGGGAAGAACAAGGCTCGGCTGAAAGCACGCAAGGCAGCTCGCGAACGCGCCCTTTATGCTTACGAGAAAGCCGTACTATCAGCCTTCAAGGATGCATATGATGCTATAGCCGAGTTCAACAAAATGCAGGAAATCTACGACACCCGCCTTTCGCTCGAGCGCTCATCCCGTTCGGCGCTAGAACTTGCCCAACTACAGTACGTCAACGGTGTCATCGGATACATGGACTTACTCGATGCACAGCGTGGATACCTCGATGCACAAATCAGTCTCAGCAATGCTGTACGCGATAAGCAAATCACTTTTGTTCACCTCTACAAAGCTCTAGGAGGAGGCTGGGAGCAATAATACTTTAATACTGGTATAGGCACACACATTCAATAGCAACCGTAAATGTGTGTGCCTATACCAGTTATTAAAACATTATCCTACTCAACCGACTGGTTACCCGCGTATAAATTATCAATAATACCATCTGCCAAACCAATGATCGGTACATGCACATATTGTGCTTTTATGGTATCGGCAATAGTCAGGAAAATTTTAGCTGCGGGTACAATTACATCTGCACGATCAGCCTTCAAGTCAAACTGTTTCATGCGTTGTTCAGGAGTAAGCAAACTCAGTTCGTCATATAAACTTTGCAAGGAATCAATAGGCATCCGTTTCAGTTTCTTGTCCTTCTTCTCGGCCAACCGGTACAATTTATTGATATTACCACCTGAACCTATGATATTGATATTGGCAAAATCGGCGGTCAGACGAGTCAAGTCATCTTTCATTTGTTCCCACGTTTCTTCCTTGACTGCCCCACTCAGCATACGTACCGTACCAATGTTATACGAAAGCGATTGTACCAGCGTGCCGTTAGTCAGCAAGTTGATTTCTGTACTTCCACCGCCCACATCGACATAAATGTAATTGCCCGTACGGTCTTCCAAACATTCTATATGATTATTGTATATCATCCGTGCTTCTTCTTGTCCGTCAATAATCTCAATGCGGATACCTGTATCCTTCAACACCCGTTTAATCACTGCTTTCCCATTACGAGCATCGCGCATGGCCGAAGTGGCACATGCCCGATAATCAGTCACTTCATAGATCTTCATCAGTTGGCGAAAAGCTTTCATCAGGCGGCGTAACTTAACAGATTTACTATCAGACAGTTCACCCAATGAAAAGACATCAAAACCTAATCGCAAAGGCACACGTAAAAGGAGTACCTTAGAAAGTTTACGGCTTACTAAATTCTCATTATTTTCTACCTTCTTGATTAAAAGTCGCACGGCATTAGAGCCAATATCAATAGCGGCATAACACTTCTTACACATAGTTCAAACAAATAGGAATATGTAAAAATAGACCAAGAGCTCCCGATACACTTACAGGATCTCTTGGTCTCTATAATATTTATATAGTTCTTCTTGCGAACGGAAAGGAGCGGATTCTTCCGTAGTCCAATACAAGTTTTCTCCCGTACCATCTACCACACGGCCTTGCATAGTATCGCGCAAGCCATAATCGATAATCCGTGCCAAATCAGCTTTAATGGCAGGATCGTAAACCGGAGTCACCACTTCTACCCGATTATCCAGATTGCGAGGCATCCAGTCTGCCGAACCGATGAAACACTTGTCCTCACCTCCTGCTGCAAAAATAAAAATGCGCGAATGTTCCAGATAGCGATCGATGATTCCGTTGATATAAATAGTCTCACTCAGCCCTAGCACACCCGTCTTAAGCGAACAATTGCCACGCAACACGATGTCAATGGGAACTCCTTGGCTTGAAGCTTCATAGAGTTTCGTTACCATCGTCAGGTCTGTGATATGATTAATTTTCATGCGGATGTAAGCAGGCTTTCCGGCTTGCTTGTTTTTAATCTCAGCATCAATCAGACGGATGAATTTCTTCTTCATCTCATTAGGTGACACCAACAACTCTTTGAACGTGATGGGCGAATAGGGCTTTTCAATAAAAGTGAATACGGCATTGACATCGCGAACCACATTGCGCGAAGCCGTCATCAGCATAAAGTCCGTATACACCTTGGCATTGCCTTCATGGAAGTTTCCGGTGCTGATACAAGCAATGTCATTTCCGGTTTTCATGCCGATATGGGTTATTTTGGAATGTACCTTCAGGTCTTCCACACCGAAAATGACATGAATACCCGCATCTTGCATTTTTTTCGACCAACTGATGTTGGAAGCTTCATCAAAGCGTGCCAACAGTTCAATGACCACGGTCACTTTCTTCCCATTGCGCGCGGCACATATCAATGCCTTTACCACTTTAGAATCCTTGGCCAAGCGATAAAGCGTGGTTTTTATACTCTTTACTTCTTTGTGAATGGCAGCCTCCTGAAGCAACCGTATATAATGGTCAAAGCTATGATAAGGCACATGAATGAAACGGTCGCCCTTTTGTATCAGCTTCAACAAACTCTCGCCTGTAGTAAACTCCTTGCGCACCAAAGGAGGCCAAGCAGGATATTTCAAATCCTGACGTCCGCAATCGGGGAAGGACATCAAGTCCTTGTGATTATGATAGCGTCCACCGGCTTGAACTGTATCCAACTTGTCCAAATTCAGCATATTCATCACCCGTTTGTGCAGATCCTTAGGCATGGATGCATCATAAATCACCCGCAAGGCATCTCCCTTCCTCCGGCTTTTTACCCCTTTCGAGATTTTCTGAAGCATACCGTTGCGCAAGTCGTTATCAATCTCCATCTCCGCATCCTTGGTGAACTTGAACGCATACGCCTCAAACCGGTTAAAGTTCAACCCACTGAATATCATCGGCAAACAGAAACGAATAACGTCATCTAAATACATCAGATAATTGTTTCCGTCCTTGTCCGGCAGCCGTATGAAACGTCCACATTCGGCCACAGGCAATTCAATCAAGGCATACTCGCTATTCCTCCGACCCTCCATCTGCATCTTTACAGCCAGGTAAATATTTTCATCAGTTTCATCAGCCAGTTGCTTCACCGCCGATATCCACACAGGGCTGATGAAGCCACTCATCTTCTGACGAAAGTAAGTACGCACATACTCTTGCTGCTCTTCATTCAACTCATTATCTTTGAGCAAATAGATGTGTTCGGCACGAAGCTGTTTGGTCACTTCATGAATGGCCTGCTCGTATTCCTTGGCATACCGATTGTTCAATTTGTTGATTTGCTTAATGAGCTGCTTGGCATGTTCGCGTTCGCTCTGCACACTCTTGTCCTCACATTCTGCAATGCGGCTCTGCGTAGCCATACGCACCCGATAGAACTCATCCAGATTATTCGAATAAATCCCTAAAAAGCTCAATCGCTCCAGCAAAGGAATATTCACCTTAGTCGCCTCCTGAAGAATACGACGATTGAAGTACATCCAACTCAAATCGCGGTCTACATACGCCGCCAATACACTCTTCTTATTGATTGCCTTACTCATTAGTCACCAATTTTTCGGCAAAAATACGACATTTATACTATAATGATGTTTCAAAAATGTTACAATATGCCACATCTACCACTCCTTCGAGAAGCTCCAGCACCCGATGCTCGGCACTACGTACCCAATAACGGAAAGCTACCTGAGGCGTATACTGGCGGGAAAACTCAATCAACCGGTCTAAATCAAAAGCATCGCTCACAATACCTGCCCCTGCCCGCTGGGCATCATAGGCATTGCAATCCTGTTCGATGTGAGCAGGCACCATCAACAGAGGTTTGCCCAAATACATCGCTTCGCAAACCGATTCAAAACCGGCTGTAGTGGCATAGGCCAAACATCCCGCCATACTCCGCAAGAACGTGCGGTCGTCAATCTGATGGAATGTCAACGTCTCGTCCAAGACGTGTTCATCTTCCTCATCGGGCTTGTCCCAGAAGAAGTGAAGAGGAACTTCCGGATGCTTCCGATGCCAACGCTTCACATCTTCACTGAACCCTGCATTCAACAGATAACCATGCAGATAGGTTCCCGGACGACTCTCGTACGTCAAAACCTCGCGACGCAACAAAGGAGGAACCACACGGATATGCAAAGCCTCCTCATCGGGCATCTCATAGAAGGACAAAGCCAAACGTTCCTTGGCACCTATACTGGTAAGACGAGTAAACAGGCGCAGAAAAAACAAACCGACTCCTTCTTTATGAGGAAACTGGAAATCGGGATGAAGAAACAGATATTGATGTCCTACGCAAACTTGAGGAACAGAGGGCCTGAAAAACAAGTAAGCAAGCCCCGTAAGCAATTCATAAAAGTTGATGACTAAATCGGCTTGACTCTCCCGGATACGATCACGAATAAAACACATACTTCGTACGTAAGTGGGCAGATGAAGCATATTATAGCCCACACTACGCAACAGGCATACCCGGCGATTGGCCGGAGTAGGCAAGAAATTAGGACTGAAGAAACGCTTTACCGGAGCCTGGATACTTCGATTGAAGAAGCCTGGAAGGCGCCGGGAATTGCTTTGTCCTACTAATACTTCCACCACATCGTGTCCATGGCGACGAAGCATACTCTCCAACGTCAGCGCCTGAGTGAGGTGGCCCCGGCCTTCTCCCTGAATGATAAATAATACTTTCATCTGATAAATATAGGAATATAGCGAAATCTATTAAAAAGCCGTATCTGCATCACGCAGATACGGGTTGAAAAAAGAGAATCTATGGAATTTACGTAAGAAGTCTATCGGATACTTCCTCATCAAACGTATTCTTCGACCATATACATGTCGCTGACAAAGTCTTCGACTATGTGCTCCAAATTCTCGCAGGCCTCATCGGGCGTTTCGCCATAGGCACTGCACAACAGGTTGTTCATGTAATAAGCGAAGAACCCTCCACCCATTGCTGCTTCTACGGTGTAATCATCTTTATTCAGTTGCATAATCAAAATCCTCCATATTTGTTTGACATTGCAAATATGGAGGATTCTTATTGCAGAAGTATTGAAAGGGTATTACAATCGAGTTAAAATGACAGGCTTAGCAGTACATGTTCACAATGGCCTCGTACAACTCCTGCTTGCCACTGGTCTGGCGGGGTTCGCCGGCCTGCTTCGCATAGGCCACTACGTCTTCCAACGTCAGCTTGCCTTCTTCGAACTCCTTACC
>CALUOT010000080.1 GCA_944322355.1 uncultured Bacteroides sp. | reverse complement strand
TATTATCCGGGTGCAAAGTACGTCCTGTACCACCACCACTGGCTACTGAGAAGTAAGGTTTGCCAGCCAATACACGTTCTTTCTTATAAGTACCGGCTACCGGGTGTTGGAAGCGTGTCGGGTTCGTAGAGTTACCTGTGATAGATACATCTACATTTTCATGCCACATGATAGCTACACCTTCGCGTACATCGTCGGCACCGTAGCATTTTACTTTGGCACGCGGACCGTCAGAATACGGAGTTTCATTAACGATCTTCAGTTCACCGGTGTAGTAATCAAATTGAGTCTGTACATAGGTGAAACCGTTGATGCGAGAAATAATCATGGCTGCATCTTTACCCAGACCATTCAGGATGCAACGCAACGGGTTAGTACGAACCTTATTGGCCATTTCAGCAATTTTGATAGCACCTTCAGCGGCTGCGAATGATTCGTGGCCGGCCAAGAATGCGAAGCACTGAGTCTCTTCGCGGAGCAGACGGGCTGCCAAGTTACCGTGTCCCAAACCTACTTTACGGTCATCGGCTACAGAGCCGGGGATGCAGAAAGCTTGCAGACCGATACCGATGGCTTCAGCTGCATCAGCTGCATTCTTACAACCTTTCTTCAGGGCGATGGCACAACCTACTACGTATGCCCACTTGGCGTTTTCGAAACAGATACCTTGTGTCTCTTGACAAGTCAGATAAGGATCGAGACCTGCGGCGTCACAGATTGCGTTAGCTTCTTCAATATCTTTGATGCCGTTTTCGTTCAGTGCAGCAAGAATCTGCTTGATACGACGGTCTTGGCTTTCAAATTGTACGGGTCTAATCATAGTCTGTGTCCTCCTTATTCATTACGTGGGTCAATATATTTAACTGCACCTTGCTCAGGCTTGAAGCGACCGTATGTGCCGGTTACGGCTTTCAGGGCTTCGTTGGCATCTACGCCTTTCTTCACTTGTTCCATGAACTTGCCCATGTGGACATATTCATAACCGATAACTTGATTGTCTTTATCCAAGGCCATGCGGGTAATGTAACCTTCTGTCAGTTCCAAGTAGCGGGTACCTTTGGCCAATGTACCATACAGTGTACCTACCTGGCTACGCAGACCTTTACCCAAGTCTTCCAGTCCGGCACCGATCATCAAGCCGCCTTCTGAGAATGCAGATTGGGTACGTCCGTAAACAATTTGCAGGAAGAGTTCACGCATAGCCGTGTTGATGGCATCACAAACGAGGTCTGTATTCAATGCTTCGAGGATAGTTTTTCCCGGAAGAATTTCAGAAGCCATAGCTGCAGAGTGAGTCATACCTGAGCAACCGATGGTTTCTACCAAGGCTTCTTGGATAACACCTTCTTTCACGTTGAGGGTTAATTTACAAGCACCTTGCTGGGGAGCACACCAGCCCACGCCGTGTGTCAAACCAGAGATGTCTACGATTTCTTTTGCTTTTACCCATTTACCTTCTTCGGGAATAGGAGCCGGCCCGTGATTAGGGCCTTTTTTTACAACACACATGTGTTCCACTTCGTGTGAATAAGTCATAATAGCTCTTTTTTAGTTAGTTAATAAAAACGTAGTTCCACTTTTTAAAACTTGGGCAAAGTTACTCGTTTTCTTCAATTCAGCCAACCGTTCAATTTGACTTTTTTATTAAAAATAGGTAATAGAGCCGCAGGCTTTGTCCGAATGCAATGTAGACTTTACACTTATTGAGGTTCTGTAAGGGTCAGTGTGGCACCGGCGTAGGCGGTGACTACTTCTTCTACTTTGTCGGCTTCGATGGTATGGGGCAGGGTATAGGGTGGGTTGAAGGAGGTGCCTACATCGGTATAACTGTCTGCCCGTTTCACATCTTGGTAAAGACATTGGTCGAAGTTGATGACAGCGTCGCCTTCGCTTTTGTCTTCACTGACTTTGTTGATGCCGATGAAGGCTGATTTTTCCACATAGACATTGGACTCTGTGCCATAGCCGATGCAATAGTTGGTGACGGAGCTCTTGTAGAGGCAGTTGGATATATGTATCTGTCCGAAGCGCACACGAGGCATTCGTTCGCGGCATCCTTCGTCCCACCAGCAGTATTGGAACGTGGTGCGCAAATGGCCGCGGTCTGATGTCGTGTTGTCACTGTTGCCCCACAGGTTGCTGAAGCGGTGGTCGTCACTCCCTCCCGAACCTCCGGTCAATGGCTCTATCAAGTAGCGGAACCGGCACCAGGTCACGGCAATGTAGTCGGAGGCGCTGCGGCAATCGAAATTACCGTCCACGCCGTCCTGGAAGTCACAGTGGTCTATCCAGATGTTGGTCGTTCCGTGGATGCATAGGTTGTCCCGTCCGTCTACGTCGTAGGCACCGGCGCCTCGGAAGGTGACGTTGCGCAGGATGATGTTGTCCGAGCCTTGGCTGAAGTATAGGATGCCCGAACCCGCTGCCGTGCGGTTGGGATTGCTCAGTGCCGAGCCGGGCAGGCCGAGGATAGTCTTGTTCTTGACTTGGGTCTGAATCATGGAAGTGACCTCTATGTTCCCCTTTATATATATGGTAAGGGGAGCCGATTGACGCAAGGCGTCGCGCAGGTCCGCAGCAGTCTCCACGACGACGTACGAGCCTCCTTCGCCTCCGGTGGGGGTGGTGCCCACGGTGGCAAAGCCGACGGGGGCGTTGGCATCTTCGGCGCAAGTCCCGGAGACTTCGCTCCAGGCGGGGGTGTCCGGGTCTTCTTCTTCGCCTTCTATCGGGTTCTCTACTTCGTTGTCGGGCGTAAGTTCTTCGACGGGGTCGGATGAGCATCCCGCCCACACGAGGAGGGATAGGATGAGGATAAGTACAGGTTTCATGGTGTTCGTCTTTCGTTTTTCGGGCAAAAGTAGGCGAATGCTTCGGTTTCGGTGTCGATAAATTGGCTTTCTATGTGGAAGTTTCGTTCAGCCGGAGGCGTATTTGCGTATATTTTCGTAGTTTTGCGGCCGTATGTTTTAATCTTATTACGTTTCGACTGATGATAGAAGTGAAAGATGCCGACTTGCGTCGGGCGGCTACTCAAGGGATGGACGCGTTTATCGAAGTGTTTACCCGGGCGTACTGGACGGCCCTGGAGGGAGAACTTACGGCAGAAACCATGCCGAGGCTGACGGGCGAGCAGCACACGTTGCTGGCCTACCAGATCTTCCGCGACGAGGTGATGGAGGGGGGCTTCTGCCAACTTATCCAGAACGGATACGGGGGGTATATCTTCCATAATCCCTTCGCCAAGGCGATGCGACTGTGGGGAGTGGGAGACTTGAGCAAGCTGCTCTACGCCGCACGCCAGATTTATGAGGCTCATCGCGACGATCTGGAGCGCGAGCGGACGGACGAGGAGTTCATGGCCATGTACGAGCAATACGAGGCTTTCGACGACCTGGAGGACCAGTTCCTGGAACGGGAGGAAGAATTTACCGCCCGCATAGCCGCTTACGTGGACGAACATCTGGCGCTTTTTGCCCATATCGGGGGCTAAATTCAAACCTTTTTACCTGTTTGAAAATGCGCCTATACGCCGTTACAAACGCGTATATACGTCGTTGAAAATACGTATATACGCGTTTATGACAACGTATATACGCGTTTATGACAACGTATATACGCGTTTGTAACAACGTATATACGCATTTGTGGCAACGTATAGGCGTGTTTGTGGCTGCGCATAGGCGCGGCCGCGTCTACTCTACGGCCATCAGTTGGCTGATGATGCCGTCGGAGATGAAGATGCCTTCGCGCGTGAGGCGCAAGTGGTGGCCGCAGCGTTCCAGCCGGCCGCTTTGCAGGTAAGGGGCGGCCATGCGCAGGCAGTAGGCCGAAAGGCGGGGGCCGAAGAGGACTTCGAGCCGCTGTAGGTCGATGCCCGGACGGGTGCGCAGGGCGGTCATGACGAATTCGTTGTAGCGGGTGGGGAGGTCCAGGGTTTCGGTCTCGAACAGCCTCTGCCCCGCCTCGATGGCCGCGAGGTAGCGTTCCAGCGAAGCCACGTTCCACTCCCTTGACTCGCCGTCGAACGAATGGGCTGAAGGGCCGCAGCCCAGGTAGGGGATGCCTTGCCAGTAGGACGAGTTGTGGCGCGAGTACATGCCCGGTTGGCAGAAGTTCGATATCTCGTAGTGCTCGTATCCGGCTTGCGCGAGGACTTCCATCAGGGTGCTGAAAAAACGGACACTGCTTTCCTCGTCCACTTCGTCTACGCGATGGCTCATGAGCATCCGGTGGAGCGGGGTGCCCTCCTCATAGGTCAGGTGATAGGCCGACAGATGCGCCACGTCCAGTGCCACGGCCTGTCGGAGGTCGCGCAGCCAGCGTTCGTCAGTCTCGCCCGGCAGGCCGTAGATGAGGTCGATGCTGAGGTTGGTCAGCCCTGCCTGGCGGCATCGGTCGACGGCTTCGATGGCCTGGCGGGCGGTGTGGCGGCGGTTCAGCCGGCGCAGCATGTCGTCGTCGAACGTCTGTATCCCCATGCTGAGGCGGTTGAAGGGCAGCCGTCGGAGCATCCGGACGTAGCTTTCCGTCAGGTCGTCGGGGTTGGCTTCGAGGGTTATTTCTTCGCAGGCATCCAGCCCGTAGTTCTGCCGGATGGCGTCGAATATCCGTTGGAAGTGGTCTTCTTCCAGTTGCGAAGGAGTCCCGCCTCCGAAGTAGACGGTACGGATGGAGCGTCCTGCCAGATAGTTCCGTCTCATGCGCAGCTCGTTGCACAGGGCTTCCACGTACCGCTGGCGCCACTCGGTGCGTGTGGTGGAGTAGAAGTCGCAATAGATGCAGCGCGTCCGGCAGAAGGGCACGTGGATGTAGATGCCTGCTTGGGGGGTGTCCATTGTCCTATCGGGTGTCTTTCGTTGCATGCTCATTTAGCGGGGCACCAAGGTGAATCCCCATCGGTATTCGCGGTTGGCCGGCAGGTCATAGCCCGGTTCGGGACGTGCACCCCAGCTGTTGTAGCCGGCCACTCCCTCTTGCTTCATGTCGATGCACACTTCCACATAGTCGCGGGGGACAATGTCGTTCTTGTGATGCATGCGTCGTAGCACGTTCTTGGCAGCCGCTTCGTCGTGGTTGGCCACCTCTTCCGGCGTGAAGTTGCTCCATTGGTAGGGATACTGACGGGCTTCTTCCGAGTCGAAGTCCTCAATAGGGTTGCGCAGGGCGTTGAACTCGATGAGGCTGTCGGCCTGTATGGTCAGCTTCTGTCCGCTGCCGCTTAGTGAGAGCCAACGCGTATCGGTGTGATGTCCGTTCTCTTGTGGGCGGGCGTAGGGGAAGTAAAGTTCCCAAGCCGTAGCCTTGTATTCGCCGACCAGTGTGCCGTTGTTGCGGTCAGCATAGTTCTCTTCGGGTCCTCGTCCGAAGTACGTCACGTTATCCATCAAGGCAGGCAGGCGGAAACGCACTCCGATGCGTGGCACGTTAGGTTGTTCTGTCGGAGTAAACACGGCATCTACTTTCACGGCTCCCGAAGGATGCACCCGGTAGGTCATGCGATACCGGTTTCCGGCCTTCAGCAGATAGTCGGCTTGGATGACGGCATCCTTGCCATCCAGGACGATAGACGCCTCCGTGACGTTGAAGTCTCGGCTCGACTGCTTCCACACCTGTTCGCGTTTGGGCATCCCGTTACCATAATCGTTGTCCGTAGGCCCGCGCCAGAAGTTGGGCTGCAAGCCGAACCCGTCCGCGAAGAACTCGCGTCCTTTGACCTTATAAGAAGTCACCACGCCTGTCTGCTTGTGGAAAGTGAACGTCACCTTGCCCGACGAAGCGGTCAGTTCGTCTCCTTCGTCCTGGATTCGGAGCGGACTTCCGTCTGTGTCGATTTCCACCGGTAGGGGGTCGATAGGCAGGCGGAACTGCTCGTGGGCGATGCAATATCCCGAAGGAATACCCGGTTCAGGTTCCACGACATAAAGTCCGAAGTTCACGAAATATTCGGTACCGGCTTGGGCTTTCAAGTTATTGACGGGTACGCTGAATTCACGGAAGGCTTGGGGAGCGATGTCGAACGACATCTTGCCGTGTCTCACTACCTTGTTGTTGGCTTTCACCTCATAAGTCATCATATACTTCCGCAAGTTAGTGAAGTAGAAGCGATTCTGTACCCGGAATTTACCCGAAGCCAAGTCGACGGCTTCTACGGCCATGTTCTGATAGGCATATTTCACTTCGGCCATACAAGGATGAGGCGTGCGGTCGGCACTGACCACCCCGTCGCACACGAAATTGCCGTCGCTGGGTGTATTGACCCCGAAGTCCCCGCCGTATGCCCAGTAATGACGTCCTTCCTTATCCGTTGCATCAATGCCATGGTCCACCCATTCCCACAGGAATCCGCCTTGCAGGTTGGGATACCGGTAGATGGCTTTCCACTGATCCCATAAGTTACCGTTGGAGTTACCCATGGCGTGCGAATACTCCGAAGGTACTACGGGGCGGTCGCTTCCACGCTTACCGATGCTTTCCAGCCATTCGGCACTGGGATATTGGGGCACATACATGTCTGAGTTCCATTCCCATTGGGCACGCTCATAGTTCACCGGACGTGCCATCCAGTCCTTGTCGGCTTCTTTCAGCCACAAATAAGTCTGGTAGAAGTTATAGCCGTTTCCGGCTTCATTGCCCAGCGACCAGATGATGACCGACGGATAGTTCTTGTTGCGTTCGAACATATTGATGGTGCGGTGCATGTGAGGCTTCAGCCATTCGGGATTATTGCCCAGTGTCCCGCCCTTGCGCAGGTCGTAGTACATACCGTGGCTCTCGATGTTGGCTTCGTCATAGACATATAGGCCATATTCGTCACAGAGTTCGTAGAAACGTCGGTCCTGCGGATAATGGGACAAGCGCACGGCATTGATGTTGTGCTTCTTCATCAATTCAAAATCCTTGCGCATGAGGTCTTCGGTCACATAGTGTCCCGTGGCGGGGTTATGTTCGTGTATGTTTGTCCCTTTCAGCTTGATGGGTTGCCCATTGATATACATTAATATATAAGGGCGTCCGTCCTCGGTGGTTAGTCCAGAGTTTTTGATTTCGATGCGCCGGAATCCCACGTGGTAAGGGATGATTTCGGTGGTCTTGCCTTCTTCTTCTATCTTCATCAGTAGTTGGTACAGGTTGGGATGCTCTGATGTCCAAGTCAGCACATGGTTCATCTGCCGGTCGAAGCGTACCGTTTTTTCTTTTCCGGCGGGTATGCTGATGGTTTGCTTATCGCCGATTACGGTTTGCCCTTGTTTGTTCAACAACTCGTACGAAAAAGTAAGGGTGGCATCGTCCGCCTGATGGTTGCGCAAGTCGGCTTCTAAGGCAAAGATACCGTTTTGGTATGTATCGTCCAGCGTTGATAGAATGCGGAAGTCTCGTACGGCCGTTTTCGGTTGGGAGTAGATAAATACATCCCGCTCAATGCCGCTCATGCGCCACATGTCTTGACATTCTAAGTAAGAACCTGTGCTCCAGCGGAATATTTTTAGGGTCAATACGTTCTTTCCTTCCTTTACATAAGGATTGAGGAGAAATTCGGCCGGATTCTTGGAGTCTTCGCTATAACCCACTTCCTGCCCATTTACATAGACATACACGCCTGATTTGGCACCGGCGATATGCAGGTAGATGTCGCGGTCCATCCACTGCGAAGGAATGTCGATGTCTCGTCGATACACTCCTACGGGATTATCCTCGGGGAGTGTGGGCGGTTGCGGATGGCGAGGCTTGAACTCATAACCATGATTGGTATAGATGGGAGTCCCGAAGCCTTGCACTTCCCAGTTGCCGGGCACTTGGATGTCGTGCCACTCCGATGCATCCACATCGGCATCCGTAATGTTTTCCGGCAATTGCTTGTAGCTGTCCACAAAGTAGAACTTCCACGTGCCGTTGAGCAGTCGGTAGTAAGGGCTTTGCTCATAACGTCCACTCAGTGCATCTTCCCGCTTGTCATAAGTCATGAATGCAGATCGGGGTGCTTCTTTGTTGACGGCTACGGCTTGTATGTCTTGCCAATAAGGCTTACGATTTTCGTCTTCTGAGGCATGTGCCACGCCCATAGCCCACCACAAGGCCATAGGAAGCAGGAATAAACTCGACAGTTGAGCACGATGTTTTATATCCTTGTCCTTTTTCATTTTCTGGTTCGTTTGGATGCATAAAGGGTATTTCACTCCTTTATTTGATGGGGTAAAGATACGTATTTTCGGCTAATAATCGAGTTTAGCTCTGACTTTCTTTTAAAATCTGTACCCCTATAAGGTCACGGCTTCCAAATTCAGAACGTGTAGTAGGTGTAAGTTCTGTATTTAATACCCATCTCACTGCATGGATATTCTTCTAGCGGAGCAAGGCTAAGGCAATGTAAATACGTGGGGCTTATCCAATGAAGTGAAAAGTTTCGAATGCTTTTCCGTGAATGCTTTCTAAAATCATGACATCTATATGCTAGGTAGCGCTATCCTTCAAGAAGGTTGCAAACCTAAGGCTCGAATGTTTGCAACCTAAAGGGCTAATGTTTGCAACCTTCGGCCTCTATGTTTGCAACCTTCCCGAACCGTGTCAGGATGCGTTCTGAACGGGGGATGGAGGCTTTTATCTATAAATTAAGAATGTTGACAAAATGAATAATCAATTTCTTAGCAAACGCAATAGTAAATTCTGCTGTTTCGGGAAACAAAGTAGCCTTCCCCAAGGAATATAAGTGCGTGGGCCCACGAATATATATGAAATGGCCGATGAACTTATATGAAATGGCTCACGAATATATAAGAAATTTTGGCAGGTCTTTTTTATGGAAAAGTGACAAAATGTCTCTTTTCTATTTCTGTAAGGTTATTGGGGGAGAAACAGTATCTTTCTTAAAATCTTTATAGCATGGGATATTTGGTGGAATATGAATTGACTTTATGGCAAATATTTCTTCGATACAAGAGTATTTAGATAATTTGTGAATCGGCATATTAATCGGTTCGGATAAATGTCTTGCGTAACTCAATAGTACGTTGGATCTGTGTTTCGATATTTTCTTTTGAAACAGGTTATGTCCAGAGATAGGCTATGAGAGTTATTTTTTTGCTACATATCCTTCTCTGTGATCTTTAACCATTATATAGGAACATCTATAGGATAGTTTTATTTCTCTTTGAATTTGGATAATTATGTTTTGAAGCAGTTTTCAGGAAAAAACAATTGGAAATTTGTTGAAAGAGCAAGAAAAGCAGTATCTTTGTGGTGATTCTTATAGACTAATAGTAGAATATAGGAAAATTTTTTATTAGTAAAAGGGTGTTATTGAAATTATCTTCCATTCTCAAACTCGCAATTTGAAAACGGTACGAAGATGATGGCAATAGCACCGCATCATTTGACGCATATCTACTCTATGAGTATAGGGTGTATTAGATATTGCTAAAAGTGGTGTGGGCTATTGTTTTATCCGTACCATAGGTAATGCGAGACCTGAGAATGGGATAAAGCAAATATAGTTCCCACACCTTATTTTTTTATATTAGCTTCTATCTGGGAATTTAAGGAGCATTTCAAATCTGGTGTATGGAAGAGAATAAACTCCTTAAAATTATTTGTATTTGTGGTTTTGTAATCTTTGCGATTGTTAGCTGTTGGGCTACATCTGAATCTTTACACTTATTACTTCCTAATTTGCCTTTGGTAATATGTTGGGCTGTAACTATTGGTTTCTTTGTAATTGCTTCATGGGGTACAAAGATGATAGTAGATAGTTTAAATCAAAACATTTATTTGGAGAAAAGAAGTATGCACTTGATAATAGGTGTTATTATTGTGTTATTCTTTTGGTTTATTTGTAGTATGCCTACTAATACTCATACATTTTTTTTATCGTAATTGTATAACAGATATTGTTACGCAAGATTTAACAACTACTAAAGGGTATTTGCAACAATTGCGTGATAATGTAAAGACTGTAACAGAAATTAAGTTGAGGATTGATAAACTAGAAAGTGAGGTAAATGCAGAAATTATTGCATTGGAAAATGAAATAGATAATTTAGCTAATCCAGGATTTGGAAAAAGAGCGAAAGCACATTTGGATAAAATTGCGACAACTCTACAAATTGCAAGTATTCCAACACTTTCTTATCAAGGAGCAAGTCCTCAGCAAATTAAATTGTTGAAGCAGCAATATAAGACTATGATTTATGAATTGCTTAATAAGAGAAAAGAAGAATTGGTTGCTAATTATATTAATCCTCAAGAGAATCTTTTCAAACCAGAAGCCACACGAGAGATAAAGAATATAGAAACGATTGAAAGCTATATCGCAGAAATGGATGCATCTGGCATAATAGATCATGACCTTATAGCTCAAGCAGATATAACGCTTAGGAAATCATATGCAATAATAAAGAATTATGCAGAGTTTGTCTCTTTTAAGAACGATGAAGATAGAGAGAATTATTTGGCTACTAATCAGATAACTAAAGTGTCTAGAATGGCAAGTGTTATGGATGTATGGAAAGATTTTTTTTCTGGTAAATATGAGGGGCGAGGGTTCATTTATTGGATAATACTATCCATATTAGTGGATATTGCTGCATTTGTATTCTTTGATCTTGCATTCAAAAGGGAAGAATAGTTCTATTATTGTGTACTAATTAAAAATAAAATTATGGCAGATTTTAATTTTAGGGATAATTTAAAAAATGAGGAGAAAGAAGTAGAAACAACTGTACAACCTATATTGGAAAACGGTACTTCTGCGATTGTCGAAGAGTTTTCACAAGAGGAGCATGCAGGATTTAATACAGAAGAATTAAAGGATCCTAATAAAATCAATGTCACCATAGCGGATAAGGAAGCTCCATTAGTAATTCTATTTGGACCACCTTCATGTGGGAAGACCATGACATTGATTCGTTTAACACGTCATTTAAAATCTATAGGATATAAGATTTCTCCCATTAAATCATTTCGTCCTTCATTTGATGAAAATTATAAGCGGATATGTGATAACTATGACATTATGGTTAACCAAAATGATGCAGCGAAGTCTACTGATCGCATAAATTTTATGCTGGTGGAGATTTTAAATAGTAATAGTAGACGTTTATGTCAGATCTTGGAAGCTCCAGGTGAATTTTATTGCTGAATTCAACTTGCAAATGCAACAGAATTCTGATTAATAATTTGTTTAAATTTTTCGTTTGGCGTGAGGTAT